>JBQCCO010000159.1:0-18975 GCA_051962155.1 Leifsonia sp. | reverse complement strand
TGGACGCTGAAGCCGATCGAGCGCGCGGCGCGTGGCGGGGCGCCGGCGGCGCAGCCGGCCGTCGAGGGCGGGGCTGCGGAGGACGATGCCGCGGTCGACGAGACCATCATCCGTGGCCGCAATCCGAGCTCCAGCCTCTTTGGTGGCCGCGCGACGGCCGACGGCGAGGAGGATGTCCCCCCTGCTGCGCATCCCGCTCCCCACGAGCTCGCCGGGGCTGTGGACATCGAGGAGCCGCCGGTCGCTCGCTCCGATTCATCGGTTCTCGCCGGCGACACGCCGAGCGTCACCGACGGCCGGCTGCTGATCGACACCGGCGATCTGCTCTCGTTGACGCAGCCCGTCGTCCCGCCGGCGGCTCCTGCGACGTTCGCGGCGCGGCTGCCGTCGGGGGACAACGTCGCCCTCGACGTCCCGCTGGTCATCGGCCGCCGTCCGGCGCTGCAGCGCGTCGCATCCGGTGCAGAGCCGCGCCTGGTCACCGTCCCGTCGCCCACGCAGGAGGTCTCCTCCACGCATGTCCGCATCGAGCAGTCGGGGGACGCGATCGTCGTCACCGACCTCCGCTCGACCAACGGCACCGTTGTGACCGGTCCCGGCGGCGCGCGGCGGCTGCGGCCGGGGGAGTCCGCCGTGGTGCTCGCAGGAGCGAGGGTCGAGATCGGCGACGGTAATATCATCGAGATCACCGAAGCCCCAGAAGAAGGACGCGAGTGACGCAGATCGGTCGCAGCAGCAGACGCCACACGGTGGCCGTCCCCGGCGACACCGACGCGCGTATCAGCCTCTCCTGGGCGGCGCTCAGCGACACGGGCTACCGGCGCAGCGTCAATGAGGACAGCCTCCTGGCCCGGTCGCCGATCTTCGCGGTCGCGGACGGGATGGGCGGCCACACCGCCGGAGACTTCGCCAGCACCGCGGTCGTCACCCGCCTGGCCGAGAAGGTGAAGGCGGACTTCGTCGGAGAGGTGGCCCTCACCGAGGCCCTGCGGTCGGCCGTCGACGACATGGGTCGCGGAGTCGGCCACACGGACCTCGGCACCGGGACGACCGTCACCGGGATCGCCCTCACCCTGGTCGACGGCTCGCCGTACTGGCTGGTGTTCAACATCGGCGACTCGCGCGTGTACAGCTACCGGGACGGTCTGCTCGAGCAGCTCACGGTCGACCACTCCATCGTGCAGGAGCTGCTCGACGCCGGCGCCATCTCGCCGGCCGAGGCGGAGGTCCACCCGCATAGCAACGTGATCACGCGGGCCGTGGGGTTCAACGAAGACCCGGTGCCCGATTACTTCCTGCTCCCGATCGTGGCCGGGTCCCGGCTGCTGGTCTGCTCCGACGGCCTGACCAAGGAGCTGACCGAGCACGGCATCCGCTACTTCCTGGCGGAGGGGTCGTCGCCGCTCGACGCCGCGCAGCAGCTGATGGATGCGGCCCTCGGCAACGGCGGACGCGACAATGTGACCGTCGTGGTCGTCGACGTGCTGGCCACCCCGGAGTCCGGGGCGCATCGCGAGGGCGCATCCCACAGGGCCGCTCCCCGGCACTGATTCTGTCCCCCGACTTGGGGGTGAAGGAGTTGTCCCCAGTGCGGGTTCGACCCCGCCGACGGCGGGAAGCGGCTGCCTACAATTGCCAGACACTCTTTTATCCGACGCTTTGCACTTGCGACGCGTTCCGCCGACGAACGGGAGGAGCAGATGGCCCGGCGCTTGCCGTCCCAGCCACCCAACCTTCCCGGCTTCTCGTATGTACGTGTGCTCGGTTCGGGTGGCTTCGCCGACGTCTTCCTCTATGAGCAGAACCTTCCGCGACGCCAGGTCGCCGTGAAGGTGATGCTGGCCGAGGTCGTCACCAGCCAGGTGAAGCAGATGTTCCAGGCCGAGGCGAACCTCATGGCCCAGCTGAGCACGCATCCCTCGATCCTCACGGTGTACCAGGCGAGCGTGTCCTCCGACGGCCGGCCGTACCTCGTGATGGAGCTGTGCTCCGCGGCGATCGGGCAGCGCTACCGCGCGGAGCCGATGTCGGTGCCGGAAGTCCTCAGCACCGGGGTACGGATCGCCAGTGCGGTCGAGACTGCCCACCGCGCCGGGGTGCTGCACCGCGACATCAAGCCGTCCAACATCCTGAGCACCGCCTACGGGCATCCCGTGCTGAGCGACTTCGGCATCGCGGCGACGCTCAGCGAGGCGGATGTGACGGAGGCGATCGGCCTCTCCATCCCGTGGTCGGCGCCCGAGGTCCTGCTCGACGAGACGAGCGGGACGATCGCGAGCGAGGTGTGGTCGCTGGGTGCGACGATGTACTCGCTGCTGGCCGGGCGGTCCCCGTTCGAGGTGCCCGGCAAAGAGAACACGTCGGCCGAGCTCATCCAGCGCATCACCAAGGGCCGGCCGCTTCCGATCGGGCGGCCCGATGTTCCGCCGCGACTGGAGCAGGTCCTGCTGCGCTCGCTGTCCCGGCGCCCCTCGCAGCGGCAGCGGAGCGCTCTCGACTTCATCCGTGAACTCCAGGCGGTGGAGACCGAGCTGGCCCTGCCGCAGACGCCGATCGAGGTCGCGATGGACGACTGGGCGCTGGCCACGGCGGCCGACCCGGAGGATCGGACGCGCGTGAAGGGCGTCGTCGCCATCGACCCGGGTGGAAAGCGCCGCCGGCGCAGGCCCGTCGCTGTCGCGTCGACCGTCACGCGGACGCCGACCCGGACCGTCATCCGCGAGAGCGGCAGCGCCCAGACACCGCAGCAGCCGCCGCCTGCGCGCGTGTCGCGGGCGCTCGTGCTGTCCTTGATCGCGTGTGCTGCGCTCGTCGTCGTGCTCACCGTCACAGCGACGGTGGTGCTCGTGCGCGCCGGCGCGAGCGACGACATCCCGACCGTCCGCGACCTCAGCGGCCGCATCACCGGTAGCACGATCGTGTTCACCTGGAGCGACCCGGGCCTCCATCAGGGCGACAGCTACCAGGTGACGGTGGACGACCAGCCGCCGAGCCTGCAGCACGCGACCGAGTTCCGGGTGGATGCGAAGCCCGGTGAGACCGTGTGCGTCACAGTCACGGTGAACCGCAGTGGCAAGAGCGGGACGCCGAGCGGACAGAAGTGCGTCGAGAGGGCAGGCGGGACGTGAGCCGCCTCGGCGTCATCGGCTCGTGGCTCGCTGCGCACAAGTCCCTCGCGGCCACCGCCGTGAGCGGAACGGCGGTGGCCACCCTGGTGGCCACGCTCGCCGTCGTCTCCGGGGGCTACAGCGCGCAGCACCTGCAGCTGAACGACGCCGCGGTGTGGGTGTCGAGCGATGCGAAGAAGTCGCTCGGACGGGCCAATACCGAGATCGACAAGCTGAACACCGTCGTCGCCGGTACCGGGGAGGCGCTGGACGTCGTCCAGGACGGCACCGACGTACTGCTGGTCGACCGCGAGGCGAACACGATCGCGGTCGTCGACCCGGCCAAGGCGGAGGCGGGCAAGTCGGTGGCCCTGCCGCCGCGATCGCCGCAGGTCTCGCTGGCGGGCGGCCATGTCGCCCTCCTGTCGCAGGTGACCGGCCAGGTGTGGCTCACCAATGTCGGCCAACTCGATGAATTCAACTCCGGCTCCGCCCCCACGATCGATCTGGGCGGCCGGGCGGTGGCGGCGATGGATCCCTCCGGGCTCCTGTTCGCCTATCAGCCCGCAAGCAGGTCGCTCGTGCGGGTCGACCTCGAGGCCGCGGCGCCGTCGACGACCACGCAGACGGTCGCGACCCGCGGCGACGGCGCGAACGTCGCGCTCACCACCGTCGGCGGGCACTGGGCACTGCTCGATCCGGACGAGCGCACGATCTGGGTCGACGGTCGCGCCATCGACCTGGCTTCCGTCCTCCCGGCCGGGTCGGATGCGGTGCTCCAGCAGCCGTCGGCGGCAGGGAACGCGGTCTGGATCGCCACCTCGACGGGATTGGTGCGCGTCCCGCTCGACGGCGGGAAGCCGACGCGGGCGGTGACGCAGAGCGGCTCCCGTCCGAGCGGTGCTCCGGCGGCGCCGGTGACCGTCGCCGGGTGCACCTACGCGGCCTGGAACGACGGCACCGCCTGGCGGTCGTGCTCCGCAGCGGGAGCGGGGGACCGGTCGACGGTGAAGGACGTCCCGCCCGGCGCCACCCTGGCGTTCCGCACGAACGCCGACCGTGTGGTGCTCAACGACGGGCGTTCCGGCGTCTCCTGGGCGGTGCAGAGCGGCAATGCGCGCATCGACAACTGGGATGAGCTGGTCTCCAAGAAGTCCACCAAAGAGCTGGTCGACCAGACCAAGCAGGACACCGCGCCGCAGTTCGAGAAGCAGGAACAGCCTCCCGTCGCGGTGGACGACGCCTTCGGGGCTCGGCCGGGCAGGGTCACCCCGTTGCCGGTTCTCCTCAACGACTACGACCCGAACGGCGACGTCCTGACCATCGACTCGTTCACCGCCGTGCCCGCGGCGCAAGGCTCGATCGAGCTGACCAACGCGGACCAGCAGCTGCAGATCTCGCTGCCCGAGACCGCGACCGGCACGATCGGGTTCGACTACACGATCTCCGATGGCCGCGGTGGAACGGCGACCGCGCATGTCGTCGTGAGCGTGCGGACACCCGTGGAGAACAGCCCGCCGGTCTGCGTCCGGACCGCCAAGGCGGTCGTGCAGACCGGTGGGAGGGTCACCGCGCCGGTCCTGGGCGATTGCTACGACCCCGACGGCGACTCCTTCTACCTCGCAGCCGCCTCCGTCCCGGCGCCCGACCAGGTCACCTTCACCCCGCAGGGCCAGATCGCCTACTCCGATCACGGCGACGGGGCCGGGGTGAAGGATGTGGCGCTCTCGCTGTACGACGGCCGGGCCGAGTCTGCGGGACTCCTCGCCGTCACCGTCCGGCCGCCCGGGCAGGTCCCGATCATCGCCGACCCGTTCGCTGTGGTCGCGTACCAGGGGCAAGAGGTGACCGTCGCGCCACTCGACCATGTCCGCGGGGGCAACGGGACCGTCCGGCTGAGCACGGTGCCGACCAAGGCCGACGCGACCATCACGCCCGACTACCAGGGCGGAACCTTCCGCTTCACGTCCGATCAGGCCGGGACGCACAACATCGAGTACTCGGTGACCGACGGCGTCATCACGGCAACGGGAGTGGTCCGCGTCGAGGTCAAGGCGCCGCCGGGTGCGAAGACCACTCCGATAGCCGTGCCGCACACGGCATTCATCCGGGAGCAGTCGACGCAGGATGTGGACGTCCTGTCGACCGACATCGACCCGTCCGGCGGAGTGCTGCTGGTCACCGGTGCGACGGAGCCGGGGCCGGCGGCCGGCGTCCGCATCCAGGTGCTCCAGCAGCGCACGCTGCGCGTCACCCTCAGCCGGCCGCTGGAGGGCCCCGTCGACTTCCACTACCGGCTCAGCAACGGCCTCGCCGACACGGTCGGCACCGTCACGATCGTCCAGCTGCCGCCGCTGACCGTGCACCAGCCGCCGATCGCCGCCCCCGACTCGGTCTCGGTCCGCGTCGACGACGTGGTCGACATCCCGGTGCTCGCCAACGACGTGCAGCCGGACGGCGACAAGCTCACGCTCGACCCGACACTCGCGACCCCACTGCCCAGCGGCGCGGGGCTGCTCTTCGCCAGCGGCGATCACCTGCGCTACCTCGCGCCCGCCAAACCCGGAAACTACACGGCCGCGTACAAGGTGTACGGCGCCGACGGCCAGTGGGCGACGGCCGAGGTCTCCATCGCCGTGCGCGAGCGGGATGCGGCCACGAACAACCCGCCCGTCCCGAAGACCGTGACGGCGCGTGTCCTCGCCGGCGACACGGTGCGGATCACCATCCCTCTCTCCGGCATCGACCCGGACGGCGACTCCGTGCAGTTCATCGGCCAGGAGACCAACCCGCAGAAGGGCGCTGTGGTCGCCTCCGGCCCCGACTGGATGGACTTCCAGGCGGGTGACTATGCCGCAGGCACCGACACGTTCACCTACGCCGTGGTGGATGCGCTCGGCGCACGGGCGTCGGGCACCGTGCGGGTCGGCATCGCGGCCCGCGTGGAGGGCGCCCGTAACCCCGTCGCGGTCGAGGACGACGTGACCGCGCGTCCCGGCCGGACCCTCCTGGTGCAGGTGCTCGCGAACGACAGCGACCCGGACGGCAGCCCGCTCAACGTGACGGCCGTCACGTCGCTCGACGGCAAGGCCAAGGCGAAGATCACCGGGAACCTGGTGACGGTGACCGCGCCGAAGACCGAGGGCGCCTACGGGTTCCTCTACACCATCCAGAACGAGCGGGGCGGCACCAGCCAGGCGTTCCTCCGGCTCACCGTGGATGCGAAGGCGCCGCCGGCGCGTCCCATCGTCTCCGACACGACTCTGGGGCTCTCGGACATCCTCGGCAAGGATCGCGTCGACGTGAATGTCCTGGCCAACGTCTTCTTCGCCGATGGGCCGGTCTCCACCCTCAAGCTCTCGCTGGTTCCCGGCTACACGAACGCCGCACAGGTGACCGCAGCCAAGCGACTCCGGATCGCGATCGGGTCGAAGAGCCAGATCGTGCCGTTCCGCGTCGCGAACCCCGAGGATCCCTCCGTCATGGCCTACGGGTTCGTGCATGTTCCCGGATATGACGATGCGCTGCCGCAGCTCAAGCGAGGCGCTCCCAAGCTGACCGTCGTGAGCGAGAAGACGCTCACCATCCACCTCAACGACTACATCGTGGCGGTGGGAGGCCGGAAGGTGCGCCTCACCGACGCGGCGACCGTCCGGGCGACGCACGCCAACGGCGACGACCTGGTCGCCGGAAGCGACACCCTCCAGTTCACGTCCTCGCCCCGGTACTTCGGGCCGGCCTCCATCTCGTTCCAGGTGACCGACGGGTCCAGCGCAACGGATCCGAACGGCAACGTGGCCACGATCGTGCTCCCCATCGACGTGACTCCACGCGAGAACCAGCCGCCGGTGTTCACCGGAGCCCTGATCGACTTCGAGCCGGGCCAGACCAAGACGGTCGATCTCACCAAGGTGACGACGTATCCCTACGTCAAGGACCAGGGCGAGCTCGTCTACTCCGTCCAGGATCCGCGGCCCGCCGGGGTGAGCACCTCGCTCGACGGTCAGAAGCTGACCATCACCGTCGCATCCGGGACGGCGAAGGGATCGACCCCCTCCCTCTCGATCGGGGTAAAGGATGCGGTCAACACCGGTCAGGCCGGGCGGATCGACATCCAGGTGGTGCCCTCGACCCGGCCGCTGGCGAGCCCCCAGCCGGACCGGGTGATCGCGCCTCGCGGCCAGACGACGACTGTGGATGTGCTGGCCAACGACGGCGCCACGAACCCGTTCCCGGGCACGCCGCTCCGTGTCCTCGCAGTGCGCGGCCTCGGCACCGGGCTGCCCGACGGCGTGAGCATCACGCCCAACGCCGACAACTCGCAGCTGCAGGTCGCCGTGTCGGCGACGGCGGCGCCCGCGGACGCGACCCTGCAATACGAGGTGGCCGACGCCACAGGCGATCCCGACCGCTACACCTGGGGAACGGTCACGATCTCCGTGCAGGACCGTCCGGCGCCCGTGTCCAACGTGCAGATCGCCGCCATCGCCGACCGGAGCCTGACGGTGAGCTGGATCCCCGGCGCCTTCAACAACTCGCCGATCACCGGGTTCGAAGTGACGATGTCCTCGGCGTCGAGCGGAGCCGTGCTGTCGACGACGCAGTGCGCGACGACGACCTGCGCGGTCACGACCCCGGGGAACGGTCCCTCCAACGCTGTCACGCTGAGCGTGCGCGCTCGGAACGCGCTCGGCCTGTCCGATCCGACGGCGTACGCCGAGCCGGTGTGGTCCGATGTCATCCCGAACGCACCTGTCGGGCTGTCGTCGCTGCCGCTCGATCACGGCCTGCGGATCTCGTGGACGAAGCCGGCCGACGCGCCCGGGGCGAGCCCGATCACGTCCTATCTGGTCTCCGTCGGAGGGATCGCGAACTCCGTGCAGGCGCTGGCGTCCGATCCGGTGGGGACGACGTACTCCCTGAACGTGACGGCGGACGGCATCGCCAACGGCGTCGCGATCGGGTTCACGGTGGCATCCCGCAACGACTTCTATCAGGGCCGGACGACCTGGAACCAGAGCCAGGGCAGTGGCGTGCCCGCGGGCGCACCGACGACCACGGGCGTCGCGCCGGTCGCGACTCCGGACACGACGGATGGGACGAGTGCGACGCTGAGCTGGCCGAACGTCTTCGGAGACAACGGCAAGGCGATCACCGACTACTACGCGGGAGTCTTCCAGGGGCCGGGTGCGCCGGGCTGCTCGGTCAGCGGCGTCGGGACGGACAACCCGGTGGTTCACCCCGATCCGGGCCTGCAGGATGTGCAGGGCGGCAGCGTGACGTTCACCGGACTCAGCCCCAATCAGACCTACAACTTCATCGTCTACGCCTACAACGGCCAGGGTTGCACTCCTGCCGCCGTCGTCAGCGCGACCCCGCGGCAGTCGCCCGGCAGCGTGACCGGGATCGCCGTCAACCGGCGCGTGCAGAACGGCACGACGGTCGACTTCGAGGTCACCGTCTCCTACCGATCGGGTGGAGGCTCGAATCCCACGTTCGACTACCAACTGCTCGACGGTGCGGCCGTGGTCGACAGCGGAACACTGAAGGGCACCACGGGCATCCTGTCCGGCTCGGGCGGAAACCACTACGGCATGCCGCTGACCGTCAAGATCACGCGGGTGTGCGAGGGCTACCCGGACGGCTCGTCCCTGTGCACCGACCAGAGCGCCACCCAGGATCTCGGCGTCGCCGTGAACCTCTCGATCGGCGACGCGCGCTACGACGCCGCCACCCATGTGTTCAGCTGGACCAGCTGGCCCACGGGCGCCTATGACGCCGTGACGTACAGCTGCGACGGCACGACCCAGCTGCCGATGCCGGCGGCAGGGCAGACCGCCACCTGCACGGCGCCGGCGAACGATCCGTCGCCCACGTTGACGGTCCGTGTCGTCTCGAAGCCCGACACGTACGGTGTCGACTACCCGGGATCGGCACTGCAATGACCGCGCGACGGCATACTGAGGGGAGCCGCATCCCGCGGCGCCCATCCCTTCCTCCGCGGACCCTGTGGCCGCGCCCCGAATCGAAAGAGGCCGGAGCATGACGATGACCCCCGAGCAGGCCGGCTGGTTCTCCGGAGTGTTCGAGCGCCTCGTCGGGAACATCGACCAGGTGCTCCTCGGCAAGACCCACGTGATCCGGCTGGCGCTGACCGCTTTGTTCAGCGAGGGCCACCTGCTGCTCGAGGACTTCCCGGGCACCGGCAAGACATCGCTCGCCCGCGCCATCGCCGAGAGCGTCCGGGGGACGACCAACCGCGTCCAGTTCACCCCCGATCTGCTGCCGGGCGACATCACCGGCGTCAACATCTACGACCAGCGGACCGGCGCGTTCGAGTTCCACCGCGGACCGGTCTTCGCCAACATCGTCCTCGCCGACGAGATCAACCGGGCGAGCCCGAAGACGCAATCCGCGCTGCTCGAGGTGATGGAGGAGCAGCAGGTCACGGTCGACGGCGTCCGGCACTCGGTCGGCGCCCCGTTCATGGTCATCGCGACCCAGAACCCCATCGAGCAGGCCGGGACCTACCGGCTTCCGGAGGCGCAGCTGGACCGGTTCCTGATGAAGGCGTCGATCGGCTACCCGGACCACGAGGCGACGCTGCGCATCCTGGAGGGCTCCGAGCGCCGGGCGCACGAGGTCGTCGTACCGGAGGTCATCTCGGCCGGCACCGTCGTCGAGATGGCGACGATGGCGCGGAGCGTGCACGTCGATGCGACCATCAACGACTACATCTCGCGGCTGGTCGAGGCGAGCCGCGGCGCCGACGAGATCCGTCTCGGAGTCAGCGTGCGCGGCGCGCTGGCGCTGCTGCGCGCCGCGAAGACGCTCGCAGCCGCCTCCGGCCGCTACTACGTGACGCCGGACGACGTGAAGGCCCTGGCGGAGCCGGTGCTCGCCCATCGCCTGGTGCTCGACCCGGAGGCCGAGTTCGAGGGCGTCAGTGCGTCGAGCCTGGTCGGTCAGCTGCTGATCGAGACCCCGCCGCCGAGTGATCGGGTCGCTGTGTGACCACCGTCACCCGTGCGCAGACCGAGCTGACCAACGTACGCGCTCGCATCGTCGGCGAGCGCGACGGTTTCCTCGCGGATGCGATCGTGTGGGTCGTCCGGATGTCCGCGACCGCCGGCCGGGCCATCGCCACGGTCGCACGGCGGGTGGGCGCCGTGGTGACCGCCCTCGGCTGGTCGCTGCTGGCGATCACCGTTCTCGCGCTGACGGTGGGGTACGTGTGGAGCTGGATCGAGGCGGTGGTCACGGGATGGACGGCGCTCGTCCTCTTGGTGGTCGGATCCGGCTACCTGATCGGCCGTACCGCCTACGACGTCGGGCTGTCCCTTCCCGCGAACCGGGTGGTCGTCGGCGACCGTGCGCCCGGTGAGGTCTCGATCCGCAACCCGCTGCGGCGGAGGCTCGCCGGTGTCCGGGTGGAGGTCCCGGTCGGTCACGGACTGGCGGAGTTCGCCGCTCCCTCGCTCGCCGCGGGGGAGGAGCACTCCGACGTGTTCGTCGTGCCGACCTCCCGGCGCGGGATCGTGCCGATCGGCCCCGTGCGCACCGTCCGTGCCGATCCGATCGGGCTGCTGCGCCGCGAGGTCGTCTGGGCCGAGTCGCTTGACCTGTTCGTCCATCCGCGCACCATCGCCATCCCGAGCATGAGCACGGGCTTCGTTCGTGACCTCGAGGGCTCGCCGACCCGCGACCTCACGGCGAGCGACATCGCCTTCCACGCGCTTCGAGAGTACGTCCCCGGCGACGAGCGTCGCTACATCCACTGGAAGTCGACGGCGAAGACCGGCAGCTACATGGTGCGCCAGTTCGAAGAGACGCGCCGGAGTCATCTCCTGGTCGCGCTGAGCCTGTCGGCGGCCGACTACGCCACCGAGGAGGAGTTCGAGCTGGCCGTGAGCGTCACCGGCTCCCTCGGCGTCCGGGCGATGCTCGACTCGCGCACGGTCTCGGTGGTCGCCAGCGCCGAGACGCCCGACTTCGCCAAGCGGATGGTGTTCAGCGCCCGGCGGCTCAGCACCGTCAACCGCGGCCGGCTCCTGGACGACCTGGCCGGGGTCGAGACCGCCGACGCCGCGCTCCGCCTGACCGAGCTGGCGCGGGTCGCGTCCGACGACTCGGCCGGCGTCTCCATCGCGTTCCTCGTCTGCGGCTCGACGCCGACGGCCTCCCAGCTCCGTGCGGCTGCCGCGCACTTCCCGCTCGGAGTGGATGTCGTGGCCATCGTGTGCGACGAGGGCGCCATCCCGTCGCTCCGGCGCGTCTCGGACCTCAGCGTCCTGACCATCGGCTACCTGGACGACCTCCAGCACAGCCTGGCGAAACGGCTGGCGACCTGATGCCCGCACGGCGCTCCTTCCGCATCCTCGTCGATGCCGTCTTCGCCCTGGCCGCCGTCGCTCTCGGCGCGTGGTCGTTCTGGCCGGTCTACCAGTCGAGCGCTTTCGTCGCGATGCTCGTCGTCACGCTGTTGACCGGCGCGGCCATCGGCGTGGTGGGATGGGCGTTCCGCCTCCCCAGCATCCTCGTCGCGGCGCTCATCGTGCTCGCCTACCTGGGTCTCGGGGTCCCGCTCGCCGTGCCCTCGGAGGCCGCCGGGGGCGGACTGCTGCCGACGGGTCCCGGCTTCCTCGACCTCGTGCAGGGGACCTGGCTGAGCTGGAAGCAGCTCGTGACGATCAGTGTGCCGGTCGGGTCGTACCAGGCGCTGCTGGTCCCCGCGTTCCTGCTCACGCTGCTGGCCACGACGCTCACGGTGACCATCGCCCTGCGATCGTCGCGTCCGGAGCTGGCAGCCGTCCCTCCCGTCCTGCTCCTGGTCGCGGGCATCCTGCTCGGTCCATCGTCCGGCTCGGTTCCGCTGGCGCTGCTATTCGCCCTCTTCGCGGTGCTGCTCGCCTGGCTGATCCGCTTCCGCCTCCTGCGGAGGGCCGCATCCATCCGGTCGCTGCGCGAGCAGAGCGGACTGCTGGTGGAGTCCCGGAGCGAGCGGCGCTCGACGGCACTGCTGACCACGGCGGGGGCGACGGTCATGCTGATCACCGCCGCCGCAGCCGGCATCGCGGCTGCCGCCATCCTCCCGCCGCAGGGGCAGCGGCAGGTGGTGCGGACGGCGGTCGAGCAGCCGTTCGATCCGCGCGACTACCCGAGCCCACTGAGCGCGTTCCGCTCCTATCTGCAGCCGGGGAAGGCGGACGAGCCGATGCTCAGCGTCTCGGGGCTGCCGGCCGACCGCCGGCTCCGGATCGCGACCCTCGACACCTACGACGGCATCACCTACGCCGTCGGCAGCGGCGGCACGACCAGCGCGTCCGGTTCCTTCACCCGTGTCCCGTATCGCATGGATCAGACCGGGACGCGAGGCACGCAGACCACCACGACCGTCGTCGTGCGCGACTACCGCGGCCCCTGGCTCCCGGGGAACGGGCAGCTCGAGCAGGTGGCGTTCGCCGGTCAGGACGGAAGCCGGCTCGCCGGCGCCTTCTACTACAACGACGTGACCGGGACGGGCGCGGTCACGACGGCCCTGCACACGGGCGACGCATATACCGCGGAGTCGGTGGTGAAGCCGTTGCTGACCGCCGCCCAGCTGGAGAAGGTGCAGCCGGGGAGCGATACGGTGCCACGTCCGACCGTCATCCCGGACGAGCTGCAGTCCGTCCTCCAGAAGTACACGGCCGGCGCGTCGGGGGCGGGTGCGAAGCTCGCCGCGGCCCTGCGGGGCCTCGCCGAGAACGGCTACATCAGCCACGGGATCGGACCGGACGAGCCGCCCAGCCGCTCCGGTCACGGCGCAGACCGCATCACCGAGCTGCTCACGTCGGTGCCGATGCTCGGCGATCAGGAGCAGTACTCCGTCACCGCCGCACTCATGGCGCGCCAGCTGGGCTTCCCGGCGCGGGTCGTGGTGGGGTTCGTCGCGCCGAAAGACGCCACGGGGCCGGCCGTGACCCTGGTCGGCGCGGACATCTCCGCCTGGATCGAGGTGCAGACGACTTCCGGATGGGTGACCGTCGACCCCACCCCGCCTCTCCGCCCGGTCCCGCCGAAGCAGCCCGAGCAGCCCACCGAGATCTCGCGGCCGCAGACGAACGTGCAGCCGCCCGTCGACGAGAACCCTCAGCGCAACGACGAGCCGCCGCAGGCGCAGGTCGACCCGTCGAACCAGCCGCAGCCGAACCCGCTGCTCGAGACCCTCCTCGCCGTGCTCGTCATCGCGGGGTGGTCGCTGCTCGTCCTCGCGATCGTCGCTTCGCCGTTCCTGGCCGTGCTCGCCGCCAAATGGCGGCGACGCGTGCTGCGACGATCCGCGGCGACCGCGCGTGAGCGCATCGTCGGAGGCTGGCGGGAGTTCGCGGACGCGGCGGTCGATCACGGCTACGAACCGCCTCCCGCAGCGACCCGCGTGGAGTTCGCCGACACCATCGGAGGTTCGCGGGCGCAGGCCCTCGCGAAGGTCGCAGACCGGGCGACGTTCAGCGGCATCGCACCGACGCCGGACGAGGCCGTGACGGTGTGGAAGGCGGTGGACGAGCTCCGGGCCCAGCTCGCCAAGCGCGACACGCGGTGGAAGAGACTGCTCGCTGCCGTCTCGCTGCGATCGCTCGGTTACCGTGGAAAGCAGGGCGGACAACGAAGGGGACGGGAACGATGAGCTGTCGCGTGTGCGGTTCGGAGCTGGCGGAGGGTACCCTCTTCTGCCCGCTCTGCGGGAGCTCCGTCACGGCCTCCCGGGTGCGTGCGCCCGAGCTGGCCGACCCGCGCCCGTCCGACACCTCCATCCTGACCGACCGCTCGATCCTCGGCGACCGGCTCGCCGAACGGCCGCCGGCCCCAGCGATCGCGGGGCGTTTCCCGGACGGCGTCGACCTGGATGAGGACGGCCTGCCGCCCACGCAGGCCATGACCATCGTCCCGATGGAGCAGGCGCCGCGCGCGCATCCACCGGTCCACCGCTCCTACACCCTGAGCTTCTCGACCGGGGACGTGGTCGAGGTGTCCGGTTCCGGGCTCATCGGCCGCCGCCCGATCACCCAGCCGGGAGAGCACGTCGACCAGGTGGTGGTCGTCTCCGATCCCGGCCGCAGCGTGTCCAAGACGCACCTCGAGTTCGGTCTGGAGGGCGACGAGCTGTGGATCTGCGACCGCTACTCCGGAAACGGAACGGTCGCGCATCCCCTCGGCGGCGTCGCCCGCCAGTGCGAGGCCGGCCGGCGCTACCGGGTCACCCGCGGCACCCGCGTCGAGATCGGCGACCACTGGTTCGACGTCTCCTGACCGGCACTTCGGAGCACGAGGACGTCAGGCGAGGGCGTCAGGCGAGGGCGTCGGAGACGGGGATGGCGTCCAGACCGTGCGCGGAGGCCACGCCTGCGTTGGTGACGCGGGCGTCGTGCACGTTGAGACCGAGGGCGAGGGATGCGTCGGCACGCAGCGCCTCCTGCCAGCCGCGGTTCGCGATGGCGCGGGCGTACGGCAGGGTCGCGTTGGTCAGCGCGTAGGTGGACGTGTGGGGGACAGCGCCGGGCATGTTCGCGACGCAGTAGAACAGCGACTGGTGCACCGTGAAGGTGGGGTCGGCGTGCGTGGTCGGGTGGGAGTCCTCGAAGCATCCGCCCTGGTCGACGGCGATGTCGACGAGGACGCTGCCCGCCTTCATCCGCGACACCATCTCATTGGTGACCAGCTTCGGCGCCTTCGCCCCGGGCACCAGGACGGAGCCGATCACCAGGTCCGAGGTCACGACGGCCTTGTCGATCTCGAAGCTGTTCGACGCGATCGTCTTGATGCGCCCGGCGTAGAGGGCATCGAGCTCGCGGAGGCGCTGGATGTTGGTGTCGAGCACCGTGACCTCGGCGCCCAGGCCGACCGCGACCGAGATCGCGTTCGTGCCGGCGACGCCGCCACCGAGGACCGTGACGACGGCCGGATGCGTCCCGGGCACGCCGGGGACGAGGAGCCCCGGTCCGCCGTTCGGCTTCAGCATCGTGTTGGCGCCGACGATCGGCGCCAGGCGTCCGGCGACCTCGCTCATCGGGGCGAGGAGAGGCAGCGCGCGGGTCGGCAGCTGCACGGTCTCGTAGGCGATGGCCGTCACGCCGCCGTCCATGAGCGCACGGGTCAGCGCCTCGTCGGCGGCGAGGTGCAGGTAGGTGAACAGGACGAGCCCGCGCCGGAAATAGCCGTATTCGCTCTCGATGGGCTCCTTCACCTTGAGGATGAGGTCGCCGGCCGCCCAGGCGGACGCCGCGTCCGGGAGGATGGTTGCGCCCGCACCGGCGTACAGCTCATCCGGGATGGACGATCCGACGCCCGCGCTCGACTCGACGAAGACCTCGTGACCTGCGCCGACCAGATCGTGCACGCCGGAGGGGGTGATCGCCACCCGGAACTCGTTGTTCTTGATCTCACGGGGGATCGCGACCTTCATGGGGCTCCTTCGCACTCGACGTGATGGTTCGCTCTCACCATAGCCGTCTTCACGGAGGATTTCGACTGAATTCTGGCAGACCGAATGCTGATTTCGCGCCTCGACGCCGCCCGCACAGACGGTTTCCGTTGCGCCTCCGCTTGCGCTCACCGTCCCGCCCACGATTCCGCCGCACCATCGAGTCCACGAAGACTGCACGTTTCTGAGCGCAAAACGTGCAGTCTGTGCGTACTCGATGGTGGGGCGCGGGGTCAGGCGGACGGCGCGTGGGCTCGACGGTTGGGGCGCGGGCGTCAGACGTAGGAGGCGCGGATGGCGCCGACGGGGGCGCCGCGGCCGAGGACCGCGAGGTCGAGGCCGGGGGCGACGCGGTCGACGTCCTCGTGCGTGAGCGCGCCGGCGTCCGCGAGCAGACGGAGGGCGACGATGGATGCGGCGCGCAGGCTCCCGTCGAGCATCTTGAGCGTCACCGTGGTGCCGTCGCGGGCGGTCATGACCATGACGCCCTCGGCGCCCAGCTTGGCGAAGACGCCGAGCTCGTCGATGACGACCGTGTTGACGCGCCCGGGACCGTCGATCGCCCATCCCTCGGCGAGTACCGCGTTCGTGAGGATCGCCGCGTTCCGGAACAGCGCGAACGGCGAGCCCGTGGAGGCCGTCGCGATGCGCTGAATGCCGCGCGCGAGTGCGAGCAGCGACATGGCGTAGACCGGAGCGCCGCAGCCGTCGATGCCCGTCGCGACGACCTTCTCGCCGGTCAGCCGCTCGACGGTGTCGCGGATGTGCTGCTGCAGTGGATGCTGCGGATCGAGGTAGCTCTCAGTCGGCCATCCGTTGATCCGGCAGGCCCACAGCATGGCGGCGTGCTTGCCGGAGCAGTTCATGTACACCGGGTGCTTGTGCTCGCCCGCTCGGACGAGTTCGTCGCGTGCTGCGGTGTCCAGCGGCCAGTCCGGCGGGCAGCGGAGGGCGTCCTCCGTCAGCTGCGCCTGGGCGAGGAGCGTCCGCACGACCGAGAGGTGCGCGGGCGTTCCCGCGTGGCTGGCCGTGGCGAGCACGGCGCTCGCACCCTCCAGCGGAACTCCTGCGCCCATCACTGCGACGGCCTGGAACGGCTTCATGCTCGATCGCGGGAACACCGGGCGTTCCGGAGCACCGAGGCTGCGGACCACGGTGCCGTCCGGACCCAGCACGACAGCGGATCCCGAATGCCGCGACTCCACGAAGCCGCTGCGCTCGACCGCGGCCAGCTCCACCGCCTCATCCACCCCGAACACCGCAGGTCCGGAAGCCCTCTCGGACGGGCTCGTCACCGAGCCGACACGCTCCGTGCTCACAGCGCTGCGATGGCGTCGTCGATCACCGACACGGCGTCGGCGATCAGTTCGTCGGACACGGCGAGGCTCGGGAGGAACCGGAGCACGTTGCCCCAGGTCCCCGCATTGAGGAAGAGGATGCCCTGCTGGGCGGCCGCCGCGATGATCCGGTTGACGGCGTCGGGGTTGGGCTCTTTGGTCGTCTGGGCGGTGCCCGGCGTCACGAGCTCGATCGCGATCATGGCGCCGATGCCGCGCACGTCGCCGATGATGTCGTACTTCTCCTGCAGTTCCAGCAATGCCGGCTTCAGCGCCCTCTCGATGCGCTCGGCCTCGGCGAGAAGATCGTTTCGCTCGATCGTCTCGAAGACGGCGACTGCGGCCGCGGCCGCCACCGGGTTGCCTCCGAACGTGCCGCCGAGACCGCCGGGCTGCGCAGAATCCATGATCTCGGCGCGGCCGGTGACGGCGGCGAGGGGGAGTCCGCCCGCGATGCCCTTGGCGCTGAGCACCAGATCGGGGACGAGGCCGAAGTGCTCGCTCGCGTAGAAGGCGCCGGTGCGCGCCATCCCGCTCTGGATCTCATCCGCGATGAAGACGACGCCGTTCGCTGTGCACCAGTCCTGGAGCGCTGCGAGGTAGCCCTCCGCGGGGACGATGAAGCCGCCCTCGCCCTGGATCGGCTCGGCGACGAGGCACGCGAGGTCCGAAGCGCCGATGACCTTCTCCAGATAGGCGATGGTGCGCGCGGCCGCCTCTGCGCCGTTGAGTCCGTCGCGGTACGGGTAGGAGTTGGGTACGTGGTAGACGTCGCCGGCGAACGGGCCGAAGCCGGTCGCGTACGGCATCGCCTTGTAGTTCATCGCCATCGTGTGGTTGGTGCGCCCGTGGTAGGCGTGATCCAGGACAGCGACAGCGCGACGACCGGTGAACTTGCGCGCGATCTTCACGCCGTTCTCGACGGCCTCCGCGCCGGAGTTGACGAGCACCGTCTTCTTGGCGTGATCGCCGGGCGTGTGCTGGGCGAGCAGCTCGGCGACCCGCACGTACTCCTCGTAGGGCGTGATGGTGAAGAGCGTGTGGATGACGTCCTGCAGCTGACCCGCGGCGGCCTCGACGACCGCCGTCTCGGTGTGGCCGACCGTGGTGACCCCGATGCCTGCGCCGAAGTCGACGAACTGGTTGCCGTCCACATCGACGAGGATGGCGCCGTTTGCGCGCGCGATGTAGATGGGCAGCGCGGAGGAGACGCCGGTCGGCACGACGGCCAGGCGGCGCTGGTGCAGTTCCTGCGATTTCGGGCCGGGGATGGCCGTGACGATACGGCGTTCTTGTGGAACGGAGTAGACGGGCGCGGGGGTGCTGACGGTGTCGGTCATGATGCCGTCGAGTCTATCCCGGAGGGCTCCAGGGCACGGGGCCGCCACCCTCCTTATGGACGGGCGACCGCGTTAGGACGGAATGACCCGTCCGGTCCCGGGTGCGAGAATCGGAGCATGAAGCTGGAGCATGGATACGCGATCGACCTGCAGTGGACGGGCAACCGGGGGAGCGGGACCAGCAGCTACAAAGAGTACGGGCGCGATCACGTCGTGAGCGCCGCCGGCAAGCACTCGATCGAGGGCTCGGCCGACCGCACGTTCTTCGGCGACACCGACCGCTGGAACCCGGAGGAGCTGCTGCTCGCCGCCCTGGCGCAGTGCCACATGCTCAGCTACCTCGCCGAAGCGGCACGGGCGGGAGTCGTCGTCGTCGGCTACACGGATGCGGCCACCGGCACGATGGAGCAGACCGGCAACGGCGGCGGCCACTTCACCGAGGCGACCCTGCGCCCGCGGGTGACCATTGCCGACCCGGCGCAGGCGGAGCTCGCCGCGAGCCTCCACGAACCGGCCGCCGAGAAGTGCTTCATCGCCGCGAGCGTGAACTTCCCGGTCCACCACACCCCGTCGACCCTCACCCTCGCCTGACCCCCGCCCCACCATCGAGTCCGCCCCACCGTCGGGTCCGCCCCAATCGAGTCCGGAAAGAAAGCACGCGACACCCCCAGCGGCAGTGACATAAAATAGGACAAGACGGGGGGGGGGGTGGGGGGGGGGCGGGGGGGGTG
>JBQCCO010000158.1:0-34921 GCA_051962155.1 Leifsonia sp. | reverse complement strand
CCCGTCAATTTCCGAAGCCGGCTGAGTTGCTGGAGTTGATGCAGTTCAAGAGGCCGGAGCTGGATCTGAAGAAGCGTCGGCTGGCGTCGGCGTTGACGATCGAGGATCTGGCCCGGATCGCGAAGCGGCGGACGCCTCGGGCGGCGTTCGACTACACCGAGGGTGCGGCCGAGGGGGAGTTGTCGTTGGCGCGGGCGCGGCAGGCGTTCCAGGATGTGGAGTTCCACCCCTCGGTGCTGCGGGATGTGTCCACCGTCGACACCACGTGTGAGATCTGGGGTGGCTCCTCGGCGTTGCCGTTCGGGATCGCCCCGACCGGGTTCACCCGCCTGATGCAGACCGAGGGTGAGACCGCGGGTGCCGGGGCGGCGGCTGCTGCGGGCATCCCGTTCACCCTGTCGACGTTGGGGACCACCTCGATCGAGGAGGTGAAGGCGGTCAACCCGCACGGTAGGAATTGGTTCCAGTTGTATGTGATGCGGCAGCGGGAGATCTCCTATGGTCTGGTGGAGCGGGCCGCGGCGGCTGGGTTCGACACCCTGTTCTTCACGGTGGACACCCCGGTGGCGGGGGCGCGGTTGCGGGATAAGCGCAACGGGTTCTCCATCCCGCCGCAGCTGACTGTGGGCACGATCCTGAACGCGATCCCGCGGCCGTGGTGGTGGTACGACTTCCTGACCACCCCGAAGCTGGAGTTCGCCTCCCTGTCCCAGACCGGGGGCACGGTCGGTGACCTGCTGAACGCGGCCATGGACCCCTCCATCGATTTCGAAGACCTCGCAATCATCCGGGAGATGTGGCCGGGAAAGCTGGTGGTCAAAGGCGTGCAGACCGTCGAAGACGCCAAGACCCTGGTGGATGCCGGGGTGGATGGGATCGTGCTCTCCAACCACGGCGGCCGTCAGCTGGACCGGGCACCGATCCCGTTCCACCTGCTCCCCACCGTGGTCCGCGAAGTCGGCCACCACACCGAGGTCGCGATCGATACCGGGATCATGAACGGCGCCGACATCATCGCCGCCTACGCCCTCGGCGCCAAGTTCACCCTGATCGGCCGTGCCTACCTGTACGGGCTGATGGCCGGCGGCCGGCAGGGGGTGGATCGCACCATCCAGATCCTCACCGACCAACTGGTGCGCACCATGAAACTGCTGCAAGTGCGCTCCCTCGCCGAACTCGGCCCCCAGCACGTCACCCAACTCGCACGCCTCCAACCCCTGCCACGCGAGGCAGTGCGCACTGAGGGTCCTTAGAACATCGTGTTTCGCGATCAGTTCGTGGCGGCTTCGAGCACTTTCGCGGTGTCGACGAACTGTTCGAACCGCACGATCAGCCCCCCGCGCACGACGAAGTGGTGCGCGACGCGAACGTTCAGCGGTTTCCGCGTGGTCCGGTGGATGGCGGTGTACCGGGCGAGGACGACGACGTTCTCACCGTCGGCGATGTAGGTGTCGTCGTGTGCGGTCCAGTCCTGCCAGCCCTCCCCGAGCTTCTCCATCACGTTGGAAGTCACGCCCTCGGGGGTGCGGTAGGTGCCGGCGAGGGGAAAGCCGGCCATCTCCGTCCACTCCACATCGGGCGCCAGCGTCGCGCGCAAGGCGTCGAGATCGCCGGCCGCGGAGGCGAGGTACTGGCGCCGGACGACGTCACGTGACTCCGCCGACGTATCGCCCGTCGGGTTCTGGCTCAGCCCCATGTCATCTCTCCCTTGGCCACCTTGGGTCCGATCTGAGCGGCGATCAGCATCCCGGATCCGGGGTAACGCTGCACGAGGGCCTCCGTGACCGACGCACCGTCGCTGGACTGTGCCAGAAGGTCCTCGAAAGCGAGCAGGTAGTCGCGCGTGTAGGCGATCGACGTGGCGTCGTTCGCGCTGGCAGGCTGGCGATGGCCGGCGACGACCAGCGCCGGCTCTCGGGCGGCGATCTGCTCGAGCGTGCCGACCCAGTCCGCCCGAAGCTCGGGAGTGGCGGTGTCCGCGGTCCACACGTGCTCGTCCTGGAACAGGAGGACGCCGCCGAGGATGCTGCGGGATGGCGCGTGCCACAGATAGTGACGGTCCGGGAGCAGCTCCGAGCCGCCGTGCAGCTCCAGCCTGTCATCGCCGATGGCGAGGGCGTCGCCTGTGAACGGTTCCAGGTCGACGAGCCGCGTGGGGAGGTTCTGGCCGAGTGCCGCCCACGCCGCGAGCTTGCCCTCGAAGGATGCGCGGATGTGTTCGATCACCAGCGGCGTGGCAACGAGCGTCGCTGCGGGGAACGCGTCGGCGATGACCTCCAAGCCGAAGTAGAAGTCGGGGTCGGCATGGCTGACGAACACGGTCGTCAGCTTCTTGCCGGAGTCGAGGATCGCAGCGACGAGTCGGTGCCCGTCGGCCCGCGTGAAGCCGGCATCGATCAGCACCGCTTCGGACTCGTTCGAGACGAGGACGGCCGACTTGTTCTTCGACCCCGCGGGAAAGTCGAGGTCGAACACATCGAAATTCAACGGCATGGGGAAAGCCCTTTCAGCAAGTGCCCGGGCAACAGAGGCCCGGCGCGGACCAGGCGGTCCGCATCGCACTCAACATAGCTGACTAGTCAGCTATTCCCCCAGGAGCGATTTTCTCCGCGCCTTACGGCATCACCGGGAGCGACCGTGCTGCGCTCTCGCTGAGCTTCCGGATCATGGTCGAGAACGACGCCATCTCGTCATCGCCGAGAACGTCCACAAGGTGGCGCTCGATGTTGCGCACGTGCACATTGCTTGCCTCGGTGACCGTCCGCGCACCGACGGGCGTGAGATGGATGAGCTGCACCCGTGCGTCACGTGCGGAGTGGGTACGTGTCACCAGCCCCTGGGCCAACGCGCGCTGGACCAGTCTGGTCGCGCCCCCGGAGGTGAGCACGCGGGCTTGGGCGATCTCGCGAATGGGCAGTCCCTCCTCGCCCGCCCTCCCCACGAGCAGGAGCAGTTCGTACATGACGTGCGGGAGCCCGAGCCGCTCCTCCAGATCACGTCCCAAGAGGAACTCGAGTCGGTTGGCGGCACCGAGCAGGCGACCGAACGCCAGAACGCGTGGATCGTTCGCCGCCTCTGCGGCGCTGTGGAACCGGGTCTCGTCCGCCATGGGTCAAGACTAGGCGGAGCGACGAGGGTGGGAGCGGCTCGCTGAAACATCCGACCATTAGGCTGGGCGCGTGGCAGTCACCGATGAGGCGATCCTCAAGATCAAGAACATGATCCTCTCCGGCGAGCTTGCTCCCGGCGACCGTCTCCCGCGCGAGCAGGAGCTCAGTGAGCGACTCGGTCTCTCGCGCAGTTCCCTGCGCGAAGCCGTCAAAGCCCTCGAAGTGATCCGTGTGCTCGACGTGCGGCGCGGCGATGGAACCTACGTCACGAGTCTTGAGCCCCAGCTCCTGCTCGAGGCCATGTCGTTCGTCGTCGACCTGCACGACGATTCATCTGTTCTCGAGATCTTCGCGGTGCGTCGCATCCTCGAACCGGCCGCCGCGGCTCTCGCGGCCGCCGCGATGACGGACGACGCAGTGGCTGCGCTTCGGTCAGAGGTGAACGCCGTCGACGTTTCGACCAGCATCGAGGGCTTGGTCGCACACGACCTGGCCTTCCACGAGCTCATCAGCGAATCGTCGGGCAATGCGTACCTCGCGAGCCTGATCCACGGACTCTCGAGCAGGACTGTTCGTGCACGGGTCTGGCGCGGCCTGACCCAGGAGAATGCGGTTGAACGCACGTTGACCGAGCACCACGCGATCGTGGATGCGCTCGAACGCAGAGACGCCGAACTCGCGAGGGCTCTGGTGACGGTGCACATCGACGGGGTCGAGTCATGGCTGCGCAAAGCGCTCTGACATCACGTCGCCGATTCAGGGACGACCAGGCCTTTGCGGAGTAGGGCATTCCCGTAGCTGCGCGTCTCCCCGGTCCGGATGACGAGGAAAGCTTCGGCGGCGAGGTCGTAGAAGGCGTGCCGTTCGACGAACCTCACGTCGTCATCCCCGGCCCGTGCGGCGGCGATGAGTTCGTGCTGCACGGTGAGCGTGGCTCCGTCGGCCGAGCGCATCAGGTCCAGGGCGGGCGCATCGTCGAGAGGGAGCACGCTGCGGACCGCCGCGAGCACCTGAGGCGAGGCGAGTCCGGGGGTGTCGACGACCCGAGCGCCGAGCCGCGCGGCTGGAAAGTGGGCGTCAGCGACGACCACGGCGTCCGAATGCCCCATCGCGTCCAGATGTGCGAGCAAAGTACCCGTGAGGATCGGGTCGATCCCGCTCAGCATTGTGAACTCTCCCGACCGGATACCGGATCGCTGAGGGAGTAGGTCGTCACGGCGGTGTTCCACAGGATGTGCTCCTGCTCAGCGACGCTGAGCTCGCCGATCCATTCTGCGTAGACGGCCCAGGCGCGCTGGTACCCTCCGAACCGCACCGTGATCGGCCAGTCCCCTCCGTACATCAGGCGGGACGGTCCGAACAGCTCGAGAGCCGCATCCCAGGCGGGTCTCAGAGCCTCCGCCGTGAACGGCACGCCGGGGAGGGTCAACCCGGACACCTTCGCCACCGTGTTCGGAAGGGCCGCGACAGCGCCGAACGAGGTATGCCACGCGCCGAACGCATCGCGACCCACGGGCGGTTTCGCCAGGTGATCCACCACGACGGTGAGTTCGGGGAGCGCACGCGCCACGTCGCCGGCCTGATCGAGGTGGCCGGGCCACGCATCCGGAACGTCGAAGGTCAGCCCCCGGCGCGCCACTGAGGCCAGCGACGATCTGACCTCCGCGAGTTCGAGGAAGTCGGTGCGGGGGTCGTCGTGCACCAGATGCCGAACGCCACAGAAGGCCGGATGCTCGCCCCAGCGATCGAGCGCCGCCTCGGCCGCCCACGGTTCGTCGAGCGGCACCCAGCCCACCACGCCGGCGATCCACGGGTTCTTCTCCGCCACACCGAGCAAGTAGCCGGTGTCGCGGAGCGTGTCCTCCGCCTGCACCAGGATCGCCGACTCGACTCCGGCAGCGTCGAGTTCGGCTCTCGCTTGTTCGGCTGTGAAGGTCGCGTACAGCGCGCCGTGCTCGGGCGTGAGCCAGGCGTATTCGCCGGCGTCGAGATCCCACAGATGAAGGTGCGCATCGATGCGGCGCGAGGATGCGAGCGTCACGGGATCAGATCCCGGTCGCGAAGGTCGGTCCACAGCGCTTCGGGGATTGCCGTGCCCATCCGCTCCACCGTCTGTTGGAGCTGCGCGGCGGAAGCGGCACCGGCGACGACGGTGTGGACGGCCGGGTTTCGCAGGGTGTACTGCAACGCGGCGGCCGGCAGTTCCACGGCGTGCTCAGTGCACACGGCGGCGATCGCGCGTGCTCGCTCGAGCACGGCGGATGGCGCAGCCCCGTACTCGTAGTGGGACGAGGGGTCGGGCACGCTTCGCGCGAGCAGACCCGAATTGAAGACGGCTGCGTTGACGACTCCGATCCCGCGCTCGGCCGCCTCGGGAATCACGTCCTCGAGTGCCGGTTGCTCGAGAAGGGTGTAGCGGCCGGCGATCATCAGCAGGTCGAGTGCGTCGGTTCGGAGGCCCGCGAGGAGCGCGTCCACGGACTTCGAGCCGACGCCGACGGCTCGCACGAGGCCTTCGTCGCGAAGCGCGGCAGCAGCGGGCACGCCGTCGGCGATCGCCGATTCGAGATAGAACTCGTCCGGGTCGTGAAGATATAGCACATCGACTCGGTCGAGACCAAGACGGACGAGGGAGTCTTGGAGGCTGCGGCGCACGCCGTCGGCACTGAAATCCCAGACACGTCTCAGGTCGTCCGGAACAGCGAACCCGTTCTCGTCGTCGTATCCGGCGCCGCCTCCGGGGTTGTCGACGAGCAACCGCCCGACCTTGGTCGACAGGACGAATTCGTCACGCGGCTTCGTCGCGAGGAACGCGCCCAGCCGGCGTTCGGACAGACCCAGGCCATAGTGCGGCGCCGTGTCGAAGGAGCGGATGCCCGCCTCCCAGGCGACCTCGAGCATCGCGTGAGCATCGTCATCGCTCATTGCGCGAAAGAGGTTGCCCAGGTTCCCGCCGCCGAACGAAAGCGGACCGAACGCGAGGGTGCCCGCGCGGGCGGAACGACGTAGAACGGATTCAGGCACGGACGCCCCAGTCGAACTCGGCGATCGATGCCTCGTGCATCTCAGCGCCGGACCCAGGCGTCGCCGGCGGCCAGTACCGCCCGTCGTGAACATCGACCGGGACGACGAAGTGCTCGTGCAGGTGATCGACGAACTCGATCATCCTGTCCGTGCTGGTGCCCGAAACCGCCAGGAAGTCGAACATCGACAGATGCTGGACGACCTCGCACAGTCCGACCCCGCCCGCATGCGGGCAGACACGCACGCCGAATTTCGCTGCGAGGAGCAGGATCGCGATGTTCTCGTTGACGCCGGCGACCCGGCTCGCATCGATCTGGAGCACACGGAGCGCGTCCGCCTGCAGGAACTGTTTGAACATCACACGGTTCGCGCCGTGCTCGCCGGTCGCCACCGGGATCGGCGCGATCCCGCGAGCGATCGCAGCGTGGCCCAGAATGTCGTCCGGGTTCGTGGGCTCTTCCACCCAGGCGAGGTCGAAGGGTGCGAGGTCGGCGATCCAGTCGATCGCCTCCGCCACATCCCACCGCTGGTTCGCGTCGACCGCCAGCCGGATGCCGGGGCCGATCGCCGCGCGAGCGATGCCGAGGCGACGAACGTCATCGGCTCGATCGGCGCCGACCTTGAGCTTGATCTGCGCGAACCCGTCGGCGACGGCCTCCCGGCACAGCCGGTCCAGTTTGGCGTCGTCATAACCGAGCCAGCCGGGCGTGGTCGTGTAGGCGGGATAGCCCGTAGCGAGCAGTTCCGCGCGGCGCGCATCCCGGCCCGGCACGGCGGAGCGCAGGATCCCGAGGGCATCCGAGGGAGTGAGTGCGTCAGTCAAGTAGCGGAAGTCGACGAGCGACACGATCTCCTCCGGCGTCATCGCCGCGAGGAGCTCCCACAGGGGCAGACCGGCCCGCTTCGCCTTGAGGTCCCAGAGCGCGTTGACGACGGCCCCGATGGCCATGTGCATGACCCCCTTCTCGGGTCCGAGCCAGCGCAACTGGGAGTCGTAGACGAGATCGCGCCAGGTCGTCCCCATGTCGTCGAGCAGTTCCTCCACGTCGCGTCCGAGCAGGTGACCCTCGAGCGCCCGGATCGCCGCCACCTCGACATCGTTGCCGCGCCCGATGGTGAACACGAATCCGTGACCGGCGAGGCCGTCGTCGCTGTCGGTGACGATGCGCAGGTAGGCGGCCGAATAGTCGGGGTCCGGGTTCATCGCGTCCGACCCATCGAGCATGGTCGAGGTCGGAAAACGAACGTCGTAGGTGTCGAGTGCTGTGATCGTGCTCACGTGGGTTCCTTCAGTGGAGGGTACGCATGAGCTTAGACATCCGATGTCTAGCCTGTCAATCGACGTCAACCCGGCCGCGTGAGGTCCAAACCGGGCCAGGGGTCACCTCATACTTCGGATGTTCCGACTCTGGAGGGGGCGGATGCCCTCGAGCTGGGCTTGCAGGTTCCCGCCGTCACATCATCGAGATCAGCGCCGCGAAGTGGTCGCCCTGATCCCGGATCCCGGCCACATCGTCGAACGTTCCGATCGGGATGATCCCGGTGTAATAGCCGACGTGCTCGTAGTAGAGCACGAGCACCCGGTCGGGCGCGTAGTACCCGATGGTTCCCGGTTCAGCGGCGCTGCCGGGGGGCATGCCGTCGACGGGCAGCGCGGCGGGGAGGTCGGCGATCTTCTCCTGTCCACCGAAATCGCGGAATGAGAGATCGAGCGGGAGCTGGGCAACCAGTGCCCGGGCAGTGGCGCTCTGCTCGAGCGAGCCGGTCACCGTCCGCCCTGCGATGGCGATGGCGATGGTGGTTCCGGACATGGTCAGGGTGCGATTCCGGGGTAGGACAGTTGCGGCGGGACGCGAACCCTGCGACGCGGGGAGGTTCGCCGGTGCTCTCGTGGAGTGGAGCCGGTCACGCGCCGGAACTGACGGTTGAAGTTCGAGAGGTTCGTGAAACCGACGGATTCGGAGATGGACGAGATCGGTTCGTCGGTGGTTTCCAGCAGGCGGCAGGCGTGAGAGATGCGAAGCTTTGCGACCATTTCGGTGAAGGTCATACCGCTGGCCCGCTTGAAGTACTTGGAGAAAGTCGACTCGGACATGTTCGCCAGTCGGGCGGCTTCAGCCATGCTGACGTAGCCGGTCAGGTTCTTGAAGATGTAGTCGACAGCGAGGTCGACCGTTGCTGTGGAGCGAAGGTCGGCGTCGTGGCGGGTGTAATTCGATTCGAGGCCTTCGACGTCGATCTCCGGTGCCCTGGCAAGCGTACGGAAGACTCCGATCAGCGCAAGGAGCCTGTCGATTCCGCTGAGGCTTCCCATGGAATCGATGGCCGTAGCCAGCGTCGCTGCGGTCTGGCCGTGGAAGACGACGCCTCGCCGCGCGCGCTCGAGAAGCGGTGCGAGGTCATCGAGTTCTGGCATCAACGACGAGCAATTGGCGAGCCATTCGCCGTCGAACTGGATCAGTGCATCTCGGTTGACCACGACTTCGCCGGGTTCGAGGAAGCTGATCCAGTCGTGGGGGATTCCGGGGCCGACCAGAGTGACTTGGCCCGGCGAGAAGAGCCCGACGGTGTCTCCGACGATGAACCTGCCTTCGCTCTTGCGGATGAGGTGCAGTTCGTATTCGGGATGGTAGTTCCAGCGCGCGATGTCGGCGGGGTAGCTGTGTTCCGCCCACCGGACGCTGTATCCCTCGTCCGGCCGGATCACTTCCCTGTCCGCCTGCTGGGCCCAGGAGCGCTCGGCCGGAGACAAGGAGGGCAGCGGCTGTGAACGGGGAGAAGTTTTCACTCGATAAGTAATACTCCGTTGATTCTCATCCGGCAAACGCTGGAGCCGAATAGTCGTCACTCACCGGGTTGAGCCCCGTCAGATCGCGTCCGAATGGGGGCAGCCGCTTGGCCGCGGAATCTCCCGTGCGGCTGGCATCCGGAAAATTAGTATCGGAAATCAATGCCATTCGCGCTAGTGGTGCCTCGAATCATCACCCTAATCTCAGCTAACGCACTCGCAAACGCAGCTCGATGCGACGACCCCGCGCCATCGAATCCCCCACTTTCCCGATGAGCGCGAGCATCGCACCTTGCGCAGCGTCAGCACTGCGCACCACCAGCACATTACAAAGGAGTGATCGAATGCGATTCAAGAAACGAATCATCGCGGCAGCCGGATTGTCGGTATTCGCCGTGGCCTTGACGGGATGCACCGGAGCCGGAGCGTCGAACGGCGCCAATGGCGGCGATGTCGTCAACGTCCTGATGGTGAACAACCCCCAGATGCTGGACCTGCAAAAGCTCACGGACACCTCCTTCACAAAGAAGACCGGGATCAAGGTCAACTACACCTCGCTGCCCGAGAACGACGCACGTGCGAAGATCGCCACCGAGTTCGCTGCCCAAGCGGGTCAGTACGACGTCGCATCCATCAGCCCCTACGAAGAGCCGACGTACGCCAAGAACGGCTGGCTGGCGCCGCTCGACTCGATCGCCCGTTCTTCTTCCTTCGACCAGGCGGATGTCTTCCCGGCTTTCACGAAGGCGCTGAGCTCCGATGGGCACGTCTACGCGGAGCCGTTCTACGGCGAGTCCTCCTTCTTGATGTACCGCAAGGATGTCTTCGCCCAGCTCGGGCTCACCATGCCGGCAAAGCCGACCTGGCAACAGGTCGCGGACCTCGCCGCCAAAGCGGACGGTGCCCAGGCCGGCATGAAGGGCATTTGCCTCCGAGGTGAAGTCGGGTGGGGCCAGGTATTCGCACCGCTGACCAGTGTCGTCAATACGTTCGGAGGAACCTGGTTCGAGAAGAACTGGACTGCGGGAGTCAACGCTCCGGCGTTCAAGGATGCCGTCAACTTCTACGTGAACCTGGTCAAGGCTCATGGTGAACCCGGCGCGTCACAGTCCGGTTTCACCGAATGCCTCAACGACCTCTCCCAAGGCAAAGTCGCGATGTGGTACGATGCCACCTCTGCGGCGGGCTCGCTGGAAGCGCCCGGGTCGCCGGTCGCCGGAAAGATCGGGTACGCACCGGCACCAGTGGACAAGACGAAGAGTTCCGGCTGGCTCTGGGCATGGTCGTGGGGGATCGAGAAGGCCTCGAAGCACACGGCGGCCGCCGAGAAGTTCATCGAGTGGGCCTCGAGCAAGGACTACGAGAAGACGGTCGGACAGCAGCTCGGCTGGGCGAAGGTTCCCGCAGGCAAGCGGATCTCGACCAACGACATTCCGGAGTACCAGAAGTCCGCTGCGGCCTTCTACAAGCAGACGCAGGACGCCATCTCCAGCGCTGATCCCGAGAACCCCGGTGTCCAGCCGCGGCCCGCACCCGGAATCCAGTTCGTGGCCATCCCCGAGTTCGCAGACATGGCCACCCAGGTGTCTCAGGGCGTGAGCTCTGCGATCGCCGGCAAAGAATCCGTCGACCAGGCCCTGAACGACGGGCAGGCGCTCGCTCAAGCCGTCGGCGACAAGTACAAGAACAAGAAGTAATCCGCCGCTTCGGGTGGCGGCCGCATCCTGCCGCCACCCGAAGCCGGATTCAAGGCAAGGAAAGAATCGTGACCACTTCGACCGACAGCCTGCCAAGCGTTGGCAGGTCGGCACCACCATCGCTCCCGCGGGGCTCGACCACTCTCAAGAAACGGACGATCACAAGAGCCGAAGGGTGGGCACGGCGCGCGCCACTTCTTCCGGCGCTGGCGTTCATGGTCGTCGTGACACAGATCCCCTTCGTTCTGACGTTGATCATCTCCTTCTTCAACTGGAACGCGCTCTACCCGCAAGACGTTCACTTCGCCTGGTTCTCCAACTACGTCAGCGTCTTCACCGACCCGGCTCTCCGAAGCGCCATGCTGACCACGGTCGAAATAACGGTGGTCGTCGTGCTGACCAGCCTTGTTCTTGGGCTGGGGATCGCGTTGCTCCTCGACCGCTACTTCTGGGGACGCGGTTTCGTCAGAACGCTCCTCATCGCACCTTTCCTCATCGTCCCCGTCGCGTCCGCACTGGTCTGGAAGCACGCTCTCTACAACCCGACGTACGGGCTGTTCAACGGTGTCCTCGCCTGGATGGGGAATCTCTTCGGGGTGCAGGCGCCCCAGCCGGACTGGATCTCATCGATGCCACTCGGGACAGTGAACGCTGAGCTCATCTGGCAGTGGACCCCGTTCATGATGCTGATCCTCCTTGCCGGTCTGCAGGGTCGCCCGCTCGACATCATCGAGGCGGCCCGGATCGACGGCGCCAACGAGTGGCAGATCTTCCGATTCATGACCCTGCCGCACATGCGCCGCTACCTCGAGCTCGCGGCTCTGCTCGGATCGATCTATATCGTCCAGAATTTCGACGCTGTCTTCACCATCACCACCGGCAGCCTGGGCACGGCGAACCTTCCGTACACGATCTACCAGCAGTTCTTCCTCGGACACGACTACGGAGGAGCTTCCGCATCCGGGGTCATCGTCGTCATCGCGTCGATCGCGATCGCAACGTTCGCACTTCGAACCGTCTCAACACTGCTCAAGGAGGAAAAGCGATGACTATCGCACTCCGCTCCCGCACTCGGCAGGCCGGTGCGCTTGACGGCCGTCCCGAGCCGCGTGGACGATTCCGGAAAGCCGGTCTCGGCGTTCTCGCCTGGGTCATCGCCTTGATCTCTTTCGCGCCGATCGCGTGGATGGTCCTCACGTCGCTGCATAGCGAGACGGATGCAGCGACGAATCCGCCTTCGCTTTTCGCACCGTTGACGCTGTCCGCTTACGCGGCATTCTTCGGAGCCAGCACGGGCGCCAGCCCGATCCCCTATCTCGAGAACTCCGCTATCGCGAGCATCGGATCGACAGTGTTCGTACTGATCCTCGCAACGCCTGCCGCCTACGCGCTTTCCATTCGGCCGGTTCGCAAGTGGTCGGACGTTCTCTTCTTCTTTCTCTCCACCAAGATGCTCCCCGTCGTCGCCGGGCTGCTCCCGATCTACCTGATCGCGAAGGCTGCGGGACTCTTGGATACGAACCTTCTCCTCATCGTGTTGTACACCTCCGCGAACCTGCCGATCGCGGTGTGGATGATGAGGTCGTTCCTCAGTGAGATCCCCGTCGAGATCCTCGAGGCCGCCTCCATCGACGGTGCAGGATTCTTCTTCAAGTTCGTGAAGATCATCATCCCGCTTTCGTCGCCAGGGCTAGCGGCAACAGCTCTCATCTGCTTCATCTTCAGCTGGAACGAGCTGCTTTTCGCGAACGCGCTGACCAGCGTCTCGGCCGGCACCGCACCGGTGTTCCTCACCAGCTTCGTCACCAGTGAGGGTCTCTTCCTGGCGAAGGTGTGCGCTGCGTCGGTGGCGATCTCCCTTCCCGTACTCATCGCCGGGTTCGCCGCGCAGGACAAGCTCGTTCAGGGCCTGTCGCTGGGCGCAGTCAAGTGAACCTCCCGCACACCGAAAGGCACGAACACATGATCACCGACCCTACGATGCGCGCAAGTTTCCTGTACGGGCAAGGTCGAATCGGCGTGGAGACGATCGCGAAGCCGGCACCCCAGCACGGACAAGTCCTGATAAGGATCTCCTCCGTCGGAGTGTGCGGATCGGACATGCACTACTACCATCACGGCGCGATCGGACACCACGTCGTCCGGGAACCGATGATCCTCGGCCACGAGGCGGCGGGAGTCGTCGAAGATGTCGGCGCCGGCGTATCTGAATCCTGGGTCGGCAAACGGGTCGCGATCGAGCCAGGCGTTCCCGACGGCACCTGCAGCTACTGCCGGGCGGGCAAGTACAACCTGTGCCCCAACATGGTGTTCTTCGCCACTCCGCCCGTCCACGGTGCATTCGCCGAATACATCGCGCATCCGGTCGATTTCGTCTACGAGCTTCCCGACAATGTCTCTGACGACGCCGGCGGTCTGATCGAGCCCCTTTCGGTCGGGATCTGGGCGCTGAGACAGGCGGCTGTGCAACCCGGGGGCAGCGTGTTCATCGCGGGCGCGGGACCCGTGGGGATCATGGCCGCGCAGGTGGCACGCGCGACAGGACTGACAGAGATCATCGTCTCCGATGTCTCCGAATTCCGGCGCGATGCAGCGCTTCACTTCGGTGCGACCCACGTCGTCGATCCGCTGACGGACGACCTCAAAGACATCGCCGTCGACGCCTTCATCGACTGCTCAGGAGCCCAGTCCGCCATCAGTTCCGGAATCGCGGGAACCAAGCCGGGCGGTTCTGCCGTCCTGGTCGGAATGGGAGGGGACTCCATCAGTCTGCCGCTGAGTCTCGTACAGGACCGCGAGCTCGCGATCAAGGGCATCTTCCGCTACGCGAACACCTGGCCGACCGGTATCGAAATGGCTGCCACCGGCCTCATCGATCTGGACGGCATGGTCACCGGTCATTTCAGCCTCGATGAGGTGGAACAAGCCTTGAACCCCGACCCGACCGGCACGCGCATCAAAGCGATCGTCCGGCCGTGACCGTGAAACACCTGGCGACCGTCACCCCGCCACTGAAGAGCAGCTAGGAGTTGACGATTGAGCATCCTCGTTATCGGCGAATCGCTTATCGATAGCGTCGTCGCCGACGGTGAAAACACCCGGTCCTCGCCCGGCGGCAGCCCGATGAATGTGGCCGTCGGACTCTCCAGGCTGGGTCACGAGGTCACCTTCGCCACTCAGATCGGTGAAGACGCCGACGGTGAGATGATCGTCGACTGTCTTGGGCGCGAGACTCTCACCGTGATCAACGAGCCAGGAGAGCGGACGAGCCGAGCTCACGCCACCGTGAAGAGTGACGGTTCAGCCGACTACCGATTCGACATCACGTGGGATCTCAGGCTGGACCGGCTCCACAGCCGGGCGGCCTTGAGGACTGCGGGAATGGTCCATACCGGGTCCCTCGGAGCGCACTTTCCGCCCGGTGGCAGCCAGGTGCTGCGCGAGGTGATGGCCCGAGCCGGCCGATCTGTCATCAGCTACGATCCCAACTGCCGACCGTCGATCCTGGCCGACCGGGCAGCGACACGGTATGAGGCCGAGCAGTTCGCTTCGGTGAGCGATGTTGTGAAGGCCAGCGACGAAGATCTGCGGTGGCTGTACCCGGACAGCTCGCTCGAGGACGTACTCGAGCAGTGGATCCGGTCGGGCGTCGGTCTGATGGTCATAACGCGCGGCAGTGACAACGCTCTTGCCGGCACGGCCTCGGGAATCCGGCTGAGTTCGGCGTCCGATCGTGTCGAAGTCCTCGACACGATCGGCGCGGGAGATTCCTATATGGCGGCGCTCCTCAGCGAGCTGCAGCTGTTGGGAGTCCGCGGCCCGACTGGCCGGTCCGCCCTGGACGCCCTGTCTCGGGACGAATTGGCCGCTGTCATGACGAGAGCCGCTGCCGCTGCGGCCATCACCTGCTCACGGGCCGGTGCGAACCCGCCGAGCCGAGCGGAGCTCGACTCGTACATCGCAGATTCACCTCACCCTTGATCGGACTCGGGCGCGTGCACTAGATGGATTGCCGGTAGCCGAAGAACTCGTGGTCGTTGTTGTAGCCGCCGAGGCCTCCTCCGAGTTCGGCGAAGTCCTCCACGAACTCGATGCCCTTGATCCACTTGACCATTTTGAAGCCCAGTTGTGTCTCGTTGCGGAGACGCAGGGGGGCGCCGTGGCCGAACGACACCGGTGCACCGTTCATGTCGTAGGCGAGCATCGTCAAGGCGTAGCGCATCTGCTCGATGGGCTGGGCGTCGTAATAGATCCCACCGTCCGGCCCGGCCGCGAACGAGTAGAAGATGGCCCACTTCGCCTCAGGCTTCGGCCGGACCACGTCGAGGATGGTCGCCATGGAGACGCCGCCCCATTTCGCAACGCCCGACCACCCCTGGATGCAGAAATGCTGGGTGATCTGCTCGTGGTACGGAAGGACGCGCAACTCATCGAGGCTGAACTCGGTCGGATTCTCCACGAGCCCGCTCACCACGAGCCGGTAATCGGCGAAGCGGCCCGCTTCGAGTCGCTTGTACTCGTCGGTCTCCGGGTACTTGCCGTTGTGCCAGAAATAGGGCGAGATGTCCTTGTCGGTGTATTGCCCGGGTTTCGAATCGATGTGCTCGAAGAGCCGCTGCGCGGGCCCGATCAGTGCGAAGCCGACCTTCTGCACAACGCGCGGATGCCGGTAGGTGAATGGCGTGGCGGCGACCCACGCCACGATGACCACGATCATCGACGCCGCGAAGATCCAGAATCCCAGCCAGGACTGGGTGTCCTGCGAGGCATACATGTGGTTGAGGTTGCGCAGCGCTCCGGTGGTGAGCACCAATGCCACGTGCACCACGATGAAGATCACGAACCAGCACAGCACCAGGAAGTGCAACGACCGGGCGACCTGGATGCTGAAGATCGAGCTGATCGCCCGGAAGCGGGTCGAGAGCGCTGGCGACATCCCGAGCCCCGTGATGAGAGCGGCAGGGGCGGCGATGAACACGGTGACGAAGTAGGCGAGCAGTTGCAAGCTGTTGTAGTTCGACCAGCCTGACTCTGTCGGCCAGTCGAGCGAGAGGTACTGGATCGCGACCGAGATGGCGTTGGGGATGACGTCCCAGTGCAGCGGGACCAGGCGCAGCCACTGCCCGGTCGTGAAGATCAGGACATAGAAGACGATTCCGTTGAGCAGCCAGAGCGTGTCGATTCCGAGGTGCCACCAGCGCGCAAGCCCGATCGAATGCCGCCGGCCGGGGAGGCCGACGCCATTGGGCAGCGTGATGGAGTCTGCCTTGGCCGTATAGAGCGGGTCTGTCGGCACGGGCTTCTGCATGCGGAACCAGTCCTTGCCGGGCGTCGAGTGCCTGGTCCAGTAGAGCCTGGGGTGATCGGACAGGATCGTCACCCCCGAGCGAATGATGAAGACCATGAAGAACAGGTTGAGGAAGTGTTGCCAGCCCAGCCACGCAGGAAGGCCGACCGGAGCGTCCGCCGGCAGTTCGGACATCCCCGGGAACCGGTGCATGAAGTCCTGTACGGCGGGAATCTCCCGGATGCCCTTGGCGACGGCGATGCCGACGATCAGCACCAGAACGCCGATCGGGATCAGCCAGAGAAGGTTGAACCATTTGCTGTTTCCGATGCGTACTCGAGGTGCGACTCCGTACTGCGCAGGCACCCCACCTGCCCAGTCCTCATCGACCACCGTGTAATGCCGGCTGTCGAGTTCGTCACGGAAGCTCTTGTGAGAGCCCCCCGCTCCGATGTCCGGGGCGGGAGAGAACCGGTCTCCAGGTGAAGGCTCCATGTTCGGGAGCCTAGCCAGCCCGGGCCGGGTCCTGAATAGGGCCCAACGACCCTATTCGCCGCGGCCGAAAGCCGATCTATCGCGAGAAGTGCGGCAGCATCCCCGCCCCGATGGCCAGGAGTGCCACGATGCCGATCTGCACATACTCCACCACGGAGAAGGCCGTGACGATGCTGGCCGGAGCGAGGGCGATGTAGAGGCTCCCCAGTGTCGCGACACCCAGCGCGAGCCCGCTATGCTGCACGGTGATCAGGACTCCGCTGCCGATCCCGCCGAGATGGGTCGGGACATCAGCGAGGACACTGCGGAACAGCCCGGCGAAGAGCATCGACTGCCCGGCACCAACCAGAGCAAGCGGTGCCGCCATGACCCAGAGGCTGACCTGCGGCCAGTCCCAGGCGAGCACCGCCACGAGAGACGCGAGCCCGGCAAGCTGAACGACGGCTCCGCCCGTCAAGGTCGCCCGCCCGAAACGAGTGATGAGTCTCGGGGCGACCAGGGAACCCGCCAGGAACAGCAATGCCATCGGAAGAATCGCCAGGCCGCTGTGAAGCGCATCCTGGTGCAGGCCGTTCTGGACGGTCAGGGAGAACACGAACATGAACGCACCGAATCCGATACTGAAGGCGAATACCATCAGCAATCCGCGCGACATCGACGGCAGCCGCAGCAGCGAGGGAGGCAGCAGGGGAACCTTTCCAGCGGCCTCGGCACGCCGCTCGACGACGTAGGTCGCGACGCCGAGCACGACGGCCAGAGCGATCAGCGCCCCGGTCCACCAGGGCCACCCCACGGTTCCGCCCTCGGCGAGCGGAACGAGCAATGCCGTCAGAGTGGCCGCGATGAGCACCGTGCCAGGGATATCGACGGTGAGTGGATGCGCCGATCTCGTCGCCGGTACGACACGAGCGGCACACAGGAGCACGAGCAGTCCGATCGGGACGTTCACCAGGAAGATCGGCCTCCACCCGGTACCGGCGATGTTCGCGCTGACCAGCAGCCCGCCGACCAGCTGACCGACGACTGCGGCGATCCCGGAGGTGGCGCCGTACAGGGCTAAAGCGCGAGACTTCCGTTCGCCTTCCAAGGTGTGGTGGAAGGTCGCCAGAACCTGCGGGATCAGCAGCGCCGCGCATCCACCCTGCAGGACGCGCGCGCCGATCAGCACTCCCGCTGTCGGCGCCAGCCCGCACGCCAGCGAGGCAACCACGAACCCGATCAGCGACGCGAGGAAAAGACGGCGACGGCCGAAACGGTCGCCGAGACGTCCACCCAGGACCAGCAATGACGCGTAGGCGACGCCATATCCGGCGATCACCAACTCGAGCGAGGCGGGCGTCGAGTGCAAGCTCGCATCGATGCTGGGAAGGGCGACGTTGGTGATGAAGAAGTCCATGATCGGCAGGAAGGCGCCCACCAGGAGCGTCAGGACGCCGAGGGGGTGCAAGCCGCCGACGCGAGCCGTTGCGCTCGCCGATGCTCGTGAAGTGCGTAGTTCGATCGACTCCGTGGTCATAGCGCCTTCCATTACTTATCACCATATAATTATGCCTGCATGATGATGCTATCGACATAACCGGATGGTCGCAATGGGCTAGCGTGGAGTCGTGGAAACGCATGGGCGGGCTCAGCCGATCGACGCGGAAGAGAACTGGGCCGAGTTGGCCGACCTCATCCTGATCATCGCGAGAGAGATTCAGTTCCGCGGCTATGCGAGCAAGGAAGCCGTCGCGCTCTCCCCGTCAGAGGGAATGGTCATGCGATACCTTCACGACGCTGTCGACGCCTCCCCGAGCCGAGTCGCTGCAGCCACCGGCTTGCAGCGCACGAACCTCTCCACTGTTCTCCGCGGTCTCGAGCGAAAGCACCTGATCGAACGTCACGGTCGGGTCGACGATGCTCGCGCGGTCGTCATCCACCTCACCGACCTGGGCAGAACCAACTACGACCTTGTCCGGCACGAATGGGCCACTGTCGTCGCTGATGCCGCCCACGCCGACGCACGGAATCTCGACGCGTCCATCGCCCTCCTGCGCACGGTGAAGGACGGCCTCACCGCGTTCCGGGCGCAAGATCCCCTGTAAATCGGGAGTCCGTGCGGCGACGGACGGCGAGAGTGATCGTCGGGACCAGGGTCAGCGCGATGACGATTGCGCCGATGACGGACGGTCCGTGGATGCCGAGCGACGTGGAGAGCGTGGCGCCGGCGATCGGCGTGCTGATCGCGGTGCCGGCGTTGAAGGCGGAGACAGCGAGGGCGGATCCCATCGGTGCGGCCCGACCGGCGTGATGGACGGCGAGATGGATGAGTACGCCGTTGGCGCTGAGCCCGAACAGTCCGAGGAGGACGACCAGGATCACTATCGGCGCCGGTACGGCGGTCGTCACTGCGATGAGTGCGATGAGCACCGTGGACACAGCGGGGGTGAGGATGGTGACCAGGCCCGGGTGCGCGTCGCCGAATCGCCCGCCGAGGAGCGTTCCGGCGAAGGAGCCGATCCCGAATCCGGTGAGGACGAGCGGGACGAAGCGGGCGGGGATGCCGGCCTGGTCGGTGAGGATCGGTGCGATGTAGGAGTACGCCGCGAGAACACCGCCGCTGGTGGTGAGGCACGCGAGCAGTGCCAGCCAGAGCCGTCCGGAGCGGAGCCCGTCCAGCGAGGAGCGGATCGGACCGCGCCCCTGCTCGGGGGAGTCCTTGGGCAGGACCCACGCGACCAGGAGGCCGACCGCGGCTGCGGCGACGGCGAGTGCCCAGAAGGTTCCGCGCCACCCGGCCGCCTGGGCGATGAAGGCGCCGAGGGGGACACCGAGCACCGTCGCCAGCGCGCCGCCTGCGCCCACCACACCCATGGCGCGCGCACCCGATGCCGCGCCTGAGGCGCGCGTGGCGACGATCGCGGCCACGGCCCAGAACGCTCCGGTGGCCACGGCGGTGACGAAGCGGGCGACCAGGAGCACGGTGAAGTCCGAGCTGAGCGCCACCAGGACGTGTCCGGCCACGAAGACCAGCAGCGCGAGGATGAGGGTGATCCGCTTCGACAGCCGCACGGTCAGCAGCGTCATCAGTGGAGCGCCGATGATCATGCCGACGGCGAAGACGGTGATCAGGCTCCCTGCGTCCGTTAGCGATGTCTGCAGCGAGGCGGCCACTTCCGGCAGGATCCCGGCGATCACGAACTCCGTCGTCAGCATCAGGAACGTGCCGGAGGCGAGCACGTAGACCAGCAGCGGGAGGCGGCGGGAGACGCGGGTCGCTCCGGGGGCGTCCATGATGAGGGCGGGCATGCAGTCTCCATCTCCGGCTGGTCGTGGGCCAGTTCAAGGAGATCACGGGATTCGCCGGGCAGGGAGGCCGCATCATTGGTGGTACTGGCGGTGACTCCCTCCCGCTGCCGGCGAAACTTAACATGCTGTTATGGACAATCCAGCGGAGGTCCGGGAGTTCCTCACCACCCGTCGCGCCCGGGTCACGCCCGAGCAGGTCGGCCTGCCTGCCGGCACGAACCGGCGCGTGGCGGGCCTGCGCCGCAGCGAGGTCGCAACGCTCGCCGGGATGAGCGTGGAGTACTACACGCGGTTGGAGCGCGGCGCGATCAGCGGCGCATCCCCGCAGGTGCTCGACAGTCTCGCCAGAGCTCTCCTCCTCGATGATGCGGAGCGGGCGCATCTGTTCGACCTCGCCCACGCCGCGAGCCCCGTCGCCCGCCCACCGAAGCGGCGCAGCGCGACCGGCTGGAAGCCGCATCCCGGACTGCAGTGGGCGCTCGAAGCGGTGACCGCCGGGCCCGCGTTCGTCCGCAACGGGCGGATGGACCTGCTGGCGGTGAACGCACTGGCGCGTGCGTTCTACACTGAGCTCTACGACGTGCCCGGGCAGGCTCCCAACATCGCCCGGCACATGTTCCTCGACCGGCGTGCGCTCGAGTTCTACCCGGACTGGGAGAGCTTCGCCGACATCGCCGTCGCGATCCTCCGCACCGAGGCGACTCGAGACCGGCACAACAAAGAGCTGCACGACCTGATCGGGGAGCTCTCCACCCGCAGCGCCGACTTCCGCACGCGGTGGGGCGCTCACAACGTCCGCCACCACGGCTCCGGGTTCAAGTCCTTCCACCATCCCGTCGTCGGAGACCTGACCCTCGCCTATGAGGGCATGCAGCTGGAGGCCGACCCCGGCCTCACCGTGACGATCTACACCGCCGAACCGGGCTCCGCCTCCGAGGACGCCATGCGGCTGCTCGCGTCCTGGGCCGCCAGCGAGCCGACGACGAGCGCAACGAGCGCGACGAGCGCGACGAGCGCAACGAGCGCAACGAGCGCAACGCGAGAGGAACATAGATGACCGCGGACGACTTCGACCAGCCCTTCCCGCTCGGCGAGAAGAACGACGCCTACGCCCAGTACTTCATCGGCCAGAGCTACCTCGCCCCGATCGCCGGAGGCGCCGTCCCCGTCATCAACGTCTCCTTCGAGCCGGGGTGCCGCAACAACTGGCACGTCCACCATGGCAGCGGCGGTTCCGGCGACCAGATCCTGCTGTGCACGGCCGGCAGCGGCTGGTATCAGGCCGAGGGCCAGGATCCCGTCAGCATGGAGCCGGGAACGGCGATCCACGTCCCGGCCGGGACGAAGCACTGGCACGGCGCGAAGGCGGGCTCCTGGTTCTCGCACCTCGCCTTCATCACGCCGGGTGACGACGTGAGCAACGAATGGCTCGAGCCGGTCACCGACGAGGTGTACGGCGCGCTGCCGGGCTAGTGCCCGCCGCGGGCCTTACCATCGCTCCGTGACCAGCGAGGAACCGGAACGTGTCCAGCCTGCCGGGTGACCACGCGCGGAAGCTCACGCAGGAGCGCTGGCAGCGTCTCACCGAATGGCCGCTCGTTCTCGCGGCGCTCGCCTTCCTCATCGCCTACGCCTGGAGCGTTCTCGGGGACATCCCGAGCGCGAAAGACCAGGTGCAGGAAGCGGTCATGTGGGCGGCTTGGATCATGTTCGCGATCGACTACGTCGTGAACCTCTCCCTGGCTTCGCACCGTTGGCGCTGGTTCTGGACACACCTGCTCGACCTCTTCATCGTGATCCTGCCGGTGCTGCGGCCTCTTCGTCTGCTCCGGCTCCTCGCGATGGTCCGCCTGTTCCACAGGTTCGCGGGTTCCGCGTTCCGCGGCCGGGTCCTGCTCTACGTGGGAAGCTACGGGACCGTGATCGTCGTCATGGCCGCTCTGGCGGTTCTGGATGTGGAACAGAACGTCGCGAGCTCGCCCATCCACACCTTCGGGCAGGCCCTCTGGTGGGCCTGCGTCACCATCACCACCGTCGGGTACGGTGATATCGTCCCGATCACCCTCACCGGCAGGCTGATCGCGGTCGCACTCATGCTCGGCGGGATCGGCATCATCGCCACGGTCGCCGCCGCCCTCTCCTCGTGGTTGGTGCAGAACGTCGGTGCACGCGAGGCCCGGCAGGAGAACGTCACGCGCCAGCACATCGAGGAGCTCCGCCGCGACATCGCCGAGCTGAAAGAGCTTCTCGAGCGAAAGGCCGGCGTGACCGGCACCTCCGAGATCGACCCGTGAGCCCGGAGGAGATTCGAACGGATCGGGTTCGAATCTCCTTCAGCACTGCCATTCGAAGGAGATTCGACGCCCGATCTCCTTCGAATCCCCCACGTCGTGCGCGTGCGCTGACCTCAGCGCGCGGGGATCGCGATCGCTGTCTATCCCTGTCCATCCCTGTCGATCCCGGCCTATCCGCACCGCGTCGGCGGGAGCTAACATGAGCGCCATCCAGGAGGTGCGTCATGACCACGATCGCGACCCCACTCGACGAAAAGGAGCTGTACGACGCCGGACACGCGGCCCGCTCGCAGGTTCCGCGGTCCAGCCAGGCCGAGTTCACGCCGCCGCCGGGACGCGACCCGCTCGGGATCCTCCGCAGGCAGCACGAGAACCGCCTCCCGGCACTGATCGCCCTGCGCGTCGAGCGGATGAGCACATCCGCGTTCGCGTTCTACCGGGGGACGGCAGCGATCCAGGCCGCCGACCTGGCCGGCGCACCCACTGCTGGTGGGGATGTCGTGATCTGCGGCGACGCCCACATCAGCAATTTCGGCATCTACCGGTCGCCCGAGAGCTCCATGGTCTTCGACATCAACGACTTCGATGAGGCGGCCGTCGGCCCGTTCGAGTGGGACGTCAAACGGATGCTGACGAGCGTCGTCCTCGCCGGCCGCTCGCTGGGGATCGACCGCTCCGACCTCCGTTCGATCGTGCTTTCGGCATCCGCGATGTACCGCAACGCACTGGGCGATGCGCTCGAGTCGTCGTTGTACCGGCGCTACTTCCGCGTCACCAGCATGGCCGACCGGCGGATCCTGAGCCGGGACAGCGAGCGGATGATCAAGCACACCCTGAAGGAGTCGGAGAAGCGCACCAGCGAGCGTGTCGCCAGCCGCACCCTGGTCGAAGGCGGCGAGGGGCTGCAGTTCGTGGAGGACCCGCCGGTCCTCACCCGGCTGGAGCCCGAGATCCGGGTGATCGTGGACCAGGTCTTCGAGGCGTACCGCACCACGGTCCCGACGAACATCGCCCTGATGCTCTCCCAGTACACGGTCCTGGATGTGGCCCGGCGCGTGGTCGGGGTGGGCAGCGTGGGAACGCGGTGCTTCATCATCGCCCTCGGAGACGCCACCGGCGACATCCTGATCCTCCAGCTGAAGGAGGCCAATGCCTCGGTCGTCCAGGAGTTCGGCGGGATAGCACCCGTCGCCGGCTACCTCGATCCGGTGATCCTCGCGGAGCATCAGGGTTACCGCGTGGTCGGGTGCCAGCGCATCCTGCAGGCGGTCTCCGATCCGTTCCTCGGCTACCTGACCGTGGAGGGGCACAGCTTCTACATGCGGATCTTCCGCAACCGGAACGCGTCGTTCGAGATCGCGGACATGAACGCCACGCAGTTCAGCGAGTACGCGCAGTCGTGCGCCACCGTGCTCGGACGGGCGCACGCGCGCTCGCCGAAGGCGCAGTTCGTCGCGGGATACGTCGGCGCGGGAGGCGCCTTCGTGCGCGCGGCGGCCGAGTGGGCGCACGCCTACGCCGCCCAGGCGGAGAAGGACTACGCGACCTTCGTCGAGGCGGCCCGGGAGGGCCACTTCGAGTAGCGGGGCCTGCACTGCCGCCGGCACATTCGTGACGAATGTCGGCGGGGAACGTACCATGAAGGCGTGTCTCTGACCGCCGGCTCAGCGACCGCGCGCCTGACTCCGCGCGGTGCGGAGACGCGTGAGAACGGCACGTTTCCGCCTCACGCGCCCGTCGACCGGCCGGCGATGTCTCAGTTTGCAAAAGAGGACTATTTAGTCCACATTAGAAGCGACAAGAGTGGCGATCGACGCGGAGGAGGCGCCCGATGAAGGCGATAGTGGTGACCGATCAGGCCGAGGGACCGGCCGGTATGCGGTTGACGGACCGCCCGGATCCGCGCCCGGCGATCAACGATGTCGTCGTCCAGGTGCGCGCCGCCGGCTACGTTCCGACCGAGGTGGGCTGGCCGTCCACGTGGAGCGATCGCGCCGGACGGGACCGGGCGCCATCCATCCTCGGCCATGAGCTGGCCGGCGTCGTCACGGCACTGGGCTACGGCACGACGGGACTGTCGATCGGCCAGCGGGTGTTCGGGATCTCGGACTGGCACCGCGACGGGACGCTCGCGGAGTACGTGGCCGTCGAGTCGCGCAACCTCGCGCCGCTTCCGGGCGACGTGGAGTTCACGGTCGGGGCCAGCCTGCCGATCTCCGGACTCACCGCCTGGCAGGGCCTCTTCCAGCACGGCCGCCTCCAGTCGGGCCAGACGGTCCTCGCCCACGGCGCGGCCGGTGCCGTCGGCACGATGGTGACCCAGCTCGCCCGCGAAGCCGGCGCCTACGTCATCGGCACCGGGCGCTCCGCCGACCGGCAGAAGGCGCTCGACTACGGCGCGAACGAGTTCGTCGATCTCGAGAACGACCGGCTCGAAGACGTGGGAGGCGTCGACCTGGTGTTCGACGTCATCGGGGGCACCATCCAGGAGCAGTCGGCCGGCCTCATCCGTCCCGGCGGAACCTTGGTGACGGTCACGGGACTGGGCGAGCAGCGACCCGACGAGGGCCTTTCGGTCGACTTCGTCGTCGAGTCTGTTCCGTCGCAACTCGTCGAGATCGCCCAGCGCATCCGGGATGGCCGGCTCCGCACGAACATCGGCGAGATCGCGGCTCTCGACGATGCCATCGACGCGCTCAACCCGACCGAGCGGCGACAGGGAAAGACCATCATCACCATGGGTTCCTGAACAGACCGCAACCCGCACGACCACGACGAGGACAGATCATGACCGAGCAGACCGGCCCCAGCGGCGACTTCGAGTACCCGGATGAAGCCGGTTACCCTGACGGCGTCGGCACCCTCACCCAGGACCAAGTCGTCCTCATCGACGAAGTGACCGCCGATGACCATTCAGCCACGATCAACTTCTATGTCGAGGACGATGACACGACCTCCACGTACGAGGCCATCGCCGGGGACACCGTGATCGGCGGCCTGACGTACAACGTCGTCAGCGAGAGCCGACGCGTCCTCGTCGCGGCGGCCGTCTTCCCCGAGTACCGCGGCCAGGGCGTCGCGACCGAACTGATCCGGCGCGTGCTCGACGATGTCCGAACACGCGGCATCACCGTCACCATCCTGTGCCCGATCGTCTGGACATTCATCGACCGCAATCCCGAATACGCCGACCTCGTCGACCCGGCCGTGCCCGGCCTGCGGAAGGCCCGACCGGAGAACTAGCGGATCGACGACGCCCCGCCCGCCGATCACGCCCTGCCGGTCACGACGCGGGGATGTTCGCCTCCACCCAGGCCCAGCTCGCCTGTGCGGAGGCGAACGGCTCCATGCTGGCGCGGTCGACCTCGATGATCACCCAGCCTCCGAAATCCGCGGGCAGGGTGGACAGTGTCCCGGCCAGGTCGAGGTCGCCGAGTCCGGGCTCCAGGAAGAGGCCGCGGTCGGTGGCGACGTTGTAGGGCGTGGGCTCTCTCCGGCTCGCGTCCGAGATCTCGAGGTCGAGGTCTTTGAGATGGATGTCGATGAGCCGATCGGCGTGCCGCCGCAGCATGGTCGCCGGGTCGATTCCCGCCCAGGCGAGATGTCCGATGTCGAAGGAGGCGCCGAGCAGCTCGGCCGGGATCGCGGCGAGGGTCTGCTCGATCTCGTCCTCCGTCTCGATCCAGGTGCCGACGTGGTTGTGCAGCCCCGCGCGCACGCCTTCTGCGCGGAGCACCTCTGCGGCCTCGCCGAGGAACTCGATCTGCTCGTCGAGACGGTCCTGCCGGAAGCCCGCGCCGACGGCGACCGCGTCGCGCGTGCGCACGAATCCGGGTTCCCAGCTGACCTCAGGGGCGAGGAACACGGTCGACAGCCCGGACCAGTTGCTCTCCTCGGCCTTGCGGCGAATGCCGTCGAACCAGTGCATGCGCTCCCCTGTCCCGGGCGGCAGGAGCACGGAGTGGTCGCTCGGGATCGGGATGGAGGCGTACCCGGGCGCGAGGGCGAGACCGGATGCCTCGATCATCCGCGCGAAGTCCTGGAGCGTCTGGGTGGCGAGGACCTCCATCATGACCGCGCCGAAACCGGCGTCGCGGATCTGGTCGAGGACACCCGGGTAGTCGGCCCGGAAGGCCGGGTCGGCGTAACGCCAGAGGTCCTCGCTCTCGGGATCGTCCGGATCGGCCTTGACGTTGATCCATTGGATGGCGTTGAGCGCGATGCGGTCGCGGTGCACGGGGATCGTCATGAGTTCTCCTGTCCTTCGGGGGTGGACGGTCCTTCGGGGGCGGATGCGCCACGCGCGTTGTACACGGTGATGCCACCGGCGTCCACGGCTTCGCGGTAGGCGCGGAAGACCGCGAGAGCCTCGGGGCGGAGGACGCCATCGACGACGTCGATGCCCCGGTCCGTGAACTGCTCGGCCCAGTCGTCGCGCATCGGGCCCTCGTCGAAGGTGGTGATCTCTTCGAGCTCCGGCCCCGAACCTGCGACCACGAGTGTGCGTACTCCGGACCACAGAGCGGCGCCGTAGCACTGGACGCACGGTCGCCAGTTGACGACGAGCTCGTGGTCGGGCGATCCGGCGGCGCCGAGGTCCCAGCCGCCGACAGCGCGCTGCGCGACGCCGAGCGCCGTGACCTCTGCGTGAGCGGAGGAGACTCCCGAACCGAGGACGACGTTCACCCCGACCGAGACGATGCGACCGGTGGCGGTCTCCGCCACGACCGCCGCGAACGGGCCGCCGTTCCCCTCGCGCCAGTTCCGATCGGCGAGCGCGTGCACCAGGCGCATCCTGTCGGTCCGGTCGGGGACGAACTCCGGCACGTCGCGGAGCGCCTCGTCGACCCAGCCGGGAAGGGCGATCGTGTATTCGGATGCGGTCAGGCGCATGGTGTTCTCCGTTCGGGTTCGTCGGTCAGGCGTGGTCCAGGACCCGCGCGGCAGCGCGGGCGGCCCGGACGGCGGTGATGGTGCCGGTCAGCGTCGCGTTCGCGACGACGGCCGTCGGCACGACTCCGTTGCCGGCCAGGAAGAGGTTGTCGAAGCCCCAGACGCGCCCATCCGGGTCGCAGACGGTGCTGCCGTCGTCGGCGAGGCCCGCGCGGACGGTGCCGGTCTGGTGGAGGGACGAGCCCGGGGGAAGCAGCGCCGATTCCGTCAGCGGGTCGAACGTTCCGAACAGCTCCGAGATCTCGATCATCTCGGCGCGGGCCTGGTCGATGAGGGCCAGGTCGGTCGCCGAGTAGCCGAACTCGATCTCGAACCGCGGCATCCCGGTCAGATCCGACTCGCCGTCGATGAAGTGGATGCGGTTCTCGGGTCTCGACTGCACGGGCGTATAGAGGGAGACCCCGACGGCGTGTGCGAGCGGCGCTCCCGCGTCGTCGAGGTACGTCGAGTCCATGATCTGGCCGTGGAAAGGCTGAGCCGGGCCGTTCTGCGGCAGCCAGAGCGAGTCGGTCGCGAATTCGCCGTCGGCGGCCAGCGGGAGACTGTCGAGCCGGAGGCCGAACCGTTCGAGCTCCATGAGTACGCGACCGGTGACGAAGGCGTGCTCGTTGAGGTGACGGCCGAGCGCATCCGGGCGGATGCCGGAGGCGAAGAGCAGCTGCGGCGTGCGGAAGGTGTCTGCGCAGACGATGGTCGTCGCCGCCTCGATCACGCGGCGCTCGCCGCTGGCGACGTCCAGCACGCCCGCGCCGCAAACGCGACCGCCGTCGTGATCTAGCCCGACGGCGAGAGTGCCGGGCAGCAGGGTGAACGATTCGTCGCCGCCCGTGGCGATGGGCGGGAAGATCCGGCTCGGGCCCGTGCGAAGCAGGGTCCCATCCGGAGCCGGGGTGACCGCCATCGGCATCGGCTGGGCCATCCGTTCGCTCGGCCCGGTGCCGCGATACCGCTCGTTCAGCGCGTCGAGCACGATGCGTCCGGGAGCGGTCGGGCCGATCGCCGCTGGGCGGACCTGGAGCACGCGGCGGGCGGTCTGCAGGTCGGCGTGCCAGCGCTCGGGATCCCCGAAGTCGAAGACCTCCGCGCCCGCAGGCCAGGGTGTTGCTGCGGTCCAGTGCGCGCCCATCCCGCCGACATTCCAGGCCGCGCCGGCCATCGGCATCGCGCCGGCGTCGTCACCCAGCCCCGAGAACAGGTGCATCCCCGCCTCCAGTCCGTCCACCCCGCCGGCCCGGCTCGGCTCCGGCGCCGTTCCCGCATAGAAGCCCTGGATGCCGCTGGAGACGCGTTCGTTGTACTGGGACCAGAGTTCCGGCTCCTCGACATCGTGCAGGTGCAGACCGGGGGTGGCGCCGATCGCCGGGCCGCCGTCGATCATGACGATCCGCATCCCCGGAGCCCACTCGCGGATGAGCCGGGCGGTGGCCGCGCCCATGATGCCGCTTCCGACGATGAGGACGTCGGCGATCGGCGAGGATGAAGTCACAGGGGTTCCTTGTCGTGGGTTCAGGCGACGGCCGGGCCGTAGAGGTCGGCGTCGATCCGGTCGAGAGCGTGGCGGACGGCACCCCGTATCGCGGCGTCGGCCCCGACGGTGCTGGGGGCGAGCTCGACGTCGGGAGCTCCGAGTTCGCGCAGCCGGGCGTGCACCAGCGGGATGAGGAGCTCGGCTCCGGCCTCCAGGCCACCGCCGAGGATGACGAGTTCGGGTGCGATCGTCCAGGCGATGACGTCGATGATCTCGGCGACCTCTGCGGCGAGCCCGGCGGCGTCGCTGCGCGCTTCTCCGGCTCCCGCGAGCGCGGCCCGGACGGCGGCCATCCCGCGCTCGCGCTCCGACGCCAGGGGGGAGGTGAGGAGGCCGATCGCCCGGTCCTGATTGCGTTCGAGCCCGAGCACGCGTGACTCGATGAGCTCTCCGGCGGCGCCGCCGGCCCCGCGGTGGAGCTCGCCGCCGACGATGAAGCCGGCGCCTGTGCGATGCCCGTGCATGAGCCAGGCGATGTGGCGGCGTCCGACGGCAGCGCCTTCGCGGAACTCGGCGAGCGCGGCGAGGTTCGCATCGTTGTCCGCCGCCCAGGGGATGCCGAACTCGGCCGAGAGGGCATCGGCGAGTGGGAAGCCGGTCCAGTTCGGCGCGTGCACCAGCCGCCGCACCGTGCCGGTGTCGGGGTCGATCACACCACCGGCGGCCACTCCACCGGCACTCAGCCGATCGACGGGGAGTCCGGCGTCCACGGCGGCGGCTCGCACAGCGGCCGCGGCGTGGCTGACCGCACGCTCCGGGGAGAAGTAGTCGTCACCGAGGGCGCGCTGGGCGCGGCCGAGGATGCGCCCGCGCAGGTCGGCGACGACGCCGTGCGCGAAGTGGGTGTCGATTCGCACGCCCGCGACGAGCCGGCGTTCCGCTGCGAAGCGGAACCGTCGCGCGGGTCTCCCCGCGCCGCCGCCGCTCTGGGCGACTGCTTCTTCCGCCCATCGGACGGCGAGGAGGTCCGCGAGGATGATCTCCACGGTTCGGCGGCTGAGCGTGGTGGACGCCGCAAGCGACTGCAGTGTCACCTCCTCGTCGTGCGCCGCGAGCGCGCGGAGCACGACCGCGGTGTTCACCCGTCGGACGGCGGTCTGGTCCAGGCCCGGCACTCTAGAGCTCCCCTCGTGGATGGCGGACGTTCATGGTCGATCCGCCAGGTGCAGGCACGGGTCGAATGAACCGTATCCGACGGCCGATTCCCCGTCCGCCGAGTAGACGCGGGTCGCGTCGTTCGCGCCTCCGCGGGCACGCGGCCAGGCGGGCTCGGTGCCGCGGACGACGGCGAGGACATCGCCGTGCATCGCCGACTGCAGGGAGGGAGGCGGTGCGGAACCGAGCGCGGCGGTCACGCCGTCGGCGCCGAGGTTCCCGAACAGGAACGGCACGTCGATGCAATGCGTAGCGGCACCGGTCACCGGCGACGGCCAGTCGAAACTGTAGAGCCAGGTGCCGCCCGGCCCGCCGGCACGCGCCGCGGCGGTACGCACGCAGGACGCACGGAAGAGGATGTCGGTCGCCCGCGTTCCAGCCGCCTTCCCCGCGACCGCCTCCGGGGAGGACGGATCCGGCCGGCCGGGATCCTCGGGGGTGGGCCCGCCGTCGAACTCGTCGGCGGTCGCCCCGGCCAGAAGGGGGACTCCGGTGCCCCGGTGCCGCAGCGCGACCGGGATGGGCTCGGGCAGCACGTCGTCGCCGTGGACGGGTCCGAAGGCGAGGGCGGCGGAGGAGGTCTCCGCATCCCTCAGTCGCAGAATCGCTCGCATGGCCTCTCCGTCGTCGCGGGGACCGAATCCCTCAGCGGTCGGCTCGACGCCGAGTTCGCGGGCGATGGCGGCCGTCGCGGAACGTGCCTCCGCGCGATCGAAGCTCACGTCGATCCCGGACACGCTCACGGCGGCGCGGAACAGGCCCTCCGCCGCTGGGGACGAGAGAAGGGCGAGGACCGCGCCCCCTCCGGCCGATTGGCCGGCGATCGTGACCCGACGCGGATCTCCGCCGAATGCCTCCGCGTTCTCGCGCACCCACTGCAGCGCGGTGATCAGGTCGAGCAGACCCCGATTGTCCGGACAGCCGGGGATGACGCCGAAGCCGTCGAGGCCGAGCCGGTAAGAGGGAACGACGACGATGACGCCCTCCCGCGCGAACGCGCTGCCGTCGTACCACGGGCTGGCAGGGGACCCGGCGATGTAGCCGCCGCCATGGATCCAGAACAGGATGGGCGCGCCGGCGCACTCCTCCGGGGCGAAGATGTCCAGGTTGAGGGTGTCGTCGCCGGGAATGCTGGGCTCGGGGATGGTGGTCGCCGCGAAGAGCGGCACCCGCTGTGGCGTCGCGCCGTGACGGGTGGCCTCGAACGGAGCGGTGAACGCTGCGCGAGGCCGCGGCGCAGCGAAGCGCAACGGACCCACCGGGGCCTCGGCGTAGGGCACGCCGAGGAACCGGCGGACGCGCCCGTCCACCCCGCCGGAGATGGGGCCGGCAGGCGCATCGACGACAAGCCCCGCGTTCACTTGAGCCCCACCGCCGCGATGCCCTGGACGAAGTAGCGCTGCAACAGGAGGAACAGGGCGAGGACCGGAAGCATCACGACCACCGCTCCCGCCAGCACGAGACCGTAGTCCGTGACGTTCTGCGCCGCCTGCTGCGTCGCAGCCAGACCGACCGGCAGCGTGCACGTCGACGTCTGCTGGGCGACGATGAGCGGCCAGATGAAGTTGTTCCAGGAGGCGAGGAACGCCATGATCGTCGCCGTCGCGAGCGCAGGCCCGGCCAGGGGCAGGAAGATCGTGGCGAACAGCCGGAACTCCCCCGCTCCGTCGATCCGTGCTGCTTCGAGCAGTTCGTCGGGGATGCTCCCCGCGTACTGGCGGACGATGAACACAGAGATCGGGAGGACAGCGCTGGGCAGCGCGATTCCCGTGAGGGTGTCGATGAGGCCGAGGTTGACGGTGACCATGAACTGCGCCACGAAGGTCGCCGAGAACGGCATCATGAGGGCGATCAGCACGGCGCCGAAGGCGAGCCGTTTGCCGCGGAACTCCAGTTTCGCGAGCGCGTAGCCCGCCAGTGCGCCGCCGATGACGTTGCCGGCGACCGTGATCGCCGCGACGACGAGGCTGTTCGCCAGGTACCCGCCGAATCCGGCGGTCGAGAACAGCTTGCCGTAGTTCTCGAACGTCACGACGGAGGGCAGCCACGCTCCGGGATCGGACCGGAAGTCGGTCATGCTGCGCAGCGAGCCGGAGACCACCCAGATGAACGGGAGGATCGTGAGCAGTGCAGCCAGCACGAGTGCCAGGTACAGGAAGGCTGTCGGGATGCGGCGGGTCGTCATGAGCGCGGCCTCAGAACACGGAACTGCACGATGCTGAACACCGCGACCAGAAGCAGGAGGAGATACGAGGCAGCGGAGGATACGCCGAAGTTGCCGAAGCCGAACTGGTGATAGGTGAAGAGCGCGAGGGACTGGGTCGAACCGAGCGGCCCACCGTCGGTCAGCAGATAGGGCTCGTCGAACACCTGGAGGTAGAAGACCGACAGCAGCACGGAGACGAGCAGCGTCGTCGGCATGAGCAGCGGAAGGGTGATCGACCAGAGCCGGCGGAAGCGGCCGGCGCCGTCGATCGCTGCCGCTTCCTGCACGTCCTCGGGCACGGCCTGGAGACCCGCGAGGAACAGCAGCATCGCGGTTCCGAAGTTGCGCCAGATCCCGAGCAGGATCACGACGGGCATCGCGAGGTGGACGTCGCCCAGCCAGTTCGGGCCGGCGAAGCCGATGCTCGCGAGCACCTTGTTCACGGTGCCGTCCTGATTGAACGCGTACTGCCAGATGAGCGCGACCGAGACGATGTTCGTGACGACCGGTGCGTAGAACAGCCCGCGGAAGACGGTGCGGAAGCGACGGATGCCGGAGTCGAGCGCCAGCGCCAGGGCGAACCCGATGGCCATGGTCACCGGCACGCCGACGACGACGAAGATCAGGGTGTTCAGCGCCGAGCGCAGGAACGCCGGATCGCTGAGGAGGGCCAGATAGTTCTGGATGCCCACGAAGTCGACGTTGAACGGAGTGCGCAGATCGGTGCTGCGCATGTCGGTGAAGCTCGTGGCGAGCGAGATGACGATGGGAAGCGCGGTGAACAGCAGGAAGACGACCCCGAACGGCGCCATGAACGCCCACGCGATCAGCGAGCTGCTCCGCGCTCGGCGGATGGGCGACGCCCCCCGCGGACGCGCAGTGCGCGCCCGCGGGGTGCCGGAGGCGGTCAGGACCATGGTCAGTTCCCGGTACCGATCGTGTCGGCCTGCGACTGGAGGTTCTTGGCGGCCTGAGCGGCAGTCTCCGTGCCGCGCGCCACAGCCTCCAGCTCCTTTCCGATGGCCGTCGAGACCTGGCCCCACGTCGACACCTGCGGCATGGGCTTGATGTTCTTCAGCTGAGTGAAGAACGCGTCGTAGAGCGGGTTGCCGGTGATGGACGAATCCTTCCACGCCGCCTGGACCGCCGGCATGCTGCCGTAGGCCTTGAACTGCGCGACCTGCGTCGACTCCGTGGCCATCTCGCGGATGACCTTCCATGCCGATGCGATGTTCTTGGAGTCCTTGCTCACGGCCCAGCTACCGCCTCCCAGTTCGCCCGAGCTGTTCTTCGGTCCCTGCGGGAGCACCGCCGTGGCGACGTGCTCCGCGGTCCAGCCCTTCTGCTTGGCCGTCTGATCGAGCGACGCGATGACCCACGGTCCGGAGATCATGGATGCGGTCTTGCCGGCGACGAAATACGGCTGCGCGTCGAGGAACTGCGGGGTGTCGATCGCCGCGACCTTCTGGAGGAACGGGCTCGTCTCGTACTCGATCGCAGAGATCACAGCGCTGTTGTCGAAGTCCCACTTGGTGCCGTCGGTGTTCAGGAGGCTCGATCCGGCCTGGTGCGCGGAGATCGCGAGGTCCTGACCGTTGTAGGTGTCCCACCCGACGTCGCCGCCGAGGCCCATCGTCGCGCCGCCCGCCTGGAGCGCCTTGTAGAACGGGATGCTCTGGTCCCAGGTGGTGGGCGCGGTCGCGTTGCCGGCGGCTGCGAGATCCTTCCGGTAGATGAGCACGCGGGTGTATGCGTACCAGGGTACGGAGTAGGTCGCGCCCTTGTAGTCTCCGCTGTCCCATGCCGCCGGGAAGAAGGTCGACGGGTCCACGAGCCCGCTGGGGACGGGGGCGAAGGACCCCGAGGCGGTGTACTGGGTCTCCGCCTCGGTGTAGAGCTGGGCGATGTCCGGCAGTGTGCCAGAGGACATGGCCGTCTGGAGCTTGGTCGTGTACTGGTCCGAGGGGATGAGGGTGACCTGCAGGGTCAGGCCGGGGTTCTTCTTCTTGAAGCCGGCGAGAACCTTGTTCAGCACGGTGGCGTCGCCGTCGGGCGCCCAGAGCGTCACCGTTCCGGTGGCGGGCTTGGTGTCGACGGTGGTGGAGGCGGCTGCGCCGCTGCCGGTGGAGGAATGTCCGCAGGCGGTGAGGGTCAATACGGTCGCGAGTGTGGCTGCAGTGATCGCTGCAGTGCGCAAGCGCCGGCCGGTGCGAGAGGTCGTCATGGGGGCTCCCGGGGTAAGTGGACGGAGAGGGGCTAGCGGGTTGGAGCAGAGTTTTGCAGAGAAGTTGCAAAATTGGAAGGCTTTCTTTCCGGGTCCAGTCTGATCACGCCGTGTTGCCGCTGAATACGCGCGGTGTTACCGGTTCGTTAACCCTCCCCGCGGTGCGCCTCCTCCGGCCGGCGGACGACGGCGGGACGGTGTCTGCTGCGGTTTGGAACGTATACCGGTGCTCGCCCGGCCGCAGACGTTCCGAATCGGCGCAGTCACCACGCGGGGCGGGGTGGGGCGTCGCGGAGCGCAGCGTTGGAGCGGGGCGGAGCGTGTGGAGCGGGCACGTGGGCGGGCGCTATGCGCGCGAGCTCTCCGCATCGTCGGCGAGCTCGGCGCAGCGGGCGATGAGCTCCTCCGCCTCGACACGGGCGGCCTCGATCTCGGGGGTCGTCAGCCCGAGGACGCGGAGGCAGGACGCCGCGATCGTGTCGTCGTCGGCCGGGTCCGCGTCGCCTTCGCTGCGGAGTTGGATGACGACCTCGGCGAGTTGGATGAGCAGCGTGCCCAGATGCCGCTCGTCGAGAACCGCCGCGAGCTCGGGATGCGCGGCCGCGGCACCGAGGCGTCCGTACGCCTCCCGGAGCCGCGCACGTTCCGCCCGGAAGGCGTCGAATCGCTCGTCCTGGATCTCGGGCTGCAGGTACAGAACGCCGATGTTGTGCGGGGTGGCGCGCAGTGTCGCCGCATCCATGCTCGCCAGGGCATATAAGGCGCCAGCGGCGGCTCTACCCCCGCCGTCCGCCCCGGGCGAGACATGCGACTCGATGATCTCCACGAACTCGTTGCTCGGCCGGACGGAGTTGCTCAGCAGTTCGACGAGG
>JBQCCO010000157.1:0-2374 GCA_051962155.1 Leifsonia sp. | reverse complement strand
CGGCGACGTCGAGGTCGCGCAGCACCGGCCGGTGCCAGACGTCGTCGGCGAGGGCGGTGAGCAGGCCGAGGAAGGCGTCGGCGGCGCGGCTGTAGGCCTCCACCGGTGAGATGTCGGGGAGATCGGGCACGGTCCGGCCGGGGGCGCGCAGCTCCCGGGCGGCCGCCAGCACCCGCTCCCGCAGCCCGCCGGGCAGGGCATCGGCGGTCATGACGGCTCCAGCAGTTCGTGGCCGAGCATCGTCTCGAGCTTGGCCAGGGCGAGGCGGACCCGCGACTTCGCGGTGCCCTCGGGGATGCCGATCCGCCGGGCGACGTCGCGGTAGCTGAGCCCGTCGAAGTAGGCCAGCTCGACCGCCCGGCGCTGGTCGGCGGGCAGGCTCCGGACGGCGGCGCGCACCGTGGAGGCGGTGTCGGCGTCGGCGACCTCCTGCTCGGGGGAGGGCCGCGGCGGCGGGGGCAGCAACCGCGCGTTCCGCTCCTCCCGGCCGGCGCGGCGCAGCTCGCTGCGGACGACGTCCTGCGCGCGGTGCCGGGCGACCAGCGTGAGGTAGGTCCGCAGCGTCCCGAGGGTCTCGTCGAACCGCTGCGGATGGCACCAGAGGTCGACGAAGACCTCCTGGACGACGTCCTGCGCGGCCGCGGCGTCGCCGAGGATCTGCCGCGCGACGGCATGGACGGCCGGGCCGAACTCGTCGAACGCCTCGGCGAGGGCCCGGTCGTCGCCGGCGGCCAGCCGGGCGGCGAGGAAGGAGCCGGACGACTCCACGGGGCGGACCGTACCGCTGCCGCACCCGCCGCGACAGAAGCCGCCACGTCGTCCGCACGGCCGTCCCCGCCGCCGCTCGACCCGCCGGATCCCCACCGCCTGCACACCACCGATGCGTCGCCGCCCGCGCATCCGGATCACCCCGTTCTCAGTGATCCGGATGCGCGCGGGGCGGCGCACTGGTGCACGTCCACGGGGGACTGGAATTCCAGGAGGTTCGACATGGCCGTCATCGTCGAGGTCACGCTGCGTGGCATCACGCCCGAGCAGTACGACGCCGTGCGGGAGCGCGTCGGCTGGGTGGAGCGCCCGCCGGAGGGGGGAATCGCGCACCTGACGTGGTGGGAGGGGGAGGACTGCCACAACCTCGACGGCTGGGCCAGCGAGGAGGCGTTCGGCGCGTTCGGCGAGGGCCGGCTCGCCCCGGCGATGGCCGAGCTCGGCATCGACACGCCACCGATCGCCGTGTTCCACCCGGCGCACGAGGTCTACACGCCGGAGGCCGGCATCGTGGCCGCCACCGAGCTCCCGAACCGGGCCGCAGCCGGCAACGCGGACATCGCCCGGGCGGGCTACGCCGCGTTCGCGGCCGGGGACATCCCGACGGTGCTGGGGCTGTTCGCCGACGACCTGGTCTGGACCACCCCCGACAGCGTGCCCTTCGGGGGCGTGTACTCGGGGCCCCAGGGCGCCGCGGAGTTCTTCACGAAGCTGCCGCAGAACTTCGCCGAGCTGCGGGTGGAGCCGCAACGGTTCATCGAGGCCGGCGACACCGTCGTCGTCCCGGGCCGGCACCGCGGCCGGACCGTGGCCGGCAACGCCTTCGACGTCCCGTTCGTGCACGTCTGGAGCTACCGGAACGGCAAGGTGACGGCCTTCACCGAGGTGATGGACTCCGCGCCGGTCGTGGCGGCCCTCGCCCCCGATGCCGAGTCGATGCTGCGGCGGATGTTCGACGAGATCATCAACGAGGGGCGGCTCGAGGTGGCCGACGAACTGTTCGCCGAGGACTTCGTCGACCACGGGCCGATGGGGGACATCTCCGGCCGGGAGACGTTCAAGCAGCTCGTGGCGCAGTGGCGGGACGCCGTACCGGACGTCCACTGCGAGATCAGCGACGTCGTCGCCCAGGGGGAACTGTGCGTCTGGTTCGTCCGGACCACGGGCACGCACACCGGCGGCGGCCTGGGCTTCCCGGCGACCGGCAAGCGGTTCGAGACGCTCAGCGCGAACATCGGCCGGTTCCGCGACGGCCGGGCCGCCGAGCACTGGTCCGAGCAGGGGCTGTTCCCGATGCTCGTCCAGGTGGGGGTGATCCCGGTCCCGGTGCCGGCCGCCGGCTGATCAGGAGGAGCGGCCGCCGTCCTCGCCGGGGGCGGCGGCCGCCTGCTGCTCCAGGCCGGCGACGAGGAAGTCCGCCAGCGCGTCCAGGTCGACCGCGGACCGCGATCCCGACCGCAGCCGGTCGAGCACCAGGCCGCGCAGCAGCCAGTTCAGCGTCTGCAGGGCCGACTGGGGCACGTCGCGCTACCGGGTCAGCACGGTCCCGAGCGCCTGGGCCAGCGGCCGGTCCAGTGCGCGGGTGGCCGCGGTCTTGAGCGGGGCG
>JBQCCO010000156.1:0-23123 GCA_051962155.1 Leifsonia sp. | reverse complement strand
CACCCGCTGCCCCGTTGCCGGGTGGGCCCCACACCCCCCTCCGCCCCCCGCCCCACCCCGGGCCGGGGCCGGGGCCCCCCCCGCCCCGGTGCTATCCGCGGGAACCGTGTCCGATCACCGCGACCGCGACCGTGATCAGCGCGGCGATGGCCAGCCCGAGTCCGATGTGCACGTGGAGGGCGGCCGCGCCCGTGAGCGCCCCCAGCCCGATCAGGACCACCGCGCCGGCGCGGCGCAGCCAGGGCTGGCCCGAGCCGCCGGCGAGGACCGAGTCCGCCGCGAGGCCCGTGAGGGTCGACGTGACGACGACGGTGGTCACGTCCTTGACGGCGATGTGCCGGGCGGTTCCCGCCTGCATCCCCATCGCGAAGCCCATCGCTCCCGTCGCGGTGTACTGGATCGCCGGCGGGAGATGGCCCGCCGAGAGCGAGAGCAGGATCGCGGTCGCGACGAGGATGGCCCCGACGACTCCGAGGACCGTGGTCGAGCGACCGCTCCAGCCGCTCGGAATGGGTCGCAGGACCCGGCCCGCGGCCACCGCGCCGCCCATGAAGCAGGCGAGGGCGACCAGCGGGCCGATGACCGGAAGGTGATCGACGCCGAGCAGACCCATGCCGAGGATGACGACGTTGCCGGTCATGTTGCCGGTGAACACCCGGTCGAGGCCCAGGTATCCGACCGCGTCGATCACTCCCGTCGAGAACGTCAGAGCGAGCATGAGGATGAGATGGAGTCGTTCGCCGTCCCGCGTGCGCTCTGACGTCGTGCTCTTCATGGGTCTCCTGTCGGATGTTGATGTCATCAAAACGGCTCAATGTTTCGGGGGCGTTAAAGCTCCGAGACGAAGCGCCGCATCCATCCTCTCGGGCTGACACGGACACCCCTCGCGAGGTTAGCGTCGGAGCACGACCATAAAGGAGGACTGCGTCGTGCGCCACATCCTGCACCGGGGTTCGGAGCTCCCCGCCGGTGCCGCCTACCTGCCCGCCTCGCCCGAGAACGTGCTCTGGGGGCGGCTGCCGTGCGCGGCCGATCGCCCGGTAGCCACCGTCGACCCGGGTGACCTGCTCGTCGTGGACACCGTCAGCCACGAGGGCATCCTGGAGGACCAGGGCAGAGACCCGGTGGCGTTCTTCGGGAGGCACGGCGTCCCATCGTCCGACGTGCTGGACGACGCGATCCAGCTGGCTGCGTCCGACCATCCGCGCGACCCGGACGCAGACGGTCCGCACGTCGTCTCCGGCCCGATCGCCGTGCGGGGCGCGCATCCCGGCGATCTGCTTCGGATCACCCTGGTGGATGCGGTGCCGCGCGTGCCGTACGGAGTCGTGTCCAACCGTCACGGTCGCGGAGCGCTCCCCGGGGAGTACCCGCGCAGCGGGCAGACGGTCAGCATCTTCGCCGGGGTCGAGGAACAGGACGACGGCAGCCTGCTCGGCGTGATGAACAGGACGGCCGAGGGCGGCCGCGTGCGCTTTCCGCTCAGTCCATTCCTCGGGATCATGGGGGTCGCGGTCGGCGGTGACGAGCGCCCGCACTCGGTCCCGCCCGGGCCGCACGGCGGCAACATCGACATCGCCTTGCTGACGGCGGGCACCTCGCTCTACCTCCCGGTGCAGGCGGAGGGCGCCCTGGCCTTCGTGGGGGATCCGCACTTCGCTCAGGGCGACGGCGAGGTGGCCCTCACGGCGATGGAGGCGTCGCTTCGTGTGACACTCCGGTTCGACGTCGTCCCCGCAGCGGAGGCCCTCCGCGAGTTCGGCCTGGTGACCGGGCCTCTCGGACGGACCGACGAGTACCTGGTGCCCACAGGTCTCAGCGAGGACCTGGATGCGGCGGTGGAGCACTGCGTCCGGGCGTCGATCCGGCTGCTGGAGGCACGCTACGGGATGGACGCCGAGCACGCCCTCGCGTACCTCAGCGCGGCCACGGACTTCTCCATCTCGCAGGTCGTGGACAGGGTCAAGGGTGTGCATGCCACGATCCGGATGAGCGACTTCGATGACTGACACGACGCCGAACGGACTGCTCGATGCCTTCTGGCGCTACGAGGCAGCGCTGATGTCGAACAACCTGGGAGAGCTGGACCGGCTCTTCGCGCCTGGACCGTGGACGCTGCGCGGCGACGCGGTCGGCCTGCTCGTCGGGCACGATGCCATCTCGGCATTCCGGGCCGGCCGCGGCGGGGCGCCGGCGCGCAGTGTCGAGGAGCTGCACGTCCGGGCGATCGACGACGACGCGGCGATGATCGTGGCGGTTGTACGGGCTGCGAGCGGCGGGCGCGGCCAGCAGACCCAGCTGTGGAGGCGGGGAGTGGACGGCTGGCAGGTCGCGGTCGCCCACGTGAGCGCACCCGCGCGGGTGGTCGACGGCACCATCTGGCGGATCGTCGGCACCCCGCTCGTGGCGGGGACGCCGGACGGCGCGGCGGGCACGGCGGACGCGACGGACTCGGCCGGGCACGCGGCCGGCGAACCGGAGCCCGGCCGTTCCGGCGACGAAGCCGGCTCTCTCGACGGCGAAACCGTCGCGGTGAAGGACCTCTTCGCGATCGCGGGCTTCGCAGTCGGGGCCGGTGTCCCGGCCTACCTGGCAGAGGGCCGGCCGGCGACCGAGACGGCATCGGCCGTGGCATCCCTTCTCGCCGCGGGAGCCGACGTGGTCGGCATCGCGCGCACCGACGAGTTCGCGTACAGCATCGCGGGCCGCAATCCGCATTACGGGACGCCTCCCAACGCCGCCGTGCCCGGCGCGCTCCCCGGGGGCTCGTCCAGCGGCCCGGCGTCGGCCGTGGCGCTCGGGCAGGCGAGCATCGGCCTGGCCACGGACACCGGCGGATCCATCCGGGTGCCGGCCTCGTACCAGGCGCTGTGGGGTCTCCGCACGACCCACGGAGCCGTGCCGGTCGACGGGCTGCTGCCGCTGGCGCCGAGCTTCGACACGGTGGGCTGGCTCACGCGCGACGGGTCGACCCTGGCCCGCGCGGCTCGCGCATCCATCCCCGGGGTCCGTCGCGAGCTGACGTCCCGGTATGCGCTCGTGGATGTGTCGGCCGCCTTCCAGGGCGAGGGGCAGGCAGGAGCCGGCGACGGGGAAGGAGGCGAGGTCGAGAGAGCGCTCGGCGAGGCGGCTGCTCGCCTGCGAGCGGCGGGGATCGACGTCGACCCCGAGCCGGTGGACGTCGGCGACCTGGTCGAGCTCGCCGAGAGCTTCCGGCAGGTGCAGGCGTTCGAAGCCTGGGGCACCCACGGCGCCTGGATCCGGCAGCATCCCGGAGCGCTCGGTGACGAGATCGCCGCCCGGTTCGGGGCGGCGTCGGCGGTCGGAGCGGAGGAGGCGGGGGGCGCGCTCCGACGACTGCATGCGCATGCGGCGCTGATCGCTGCGCTCGCCGAGGACCGCATCCTCCTCCTCCCTTCAGCCGCCTCCGGCGCACCGGACGCGCGGGCCACGCCGGCCCAGCTGGAGCGCGTGCGCTCGGCGACGATGCGGCTCACGTGCATCGCCGGCTCGGCCGGTCTGCCGGCGCTCTCGGTTCCGGCGCTCTCCGTGACCTCCGTTCACGGCGGCCGGGCGCCGCTCGGACTCTGCCTCGTCGGAGCCCGCGGCTCCGACCTCGCCCTGATCGAACGCGGAAGGGAGGTCGCCGCCGCGCTCGCCGTCTGACCGATCACGCACCCTCCCGATCCACCCCCGCCCGCAGCCGTCCGCCGGCCGCCCATCCACCGTCCCCCCGAGAGTCCCCGAGGAGTTCCCCATCCGTACCGACGCCATCAACCCGCCCGCGCGACTCCTCATGGGCCCGGGTCCGATCAACGCCGACCCTCGCGTGCTGCGCGCCATGTCGGCGGCCCTGGTCGGGCAGTACGACCCGGCGATGACGGCCTACATGACCGAGACCATGGCGCTCTACCGGCACGTCTTCCGCACCGGGAACGAGGCCACCTTGCTCGTCGACGGCACCTCGCGCGCAGGCATCGAGGCCGCGCTGGTGTCGCTGCTGAAGCCGGGCGACCGCGTCCTCGTCCCGATCTTCGGCCGCTTCGGCCATCTCCTGCGCGAGATCGCGGAGCGCTGCGGCGCGGAGGTGCACGTCCGCGAGATCGAGTGGGGCACCGTGTTCACCCCGGAGCAGTTGAGCGCCGCCGTGCAGGAGGTGCGGCCGGCGCTGGTCGCCGTGGTCCACGGCGACACGTCGACGACGGTGGCGCAGCCGCTCGCCGAACTGGGCGCGTACTGCCGCGAGAACGACGTGCTCCTCTACACCGACGTGACCGCGTCCCTCGGCGGAAACGAGGTCGCCCTGGACGCGTGGGGAGTGGATGCGGCGACCGCCGGTCTGCAGAAGTGCCTGGCCGGGCCTTCCGGCAGCGCGCCGATCAGCCTGAGCCCGCGGGCCGTCGCTGTTGTGGATGCGCGCAGGAGCATCGAGGCCGGCATCCGTACCTCGGCGTCGCCGGTGCTGGCCGATCCCATCCGCTCCAACTATTTCGACCTGGGGATGATCCTCGACTATTGGGGCGAGCAGCGCCTCAACCATCACACCGAGGCGACCAGCATGCTCTACGCGGCGCGCGAGTGCGCGCGCCTCCTGGTCGAGGAGGGGATGGATGCGGCGGTCGAGCGGCACCGGTCGAACGGCGCGGCGATGGCAGCCGGCCTGCGTGGGCTCGGACTCCGGCTGTTCGGCGACCAGCGGCACCGCATGAACAACGTGATCGGCGTCGAGATCCCCGACGGCATCGACGGCGACGGAGCCCGGGCCGCCCTCCTCCGCGACTACGGGATCGAGATCGGCACCTCGTTCGGACCGCTGCACGGCCGCATCTGGCGGGTGGGCGTCATGGGCTACAACGCACGCCGGGACACGGTGCTCACCACCCTCGCGGCCCTCGAGCAGGTCCTGCGGCGCGGCGGTGCCGACGTGGTGGGCGGTGGCGGTGTCGGCGCGGCTCTCGACGCCTACGACGAGGTGGATGCGCTCGCCGGCGTGGCTGGGGCGGTCGCGTGAGCGGTCAGTCTGCCGCCTCGATCATGGCCCGGTGCGACGAGCTCACGGGAATCACCGACACCCCGGGGATGAGCCGCCGGGTGCACCTGACGCCCGAGCACCGGCAGGCCGCCGACCTGGTGCAGGAGTGGATGCGCGAGGCCGGCCTCCGCACGTGGCAGGACGCGGCGGGCAACGTCTGCGGCCGCATCGAGGGAGCGCGGCCGGACGCGCCCGCGCTCCTCCTCGGCTCGCACATCGACACCGTCTCGGACGCCGGACGCTACGACGGGATGCTCGGGGTCCTGCTTGCGATCGCGGTCGCCGAGCGCGTGCGCGACGAGGTGGCCGGCTGGCCCGTCGCACTGGAGGTGGTCGCGTTCAGCGACGAGGAGGGGACCCGGTTCGGCACAGCGCTCAGCGGCAGCCGTGCCCTCGCGGGCGGCTGGGACCCGACGCTGCTGGAGCGGACGGACGAGAACGGCGTCACCTACCGCGAGGCGCTGCTGCGCTACGGCCTCGACCCCGATCGAGTCGCGGAAGCCGCCCGCCCACCGGGCTCGCTCGCCGGCTATCTGGAGGCGCACATCGAGCAGGGGCCTTTCCTCGAGGCGGCCGACCGCGCGCTCGGGGTGGTGACCTCGATCGCTGGCGCCCGGCGCTTCGCGCTCACGGTCACAGGTCACGCCGGCCACGCGGGAGGAACGCCGTACGAGCGTCGGCGGGACGCCCTCACGGGCGCGAGCGAGCTGGTGCTGGCCGTCGAGCGGATCGGTCGCGAGACCGGGGTCATCGCCACGGTCGGACGGCTTCAGGCGTATCCGGGCGGTGTGAACGTCATTCCGGGCCGCGTTGAGCTCAGCCTCGACCTGCGCGCCGAGCACGACGACGAGCGAGACGCCGCCTGGGACCGTATCCGGGCCGCGGCGGAGGAGATCGCGAACCGCCGCCGGCTGGCGGTCGAGGCGCATGAGCAGTACCGCGCCGACGCGACGGTCTGCGATCCCGAGCTTCGGGCGGCGGTCGCTGCGGGTATCCACTCGGCCACGGACGCGGACGCGCCTCGACTGTGGAGCCGCGCGGGTCACGACGGCATGGCTGTCGGGGGCGTCACGGGAGTCGGGATGCTGTTCCTGCGGTGCGCCGGTGGCGTCAGCCATCATCCCGACGAGTCGGTGACGGAGAGCGACGTGGCCGCCGCTCTCACCGCGTTCGAAGCGGCCGTGCGCGCGGTCGTCGCAGGTCAGCGACCGGGGGAAGGGACGTCCTCATGAGGAGTGTCGACGTCCCGGCCGTCCGCCAGGTCGCCGCACTCCACGCGTTCGGCCCCGTGAGCGCCCAAGTAGCGGCGGCCGCCCTCGTCGCCGCGCAGGGTCTGCATCAGCGGCGCCCAGTGCGCCCGGCCGACGAGCACGGGATGCCCGGGCCGGCCCTCGTACGTCGCCTGGCGAAGCGAGTGCTCGTCCGCGTCCGCACTCAGGCGCGTGACGACCGCCGGTGTGAGGCCCGGAAGGTCGACGAGGGTGATCACCGCGGCGTCGAACGGCTCGTCGAGCCGCCCCAGGAACAGCAGCCCTTCACGCAGGGAGGCGCTCATCCCGTCCTCCCAGCGCTCGGCGACCACGGAGCTCACGCGGGAATCGCCCGGCACGAGGATGCGCGCCTCCTCGGCCCGGGCGCCGAGCACGACGGCGACGTACGAGCATCCACCGTCGAGGAGCACGCGGGCCGCCCGGGCGACCCACGGCTCGCCGTCGGCAGAGCGCACGAGCGCCTTCGGCATCCCCATCCGGCGGCCGGCGCCGGCCGCGAGCACGATCCCGGCCTGTCGTGTGCCCGCCGGTCCCATTCCCTCAGTCAACACCACACCTGCCCCTGGGAGGCACCGTGACCGACACCATCGACGCCGACCGGCTCCGCGAACTGCTGCCGACGGCTTTTGCCGTGCCCCGCTGGGTCGACGACGTCGTCGCGCGGGCACCCTACGACACAGTGGATGCGCTGGTCGGTGCAGCCATCGCCGCCGCCACCCCGCTCAGCGCGGAGGAGATCGACCAGGCGCTCGCCCACCATCCCCGGATCGGCGAGCGTCCTGCCGGTGACGGCGCAGCCCAGCGCTTCTCCCGCCGCGAGCAGCAGGCGCCCGACGCCGACGACGCCCAACTCGCCGCCGCCATCGCAGCAGGCAATGCCGTCTACGAGGAGCGGTTCGGCCGCGTGTTCCTCATCCGCGCCGCGGGCCGCTCCCGGTCCGAAGTGCTCGCCGAGCTGACGCGGAGGGTCGAACTGTCCGAGACGGCCGAGCTGGCCGAGGTCGCCGAACAGCTGCGACAGATCGCAGCCCTGCGGCTCCGAACTCTGTTCTCGCTGGTCCGAAGCAGAGTCACCACTCACGTGCTCGACACCGCCGCCGGTCGTCCAGCGCCTGGCATCCCCGTCCGCTTGGACGGCTGGACGGGCGCCGGCTGGCAGCGCATCGCCTCCGGCCACACGGACGCGGACGGCCGCGTTGCCGACCTGGGCCCGCCCGACCTCGAGCCGGGCCGCTACCGCCTGACCTTCGACACGGCCGCGCATCTCGGTCAGGACACGTTCCTCCCCGAGGTGTCGGTGGTGTTCGTCCTCGACGACCCCGACGCGCACTACCACGTGCCCCTCCTGCTCAGCCCCTACGGCTACTCGGTCTACCGCGGCAGCTAGGTGGAGCGGCCAACCGCGTGACCAGGCGGCTCGAACGCCGGATTCGCGGCGGCGCACCGCACGAATAGCGGCTCTTATAGGTGTATTTTTAGCTGCATTTTTGCGTGTATTTTCACGCGTAATTGGCCTGTTAGTTCGCGTTGGGCGGGAGTAGTCTGTCGATATGAAGCTTGCAACCGTGTCGGACCAGCGGGCGGGTCTCCGTGCGCACGAGGAGTCGATCGGACTTCCGTTCGGAGAATTGGTGACTCGCCTGCGCGACATCCTCGGTGTTCGCTTGGTGGGCTACATCGGCGGCGTGAAGTCGGCGCGCTCAGTGTCGAGCTGGGCAGACGGCCAAGGTGCGCCCGGTGAGAAGGACCAGGAGCGGCTGCGCCACGCGTATCACGCGGCCGCGCTGCTGCGGGAACGCTACGACGCTGTCACCGTGCAGTCCTGGTTCAAGGGCATGAACCCCTCGCTCGGCGATGAGGCTCCGGCGCAGGTGCTGCGTGAAGGCGAGCCTCTGGAAGTCGCCCGCGAGGTGCTTGCCGCGGCGAAGTCGTTCGCTTACATCGGATGAGTCCGGTTGATCTGAACGTCTCGGGGGAGCCGGGACGTGTGTGGCGGGTTGGCTTCGAGCCGGACATGTGGGCGTGGACGCAATGGCGCTACGCGACAGACGAGGGCCTGTTCAACGGGCGGTGGGACGACCAGCTCGGGCAGTTTCGGACGCTGTACACCTCCAACAGCCTTCTCGGGTGCTTCCTGGAGCTGTTGGCCAAGCTGCAGCCGTCCAATGCGCTCGAGGCAGAGCTGAATGACTTCGACGACGAGGATGGCAGCGTCGCCCTGCACCTCGAGGGCGGACGCGGCGAGGTCGGATACTCCTGGCTGAACGGTCGGGTGTTCGGGGATGCCGACCAGATTGGGCGCTATTGCTTCATCACGCATTCGGCTAGCCTCGCTGCGCTCAAGGCCGGGTACCGGTTCGACCGGCACGACATCGCGCTGGTCGACGTCGACAGCGCCCTGCTGAAAGACGCTCACGACCGGGTCCTGAGCCGCTCGATCGCGCACTGGGTCTACGACCTGCGCGACGAAGACGGCACCGAACTCGTCAACGGAATCGAGTTCCGCTCGCGCCACGGCGACGAGATCCGCATGTGGGCGGTGTTCGAACGGTCGGGCGATGAGCAGCGCAGTAGCCTCATCGGACCGCTGAGTGAACCACAGCGCGTCACTCCGGAGACCGAGGCGATCAACCGGGCGTTCCAACTCTTAGGGCTGAGCTGGATCAGGGACTGAGCGTGTGGCGAGACCGGACCGCTATCGCACATGTCCGCGGGAGAGCGGACACTGCAGACCCGTAGCATCGCGCTCGTCTCGCAATCGGCCGGTGAAACCGACGTCACGCTCAGTAGTGCGTGCGGGCCGCCTCGGCCAGCCAGGCGTCGAACGGCTCGGCGGACTGCTCCAGGCGCAGGGACACCACGGGGGTGGACCAGGTGGCGCGGTCGCGCGCGAAGAGTTCGTAGAACTCCAGGTCGTCGAAGCCGGCCCGGGCGGCGTCGTGGCGGTCGGCGGCGAAGACGATGCGGTCGACGCGCGCCCAGAGTGCCGCCGAGACGCACAGCGGGCACGGCTCGCACGACGTGTAGAGGGTCGCGCCGGCGAGGGAGAAGTCGGCGAGGGCCGAGCAGGCCGCGCGGATGGCGGTCACCTCGGCGTGGGCGGTCGGGTCGTTGTCCCGTGTCACGCGGTTCTGGCCGACGGCGACCAGTGCGCCGTCGCGGACGATGACCGCCCCGAAGGGGCCTCCGCCTGCGGCGACGTTCTCGGTCGCGAGCCGGACGGCGTCGGCCAGCCAGACGGCGTCCGCCGCCGCGTCCGCCGCCGCTGCCGCCGCCGCATCCGCCGCCCCCGAGCCCGCATCCGCCGGCCCGCGAAGGATGGGCGCGCTCATGCGAGCCCCGCCGATGCGCGCCAGGCGTCCCCGGGGTCCGCAGCGCCGTCGCGCACGATCGTCGCCTCGATGAGGCCGTACGGGCGGTCCGCCGCGAAGAAGACCTCGTTGGGGTTGTCGAGTCCGAACGGGGCGAGGTCCACCACGAAGTGGTGCTTGTTCGGTGCCACGAGGCGGATCTCCGCGAGCTCGGGCACCGCGTCCAGCACGGCCGTTCCCATGTGCCACAGCGTCTGCTGCAGTGCGAGCGACTGGAGGGTGGCGAACTCCGCCACCATCGCCGCCGTGATGCGGGCGTACGCGTCGTCCCAGTCCACGTCGACGCTGCTGAACCGCCACTTCGCGACGATGGAGGTGGCCATGACCCGGTCGTGCGTCTCCGGGAGGGTCGTGTAGCCGTCGGTGAGGAAGCCGGCGAACTCGCTGCCTGTCGACTTCAGGATCACGAGGTCCTTCACGCCGCCGACCACGTGCTCGCGCCGGTCGGTGCCCTCGCCCTCGACGGTGATCGCGGCCGTCCGCACTTCGGGACCGGTCCGGATCCACGTGTGGTCGTGCTCCGCACCATCCACGACGGCGCGCCGCCACGAGAACTCCTCGATCTCGATGCGGGCGCCCGAGACGGGTCCGACGTCGTCGACGAAGTGGCGGGCGAGGGTGAGGCCGTACTCCTCGACCGAGGTGAGTCCGTGCTCCTTGGCGTAGGCGTACGCGGTGTTCTTCTGGCTGTCGGTGGGCAGCACCTGCGACTGGTCGCCGGTCAGGTAGGCGTCCTCGAAGGAGCCACGCAGTGCCGTGGTGACGTTGACGTCCCGGATCTCGTGCCGCGGCGCATCCCGCTGGATGCGGACGAGGCGCGTCTCGGCCTTCCCGTATTGGTGGTTCTGGAGGGTGTACGACATGGTGCTCCGTTCGTTCGGTGTTCTCGCGATGTGTCAGTCGGTGCGGGACAGCAGCTCGCCGCTCCACTGGCCGGCCGTGGTGGTGCCGCGCAGGTAGGTGCGCCGGGCGACGCCGCGGAGAGCGCGGCCGTCATAGGCGCTGACGGGGTTCTTGTGCAGCAGGCGGGAGGCGTCGACGGTGAAGGCGTCGGCCGGAGCGAACACCACGAGGTCGGCGTCGGCGCCTGGCCGGATGCGGCCCTTGCCGGTCAGCCCGACCAGCTCGGCGGTCGCGCCGGCCATCCACTGGACGACGTTCTCGAGGGGGATTCCGCGACGCTCCGCCTCCGTCCACACGGCGGCGAGACCCACCTGCAACCCGGCGATCCCGCCCCACGCAGCCCCGAAGTCCCCGTCGCCCACGGTCTTCAACTCGATCGTGCTCGGGGAGTGGTCGCTGACGATGCAGTCCAGCGTTCCGTCGAGGAGCGCCTCCCAGAGCAGGTCGCGGTTGGCGGCATCCCGGATCGGCGGGCAGCACTTGAACTGCGTCGCCCCGTCCCCGACCTCGTCCTGGGTGATCGTCAGGTAGTGCGGGCAGGTCTCGGCCGTGTGGCGCAGTCCCTCCGCCTTGGCGGTGCGGATGAGGGGGAGCACCGCCGCCGACGAGACGTGCAGGATGTGGGCGCGCGCGCCCGTCCGCCGCATCCCGTCGATGACCCGCTGGACCGCCGTCGTCTCGGCTTCCGGCGGCCGGGTGCCGACGAACGAGCTGTAGGAGCGTCCGCCGTGAGCGGCGTGCCCGTCGAGGACTGCCGGGTCCTCGGCGTGCACGATGAGCAGGCCGTCGAACGCTGAGACCTCGGCCAGTGCGCGGTCGAGCTCCTCGGGCGAGAGGTGCGGGAACTCGTCCACACCGGAGGGGGACAGGAACGCCTTGAACCCGAAGACGCCTTCCTCGTGCAGCGCGTGGAGGCTGCCGAGGTTCGACGGGACGGCGCCTCCCCAGAACCCCACGTCGATCCGCGCAGCGCCGGCCGCACGGGCGCGCTTCAGTGCCAATGCCGCCGGGTCGATGGTGGGCGGGATGCTGTTCAGCGGCATGTCGACGATCGTCGTGACGCCGCCCGCGGCCGCCGCGGCCGTGGCCGTCGCGAAGCCCTCCCATTCGGTCCGGCCGGGCTCGTTCACGTGGACGTGGGTGTCGACGATCCCCGGGAGGAGCAGCTCGTCGTCGGCGAGGTGGACGTCCACCGCCGCATCGAACGGTGCATCCGCGTCGGCGACGAGGGCGATCCGGCCGCCGGCGACGCCGACCGCCACCCGGCGGATGCCGTCGGGCAGCAGGGCGTTTCCGCGGAGCACCAGGTCGAGCACGGGCTCAGCCCGGGAGGCGCGTGACGGTCCATCCGTCGTCGTGGCGGCGATACTCGCTGCGATTGCTCGGTCCATCGGTGTCCCCCCTCCAGAACGTCAGGCGGACAGGGGTCACGCGGTAGCCGACCCAGCTGGGAGGGGCGGTCAGGCTGCCCTCGGGATGCTCGGCTGCGAAGCCGTCCCACCGCGCGCGGCGCTCCCGGCGGGGAAGCGTCGCGGTGAGGGGGTCGTTGGTCCATGCCAGCAGCTGCAGGTAGCGCGAACGGTCTGCGAAGGCAGCGCCTGCCGCCGCGGGGTCGACGGGAGCTGCGTCACCCTGCACCACGACCTGGCGGCCGGCGTCGGGCCAGACCAGGGTGAGGGCGACGCGGGGGTCGGCGGCGAGCTCCTCGACCTTCCGCGAGCGCCCGTCGGTGTGGAACTGCAGGGCTTCGCCGTCGAACGAGCTCAGCAGCACGCTGCGCGCGTCCGGGTAGCCGTCGACGCCGTTGGTGGACAGCGTCATCAGCGGTCGCAGTTCCGTCTCGGCCGCGGGCAGCCACAGGGCCAGCAGGCCGAGTGGATCCGGGACGTCCCGGTCGACGTTCTCGATGTCCCGCCCGAACGCGGTGCTCGACGTGATCACGCGGGCGCTTGCGTCGGGTGGAAGGCGGCGATCTCGCGCAGCGCGGCGACGGCTTCGCTGACCGAGTGCTCGAACAGCAGCTCTCCGTACTGCGCGTCCGCCTGCGACGCGTCCCCGACCACGCCGGCCGGGCCGAAGTCGTTGCTCAACCAGCCGAAGCTGACCCGCTTGCCGTTGAAGCCGATGTACTCGAAGTCGGCGATGTGGTCCGGCACCCAGCGTTCCGCGAGCGACAGGTCGACGAGATCGGGCCGGATGTGCATCAGCGCCGAGGTCTCCGCGGTCCCGCCGTGGATGCCGAGCCCGCGCTCGTCGGCGCCGCGGCCGTCCGGAGACGGCAGGACGGTGAGCGCCGGCATGAGGAAGGTGCGCAGACCGAAGAGGCGGCGGATCTCGCGCAGGGCGACCTGCAGCAGGGCGAGGTTGCCGCCGTGCCCGTTCAGGAACACCAGGCGGGTCGCGCCGCTCGCAGCGACGGCGCGCCCGAGGTCGACGACCGTCTCCATCATCGTCTCCCAGCGCAGCCACATCGTTCCTGGCGCCCAGCTGTGCTCGTCGGACTTCGTGTACGCGAGCGTGGGCAGCATCCACACGTCGAGGCCGTCGGCGGCGGCGCGGTCGACGGCGGCACCACCGATCACGTCGGCCAGCAGGTAGTCGGTCAGCAGCGGCAGGTGCGGTCCGTGGTGCTCGACCGCACCGGTCGGCACGACGACGATGGACTCGGGGCCGAGTGCCGCCGCAGCGGCCGGTCCGGAGAGCTCGGCGAGCCGCCGGGTCGCGGTGGCGGTCATCGCTTCGCTCCCGTCGGCACGGTGGCGCGGGTGAGCTTGCCCGGGTTGAGGAGGCCGGACGGGTCGGTCCGCTGGGCGAGCGCCGCCGTCCGGTCGGGCTGGTGGTCCACGAACCACTGGTGGGGGTTGTGGTAGCCGACACCGAGCGCGGCGAGGCGTTCGAAACCTGCGTACACGGCCTCCTCGCTCTCGTAGACGCAGGCGATCATGCAGATCGGGCGCCCGCGCTGGGCCTCGATGTGAAGCATCCCTCCCGGGTAGACGGCGTGCACCTCCTCGATCCGGTCGATGAGCGCGTCGCCGGAGACCTCGACGAGGAAGTACGTGTCCGGGTACGCCTTCTGCAGCCACTCGATGGGGTGGTTGTACGATATCATGCTGATCTTCATCGTGCTCTGCGCACTGTCGCGCACGTCCTCGACCCGGCCGCCGGCTCCCTCCACCAGTGCGGTCGCCGCCTCGACGGACGCAACATCGAGGATGGCGCGGAGGCTCGCCCGGTCGGCCGGGATGGCCGGGTCGGCGGGCAGGGCGTTGGCCAGGGTCGGCAGGTCGGCCGAGACCAGGCGGGGTGTCGGCTCCAGCTCGGCGAACGCGCGGATCACCGAGAGGGCCTGGCCGAAGTCGTCGAAGCTCGCGAGGAAGCCGCGCCACTCCTGCAGCGGCTCGAGCCGGACGGTCGCGCGGGCGATGATCCCGGCGGTGCCGTAGTTGTGGATGTACGCCTCGGCCTCCTCGCCCTCGACGTGCACCAAGGCGGCGTCGGGAACGGCGTGCACCACATCCAGCGCGAGCGCGTAGCCGGTGTGCAGCTGACCGTGCTTGATCGATCCGGTCCCGCTGGAGCCTCCGGAGAGGAAGCCGCCGATGGTGGACTGCGCCGTCGACGGATACAGCAGGATCTGCTGACCCGCCTTGTTGGCCGCCTGCTCGAGCGCCACCATCGTCGCGCCCGCGTCGGCCGTGATGAACCCGTCGCCGACCTCGTGGATGGTGCGCGCGCGGGAGGTGTCCAGCACGAGGCCGCCGTGCAACGGGATGCCCTGGCCGTAGTTGCCGGTGCCCTTGCCGCGCGGGGTGATCGGCACCCGATGCCGGACGGCCGCCGCGACCGTGAGCGCGATCTCCTCGGCGCTCGCCGGATAGGCGACGAGGTCCGCGAGCCCGAGCGGCAGCTTCGCGCTGATCACCGGGGAGAGGTGCGCGCCGTCGACCGACGCCTTCTCGCGGGCAGCCGGATCGGATGTGACCCCGCGATCGCCGAGGAGGTCGCGCAGTTCGGCCTCGAGTGCGGCGAGGGTCGCGGCCGGAACGGGTGAGTCGTTCATTCGTTTTCCTTCGTTCGAGTGGTCAGTGCATCACCATGCCGCCCGCGACGTTGACGGCCTGACCGGTCAGGTAGGCCGCGTCGTCGGAGGCGAGGAAGGCGGCGACGGCGGAGACGTCGCCCGGCTCGCCGAGACGGCCGAGCGGAGAGTAGGAGGACCAGAGCGCGACATCCTCCTCGGTCCGGGTTCCCGCGCCCATCTCGGTGAGCACGTATCCCGGGCAGAGGCAGTTGGCGGTGATGCCGTGGCAGCCGAGCTCCAGGGCGGTGACGCGGGTGAGCGCGATGACGGCGGCCTTCGACGCCGCGTAGTGCGCTTGCCCGGCGCCTCCGGCCTTGCCCGCCATGCTGGCCAGGTTGATGATCGTGCCGCGCACGCCATCCGCGATCATGCGGCGGGCGGCGACCTGGGTGGTCACCAGCATGGGCCGCGTGTTCACGGCGAACACCAGATCCCAGTCCTCGACGGGGATGTCGAGCAGCGGGGAGAAGCGGAGGATGCCCGCGTTGTTCACGAGGACGTCGATCCCGCCGAGGGCGTCGATCGCGCCGGCGAGGCCGGCCCGGGTCGCATCGGCGTCGGTCAGGTCGACCGGGTGGAAGGAGCCGCCCAGCTCGGCCGCGACCTCCTCACCCGGATGGGCGAGCACATCCAGGAGGGCGACCGTGGCGCCCTCTGCGGCGAGCCGCCGGGCGATGGCGGCTCCGATCCCGCGCGCCCCGCCGGTGACGACGGCCCGCTTGCCGGCAAGCCGTGCGGTCGCCGTCACCGGTGGGGTGCTCACGGGTCAGAACCCGATCGAGCTGTCGAGGAACTTGTTCGTGAACAGGTCCGTCGCCTTGAGTCCCGCTTTCGGAGCGGAGCCCGACTTGGTGAAGATCGGCGTCGTGATGTCGATGATCTTCTGGACGCGGCTCTCGGTGAAGTCGCCGACGTAGCCGTTGTCGCCGTTGCTGGCGATCTTCAGCTTCTTCATCTGCGAGACACCGAAGTCGGCGACCTGCTCGTCGTACACCCAGCCGTTGTTGTAGGCCGTCACCAACTGGACGATCAGCTTGTTGGTCGCGGCCGGGTCCTTGATGTAGTCGACGTCGGCCTGCTGGAGCACGGGCACCAGCTTCTTCAGGCAGGGCGTCAGCTTCTCGAGGTCGCCCGTGCGCACCGAGACCGACTCCGGGTAGATGGGATAGCCGGTGTCGTTGATGAGCTGGAACTGGACCGGCTTGCCCCAGGCCGCGACCTCCTTGGCGTAGATGTACGGTTCGGCGGTGGCGAAGCCCTGCTGGCCGTCCGTGCCCTTCGCGGTCACGAACTTCGCCGGGGTGCCGTCGTAGCTGCCGTCGGTCACCGCGACCGGCAGGATCCCGGCGCCCTGGAGGTAGGACATGTAGGCGGCGCCGTTGAAGTAGCGGACCACCCCGCCGTCCTTCTGGAGGGCTGCGCCGAGGTCCTTGATGGAGGTGACCTTCGGGTAGGTCTTCGGATCCCACATGATCATCTGCGGCGAGATGTCGTTCTCGGCGAAGACGGCGGTGGTCGGGAGGCTGTTCGACAGCTGCACCGCCTCATCCGTCGTGACGTAGCCGAGGGTGATGTCCTTGTCCTTGTACAGCTGCGAGCTGACCGACTGGTAGCCGATCGCTGGTCCGCCGGAGCGGACCTGCAGCTTCACGCCGGTCGGCTTGCCCTGCGAGTACAGGTCGCCGGTGACGGACTTCTGGTTGGCGTCAATGGCGGGGTTCGGGCCCAGCAGCTGGTACAGGTGGCCGTGGTCGGCCTCCGGGTTCCAGTCGGTCTGGATCGTGACCGTCGCCGGGCAGACGCCGGACAGGTCCACGCCCTTCGCCGTCGAGGTGGACGAGGAGGAGGCTGCCGGGCCGCCTCCGGCACAGGCGGTGAGCGCGACCGTGGCGGCGACGATCACGCCGGCGGCCAGGGTGGAGCTTCGTGCTGTTCGATGCATCAGGACTCCGTTCGATTGCAAGGGTGGTGCAGGGGGATGGGGGTCGACCGGCCGGATCAGCCGAAGTCGTACCATTTGCCGACGGCCAACTTTCCGAGCAGGCCGAAGAGAAGGAACACGACGACGCCCAGGAGCGAGGCCGTGATGATGGCGGCGAACGTGCCCGGGCCGTTGAGCCGCGAGGTGGACACCTGGATGAGCACCCCGAGGCCGGGCGTGCCGCGCTGGAAGAACTGGTCGCCGACGATCGCGCCGATGACCGAGAGGCCCGCCGCGGTGCGCAGCCCGACGAAGATCGAGGGGAGCGCCGCGGGGAACTGGAGCTTGGTGAGGCGCGTCCAGCGCCCGGCTCCCTGCAGCTGGAACAGCTCGCGCTGTCCGCGGTCGGCGGACTGCAGGCCGAACAGCGTGTTGGAGACCATCGGGAAGATCGAGATCATCACCGTGACGATCACGCGCGAGAGGAACTCGTAGCCGAAGAGCGCCCCGATCAGCGGGACCAGCGCGAGGATGGGGATGCACTGGAGGATGACGGCGTACGGGTACAGGGAACGCTCGACCCATTTCGCCTGCGACATCAGCACCGCCCACGCGACGCCGATCACGATGGCGAGGCTCAGCCCGGTGAGGGCGACGACGGCCGAGTTGCCGAGGTCGACCAGCAGCTGCGGCGTGAACAGCGGGTCCGCGAACATCGACGTCAGGACGAGGTGCGGGTAGGGGACCAGGAAGGCCAGCTGCTGCGAGGCGTAGTAGGCGGCGGCTCCATACCAGAGCCCGATGAGTACGACGAAGACGGCCAGCGGCTGCCACCACTGGAGGGAGCGGGACGAGCGGCGGATGCGCGTCTCACGCCCGCCGCGCCGCGACGCCTCCGCGCTGCCGGCCTGGGTGGCGATCCCCGTGCTGTCTGCGATGTCGGCCATCAGTTGTGCCCTTCTCGGAGGGAGTGCGAGACCTGTCCGACCAGGTCGGCGAACTCCGGGGTGAAGCGGATGTCCGGGTCGCGCGGCATCGGGAACGGCACGTCGAACGTGGTGACGATCGAGCCGGGCCGGCCGGACATCACCACGACCTTGGTCGAGAGGTAGACGGCCTCCGAGACCGAATGCGTGATGAAGAGCCCGGCGAACCGCTGCTGCACGAAGAGCCGGAGCAGTTCGTCGTTCAGGCGTTCGCGGGTGATCTCGTCGAGCGCACCGAACGGCTCGTCGAACAGGAACAGCTCGGGGTCGAGCGTGAGGGAGCGGGCGAGCGAGGTGCGCATCCTCATCCCCCCGGAGAGCTGCTTCGGGAGGTGGCTCTCGAAGCCCTTCAGGCCGACCAGGTCGATCGCCGTGGCGGCTTTGGCCCGCCGCTCTGCGCGAGGGACGCCGCCGAGCTCGGCCAGGAGCTCCACGTTGGCCTCGACCGAGCGCCACGGCAGCAGCGTCGCATCCTGGAACACGTAGCCGATGCGGTCGGTCCGCAGCTGAGCCGTGCCGGCGGACGCCGACTCGAGGCCGGAGGCGATCCGCAGGAGCGTGCTCTTGCCGCAGCCGGAGGGGCCGACCACGCTGACGAACTCGCCCCGCGAGACGGACAGGTCGACGCCGCGCAGCGCGACGGTGCCGTCCGGGAAGGTCATCTCCACGTCGTGGAAGTCGAGGAGCGGCGCCGTCGTCGTGACGGGCGCGGACGATTCTGTGAGGGTCATGCGACCGGTCACCTCGATTCGAGAAGGAGCGATGGGGTGGGGAGGGGAGCGACGGTGCGTCGCACCTCGCTGTGGGCGACGAGCCGTCCGTCGTGGATCACGAAGCGGTCGGCCGGGGCGTTGGCGATGGCGTCGGCGAGGTTCGCAGCGCGCACCGCGAGCAGCTCGGCGCGCGCGCCCGGCCGGGCGCCGGCCGGCGGCAGGCGCATGACGGAGCGGGCCCCGTCGCTCACGGCGCTGTACGCCTCGTCGAGCGTCAGGTGGCCGGCGGTCACGAGCAGCGACGCTGTCTCGAGCGCGTCGCTGCGGCCGACCGGGTTGAAGGGATCGCGGACGTTGTCGGGGCCGGCGCCCAGCCGTACCCCGGCGTCGAGCAGGGCTCGAAGGGCGGTCAGGCCGCGAGGAGCGGAGTGCTCGTGCTCCCAGGCCTGCAGGTACAGGTTCGTGATGGGGAGCGTCACGATCCCGATGTCGCTGGCGAGCACCTCCTCGATGATCGGGTCGAGCTCGGCCGCGGTCAGTGTCCCGAGGCGGACGCAGTGCCCGGCGGTCAGCGAGGTCCCGGCCGGGCGGTGGCGCACCGACCGGGCGTACTGCGCGAGGGTGAGGGCTCCGTCGAGGCTCTCGTCGGTGTGCAGGTCGACGCCGAGGCCGCGTCGCTCGGCGATGGCGAGCAGCCGGCCCAGGTCGGCCGCGGGGTCCGGAGCAAGGTGCGGTGCGCCTCCGACGAGCTCGATTCCGAGGTCGAGGACGGCCTCCAGGTCCGCGTCGGGCGAGAGGTGCCCGGCCAGGGCGACCAGTTCGATGTCGATCAGGCCGGCCAGTTCGTCGCGCACCCGGACGAGCGCCTCGGCGCCGCGGAGGGGTTCCGGCCCGAGGAGCACGTCGACATGGCAGCGGATGGCGGTGATGCCGTTGGCGAGCATCGACAGGGCCTGGGTGCGGGCGCGGTCCGCGATGCTCTCGGCCGTCATGGTCGCCGAGTACGCCCGCCAGGCGTCGATCGCCGAGCGCAGGTCGCCCATCGGCGGCCGGATGAGATCCCACGACAGCGCCTTGTCCAGGTGGGCGTGCGGCTCGGCGGGCGCAGTGAGCAGGAGGTGCCCGGTCAGGTCGAGGGTCGTGTCCGACCGGTCGTCGGGATGCGCGCCGGGGTAGGCCGGCTCGACCGAGACGACCGTCCCGTCGTGGATGCGGACGTCGGCGAGACCTCCTTCCGGCAGCGTGGCGTTGCGCAGGAGGGTGAGCGTTCGGGGGAGCGGTGCAGCCAACAGCGGGTACCTCCTCGCGGATTCGGTGGCCTGATGGCCGATCGTCGCGACAGCGGGACGAGCGTGGCAGAATGTTGATGCCCTCAACATCTTTGAATCTACGCACGGCGCGTTTCTCGCACGTAACGCCGTCATTTCCGATTGTTAATTGCCCGCCGCGCCGCACAGCCGGCCGGGCCGAGAGGGAGAGAGTCGAATCCCATGACCAGCAGCTCCGTGCCCCATCCCACGCCCGCCGGCGGTGACACCGGGTCACGCGTCCCCGGCTCCCGGGTGATCGACGAGCAGGCGGCCAGAATCGGCTCCCGCATCCGGTCCCTGCGTCGATCGCACGACATGACCCTCGTCCAGCTCGCCGCGCTGACCGGATTGTCGCATCCCTTCCTCAGCCAGCTCGAACGCGGGCACGCCCGCCCGAGCATGGTCTCGCTGGAGCGCATCGCGCGGGCGCTCGGCAGCAGCCAGGTGGAGCTCCTCGCCGCGGCCGACCTCGAGCGGCGGAGTCCCGGGGACACGCGCCCGGATGTGCTCCGAGCGACCGAGGGCGTGCGCGGTCCCTTCGCGGAGGGCGAGGCCCGCTTGCTCGCCCACGGGGCGCGCGGCTTCGAGCCCCTCGAGTTCATCGGTGCGAACACGGACCCCGGCGACTACTACGAGCACGAGGAGGACGAGTTCATCTACGTGATGCGCGGTAGCATCCTGGTCGACCTCGCCGACCGCGGCCGGTTCGTGCTCGACGCGGGCGACTCCATCTACTACTACGGCGGCACGCCGCATCGCTGGAACTCGCTGAGCGGCGACGGCTACCACCTGTTCCTGGTGAAGCAGAAGGCGGCCCAGTCGTGAGCGCGGCCGAGCAGGAGTTCGAGGTCGTGGTCGCGTCGCGCACGGTCGCGGCGGCCGACGTCATCCTCCTGGAGCTGGCGCGTCCCGACGGCGGTCCGCTCCCCGAGTGGACGCCCGGCGCCCACATCGATGTCGTCCTCGTGGCGGGCGCGTCCGCCTCGGAGCGGCTGGAGCGCCAGTACTCGCTCTGCGGCGACCCGGCGGACCGCGGATCCTGGCGCATCGGCATCCTTCGCGAACCGGGCGGACGCGGCGGATCGGTGCGACTGCACGACGTCGTCCGTGTGGGCGATCGGCTCACCGTCCGTGGCCCCCGCGCGCACTTCGCCCTCGTGCCGGGAACCGGGCCCGTCGTATTCGTGGCCGGTGGGATCGGGATCACCCCCCTCCTGCCGATGGTGGCCGCCGCTGATGCGGCCGGCCGCGACTGGCGCCTGGCCTACGCCGGCCGTTCCCGGTCCTCGATGGCGTTCGTCGGCCAGCTCGCGGCGGCGCACCCGGACCGCGTGGAGGTCTTCGCCGCCGACGAAGGCCGGCGGCTGGAGCTGGATGCGGTCACCCGCCCCGCGGCCGACGGAGTCGCCGTCTACTGCTGCGGACCGGCGCGAATGGTGGATGCGGTCGAAGCTCTCAGCGCGGGATGGCCCGCCGACACGCTTCACCGCGAGCGGTTCGAGCCGAAGACGCCGACGCCCCACGCGGCCGACACGGCGTTCGAGGTGGAGCTGGAGCTCTCCGGGCTGTCCCTCACCGTTCCCGCCGACCGGTCCGTTCTGGATGTCGTGGAGGAATCCGGGGTCCTGGTGCTCTCCTCCTGCCGCGAGGGAACCTGCGGCACCTGCGAGACGCCCGTGATCGCGGGGGAGGTGGACCACCGCGACTCGGTCCTCACCCGGTCCGAGCAGGAGGCGAACACCGCGATGATGATCTGCGTCTCCCGCGCGGCCTGCCCGCGGCTGGTGCTCGAACTCTGAGTCAGAGGCTGCGCGGGAGCCGGCGACGGAGCGCCGCGACGACGTCCTCCTCCGGTTCGGCCACCAGGCGGTAGTCCTGAACGACGACGCGCCCGCCGACGACCACGTGCTTCGGGCGGCGCCCGGGCGAGGCCCAGAGCAGACCGGCCACGGGATCGGCCACGCCGGCGTCGGCGACGCCCGACACATCCCAGACGCAGAGATCGCCCGCGGAGCCGGGTCGCAGCCTGCCGAGCTCGGGCCGGCCGAGACCGGCGGCAGAGCCGGCCGACGCCATTCCGAGCACGTCGACGGCCGCCAGCGGAGGCCCGACCAGGGGAGCGACCTGCATCGCGAGACGTGCGTCGGCGAGCAGGTGGCCTGCGTCGTTGCTTCCGCCGCCGCTGGTGCCGAGGCCCACCTGGATGCCGGCCTCGCGCAAGGCGGCGACCGGAGCGATGCCCCATCCCATCGGCAGGTCGCAGCCGGGGGCGTGCGTGGCCGTCGCGCCGGCCGCGGCGAGCCGGGCGATCTCGTCGTCCGTGACCCCGCAGAGGTGCGCGATCGTCACATCGGGGGCCAGCCATCCCCACTCCTCGAGCAGGTCGATCGGCCGACGCCCGTACTTCTCGGCGGCGATCGCCACATCCACCTGCTCGTTCGCCTGGGTGCGGCGTCGCAGCCCGTAGCGCGCGGCGACCTCTCCGAGAAGCTCGAAGGTCTCGCGCGGGTCGCTGTGCACGCCGGCCGTACCGACAGCGACCTGGAGCATCCCGTCGGCGCTGACACCGCGCTCCGTGCCGGGAACCAGCGCCGCAACGACCGCCTCGGCGGAGAGCGCCGCCTGCTGCGGGTCGTCGCGGGCGGTCCCGCGCACGAAGACGAGACGCGATCCCAGCCGGGCGGCCGATCCGGCGACAGCGGCCGCGAGCTCGGCCGACGCGTCCGGGCTCATCCCCGCCGGCCAGGTGAGCTGGTGGTCGGCGACCGTGGTCACACCGCAGAGCAGACCCTCCGCGATCCCCACGGCGGCCGCAGCCGCGCAGAGTTCGGAATCGACCCCGGCGCGGGCGTAGGCGGCCGCCATGGTGGGCAGCCACTCAGCCATCCGTACGCCCCGGGTGCCGGGCAGCGTGCGGAACGCGCTCTGCAGGAGATGGTGGTGGGCGTTCACGAGACCGGGCGTCACGACGCAACCCGTGGCGTCGAGCGTCTGGGTGGGCTCGGGAGGCGGCCTGCCTGTCGGCCCGGCTGCCGACTCCACCGTGGCCGCGACCATCCCCTCGACGATCGTGAGATCGCCCTGGACGAGGGTGGATGCGTCGACCACAATGCATTCGGCGTTGCGCACAGTCAGCATGGCAGCGTGTCTATCAGGCGTTTGTGTCGTGCACGTCTCGCGACCGAAATCTTCCGGTCACACACCGCGATTAGCCTCGCCGCATGCTCGAACTCGCCCGCCAGCTGGCCGAGCGCCTCGACGCGGGCCGGTCGGTCGCCGTCGCGACGGTGGTCGCGATCTCGGGCAGCGCACCGCGCGGGGTGGGAGCGACGATGTTCGTCGGCGAGGACGGGTCCGTCGTCGGCAGCGTGTCGGGCGGCTGCGTGGAGAGTGCGGTCGTGGAGGCGTGTGCAGCCGTGCTGGACGGCGCCGGGCCGTCCGTCATCCGGTACGGGATCAGCGACGAGGAGGCCATGGGAGTGGGCCTCATGTGTGGCGGGGATCTGGACGTGTACATCGAGCGCCTGCCGCA
>JBQCCO010000155.1:0-21593 GCA_051962155.1 Leifsonia sp. | reverse complement strand
GAGGGCGTTGTCGAGCAGCGCGACGATCATCCTCCGGAGCGAGACCGGGGCACCGGTGACCATGGCGCCCGGCTCGGCTGTGACCTCGACCCGTATGCTGCGCTCCTGGATCCTGCCCTCGGCCGAGCGGACGACGGCGGTGGCGAGTTCGCCGAGGTCGACGCCCTCGCTCGTGGCCGCCTGGCGCGGGTCGGCGGCGGTGAGCAGGTCCTGCACGATCTCGGTGAGCGCCCGGCTGTCGTCGACGACCTCGTCCAACCCGGACAGGAGCTCGTCGTCCGTGGACGACGACTCCCGGGCGACATGGCGGCGCAGCAGCTGAGCACGCGTGCTCAGCAGGGTCAGCGGTGTCCGGAGCTCGTGTCCGGCGTCGGCGACGAACCGCCGCTGCAGGGCCAGTGCCTCCGCCATCGGGCGGAGCGACCGGCGCGCCACCACCAACCCGATCCCCGCCGCGGCCAGTGTGGCGATGAAGCCGGAGACGACCAGGGCCACCAGCAGCCGACTCAACTCCTCCTGCTGCTCGCCCAAGCCGTAGGAGACCTGCACGACCTTGCCGCGGCGGACGTCCGTCTCGGTCAGGTAACGCTGGCCGCCGGCCTCGACGATGCCGGATTGGGAGCCGCCGCGCTGGAGGACGTTCTGCAGCGCAGTCTCATCCGGGAGCCCCTCGGGCAGGTTCGGCGAGCTGTCCCGCCCCTCCGGGCTGACGACGGTGACCAGGAGGTCGCGCGGGGCGTCGTGCACCGAGTCGACCATGGAGGCGTCGGACAGCGCACGCTGGGCCGCCTCGAGCTGTCCCGCCGAGACGACACTGAAGACGACGACCCCGAGAGCCACGAACAAGCCCACGATGATGAGCGCGAACTGGGCGGCCAGCCGGAGGGATGCGCTACGCAGCTCCCGCTCGTCGGAGCCGATCACGGTCGGCCGCTCATCACGAGAGCGAGCCCATCCGGTAGCCGACGCCGCGGACGGTCTCGACCAGCGTCCGGCCGAACTTCCGGCGGAGATGGTGGACGTAGGTGTCGACGACGCCGGGATCATCGGCGTCCGCGAACACGTCCTCGAGGAGCAGCGCCCGCGAGAAGACCTGGGCCGGGCGGCGGGCGAGACACTCCAGCAGGGCCGACTCGCGCTCCGAGAGGACGGTTCTGCTGCCGTCGGTCAGTGTCACGGTCCTGCTGTCGGTGTCGAGGCGTCCACCGGGGAAGCGCACGGTGGGGACCGTCGAGGAGGCGCGGCGCGTCAGCGCTCGCACCCGGGCGACGAGCTCGTCGATGTCGAACGGCTTCGCGAGGTAGTCCTCGGCGCCGGCGTTGAGGCCGTCGACGCGGTCGGGCGCGGTTCCGAGAGCCGAGAGCACCAGGATGGGCGTGGTGATCCCGTTCTCCCGCAGCCGGCGCAGGACATCGAGGCCGTCGACCGCGGGGAGTCCCCGGTCGAGCACCAGGACATCGAACGGCGAGGTGAGTCCGAGGTGGAGTGCTCGCTGGCCGTCGCGGGCGACCTCGACGTCGAACCCCTCCGATCCCAGCAGGGTGTCGAGCATGCTCGCGAGGCGGCTGTCGTCCTCGGCGATCAGCACACGCTGGTTCTCGGTCACCTGCGCAGTATAGGGCTGGCCCTCCCCGTGGTCGGCCCCATCCGCTGCCGGAGCGATGGCCGTCACTCCGCGCTCGGCGGGTGCGCGAAGGCGAGTTCGCCGGCTCCGAGCATCCGATCGTCGGCGTCGACGGCCAGCACACCGCGTGCGCCCGCGTCGATGGCCCACGGGACGCCACTCGGGCCGAGGGCGAACACCGCGGTCGCCAGAACGTCTGCGGTGGTCAGGTCGTCGGCCACGACGGTCACGCTGATCAGGGAACGCGCGACGGAGCCGTCGCGCCCGTCGACGATGTGGGACCCGCGTTCGTAGGCTCCGGAGGTGGCGACGCCCGCGTCGGTCACGGCGAGCACAGCCAGCATCTCGTCGGGCGTGTGCGGAGAACGGATGCCGACGCTCCACGGCCTGCCGTCTCGCGGCGTCCCCGCCACGACGACGTCACCGCCGGCGTTCAGGCAGTAGTCGCGGAGACCAGAGGAGGCGAGCTCCTGTGCGGCCCGGGCGGCAGCCCATCCCTTCACGACCCCGTCGAGGTCCCACGTGCCGTCGGGGCGCCGGATTCGGAAGGCGCCTCCGGACGCCGCGCTCGCCGCGTCCCCGATGGCGACGACCTCGCGGAAGTCCGTGCTGTGCTCGAGTCCGGTCGCACCCGCTGCATTCGCCCGGCTCACCTCGCTTTCGGGACGGTAGGCGCTGAAGCGCTCGTCGGCCTCGTGCAGAACACGGAAGGCGCGCTCGGCGGCCGGCGCCGCATCCGCGTCGTCGCGGACGTCGATCGACATCGGGATGCCCATGACCGTCTCGAGGAACCTCATCGCTTGTCGATCGCCGACTGCACCGACTGGATGTAGCCCTCAGAGGTGTAGGTAGCGCCGGACACCGTGTCGATGTTCGCCGACTGCGACGAGAGCACCTCCTGCTGGAGGATCGGCAGAGCCTGCTGGTTGATCTCCTGGTCGCGGCCGTTGCCGTTCGGAGCCTGGACGGTGTCGACCGCCGTGATCGTGTTGCCGGTGAATGTGAGCTTCACCTGGACCGCGCCGTACCGGGTGTCGATGGCCGAGCCGGTCACGGTCTTCGTCGCGGCGGCCTGCGCGGGCGTCGCGGTGGCGGACGGGGAGGGCGATGCCGAGGCGGAAGCAGAGGCGGACGGCGTGGGCGTGCTCGTTGCGCCGGACGTCCCTGCCGTCGCCGCGGAGGTGGCCGCGTGCACCGACGTGTCCGAGGCGCTGACCTGCTCGCCGATCCCGTACAGCTTGAGCCCGACCGTCGCGCCCATCGTGACGAGGATCACGGTGAAGAGGATGGTTCCGCGCCAGGATCTGCTGTTCATGACATGCTCAGTTCTTCTCGGTGGATGAATCGCTTCGGCATCCGCAGGGCCCGGAGCGACGTCTCGGCCGTCTCGCCCATCCCCTCCGGGCCGCAGATGAACGCCTCCCAGTCGTGGAGGTCCGGGATGAGGCGGCGCAGCGCCTCCGGGTCGAGGGGGTCGTAGCCGAGCTCCGAGCGCCGGCCCACCAGCGGGATGACGGTCACGCCCGGAAGCGACTGCAGCTCGCCCAGCAGCGCGAGGCGCTGCGCCGACCGCGCACGGTACAGGACGACCGGGCTGGCACCACGGCGGACCAGCTCCTCCGCCAGGGCGCGGATCGGGCCGATGCCCGCCCCTCCCGCGATGAGCAGGATGCGTGCGCGGCTCGCCCGGTCGGCGGTGAAGCGGCCGAACGGGCCTTCGACGAAGACCAGCGACCCGGGCTTCACGGCGGGCAGGAGGCTGGAGTGGTCCCCCAGGGCGCCGACGGTGATCCGGAGGTGGCCGTCCGCCGGGACGGCGGACACGGAGTACGGATGCGCGGTGGCCAGATGGCCCCAGCTCAGGAAGCGGAAGAGGAGGAAGTTGCCCCCGCGCACGCCCAGCTCGTCGACATGCGGCCCGGTCAGCCACACGCTGTTCACGCCTTCGCCCTCCGGGACCACGGTGACGACCCGCATCCGCCGCCGCCAGGCGTCGAGGGTCGGCAGGATGAAGCGCCAGGTCAGCACGGCGGACGCCGTCGCCAGGTAGAGAGCGATCCAGATCACCCGGTTGAGAGGGTAGGAGACGAAATGCGCGCCGCCGCTGAGTTGATGCGAGAAGGTCAGGAAGATCGCCACGTAGGTCGTCAGGTGCAGCCAGTACCAGATCTCGTACGACAGCTTCGTGCGGACGAGTCGCGCGCTGCTCAGCCCCACGACCAGGAACGCGATGGTCCCGACGAGGGCGGTGAGCATGTCCGGATAGGTCTGGAGGATCGACAGGAACTCGTTCCACGGAGGATTGCGGTCCGCCAGCTCGCCACCGATCACCAGGAACAGCACGTGCGCCACGACGAGGAAGAGCACGGAGGCGCCGAGCGAGCGGTGCCAGGAGACCAGCTTGTCGAGCCCGACCGCGTCTTCGAACCAGGGAACCCGGGCGATCAGGAGCACCTGAGCGCAGACCAGGAACGCGCCGACCATCCCGCTGAGCTCGCCGAGCGAGGTCAGGGCGTCGGCCGGTGTGGCCGCGAACCCCGCGGGCACGCTGAACCACCACATCCCGAGCACGCCGAGGGTTCCCAGCACGAGCGCCGCTCGCACCGCGCGCGACCCGGCGCGCGACGGCGTCGGGCGGGGCCGGATGCGCGGCCGGACGGCCGGTGCCGGAACGCTCAGGGTGGGATCCATAGTGATAACGATGCATTCGCATTCTTGATGGATTCTTACGTGGCCTGTGCGCCGGCTGAAGGTACCGTATGGATCGGTCAGGCTCTCCCGTTCGCCGGTGCGGTAAATTCTTGATGTATCGACCCGCCGCCACGCGGCCCGGCCATCCGAAGGAGAGTGCGGTGCGGCCTTTCGCAGCGGATGACCTGCCCTGCGCACTCGTCGAGCTGGACGACGAGGGCCGCATCCGCGATGCCAACGCCGTCTTCGTCTCGTGGACGGGACTCTCGATGGAGGAGCTCGCGGGCCGGCCCTTCACCTCGCTCCGAAATCGGATCTCCGCTCTCGTCGGCACCTCCGACGGACTGGTTCGCCTGGCGAACGTCGACGGGACATCGCGCGCCGTGGTGGTCGGCCGCCGCCGGATCGACGGCGGCGAAGTGCTCGCGCTGGTGGATGCCACCGAGCGCGCCGACCGCGAAGAGGCCCTGGTCCGCTCCCAGACGCTCCAGCAGCGCACCCGGAACCGTCTCGAGTTGATCATCGACTCGTCGATCGCCTTCTCCGCCGCCACCGATGAGCAGGCGCTGGTGGACATCCTGGCGACCACCGTCGCGAAGGCGTATCAAGCGGAGCAGTCCGCTGTGTACCTCCTCGACGAGACCGGCGGGTTCAGGCAGGCGTCGGGCAGCAACCCACTGCGCTCCACCGAGCAGACGGACTCGCTCCTCGCGCAGGCCGCCGCTCCCCGCCGCGTGGTGACGATCAGCGGCGTCGCAGCCGCGGATGCCATAGCGCGGGTGCTCGGGCAGGCGATGCGGGATGCGGGAGTCGACGCGGTCCTCGTGTCGCCCATCCAGCACGACGATCTGCTCTTCGGTGTCTTCGTGGCGTTCTTCCTCCACCCGCGTCAGTTCGACTCGGAGGCGGCCCCGCTGGCGGACGCGCTCGCCGGCCAGGCGGCCCAGGCGATCACCACCCTGCGGCTGCAGCGACAGCTGGAGCACGCGGCGATGCACGACGAGACGACCGGACTGCCCAACCGGCGGCGGCTGGAGACGGAACTGCTGGAGTACCAGAGCTCGGCGTCGACGCTGGTCGCCACTCTGTTCATCGACCTGGACGGCTTCAAGCGGGTCAACGACCACCTCGGCCACCACACGGGCGACCTGCTGCTGCGGGAGGTCGGCCTGCGGCTGCAGGCGGCGGTCCGGCAGGACGACCTGGTCGCCCGCTATGGCGGCGACGAGTTCGTCGTGGTGTGCGAAGTGCCGGACGCCGTCTCCGCGGAGGAGGTCGCGGATCGCATCCGGCGTTCCATCGAGCAGCCGTTCTCCGACCTCCCGCAGGGCTTCCCGATCAGCGCCAGCATCGGGATGTCCGTCGCACGCACCGCCGACCCGGACTGGAATCCCGACCGGCTGATCCGCGAGGCCGACCACGCGATGTACTCGGCCAAGAACGCCGGCGGCAACCGCGTGGTCGGGGCGCCGCTGGTCTGACGCCGCCGCACGCGCGGGCGGACGCGAAGCGACGCGGCGGGGGCCGTCGGGCTCGTCCCTCCGCCGCGTCGAGTCGATGCGCTACTGGCCGGACTGCAGGCGCTGTCCGGATTCGCGCGCGTCGTCGGCGACGTCGCCCGCGCGGGCCGTGGCCTCGTCCTGCACGGTGGCCACCCCCTCCTGCGCGGCCTCCTTCACGGACTGCATGGCGTCCTGCGCGGGCTCCTTCAGATCGCTCGCCATCTGCTTGCCCACCTCGGCTGCCTCCTGCAGCAACGGCTGCGCGGCGTCCTTGGCGGCGGATGCGAGCTCCTGCTCCTTCTCGCTCGGCGGGATGAGGGAGGCGATCAGCGCTCCGACGCCGAAGGCGATGAGGCCGACGGCGAGCGGGTTGCCCTGCGCCTTGTTCACCACCGTGCGGCCGGCGTCCGCGATGGTGTCGCCTGCGTCCGACACCGCCGCTCCTGTGGTGCTCGCCACGTCCTCGGCCGAGCCCATGATCTTCTCGCTGAGGGAGTGGAAGGCGCCCTTCACCCGGCGGGTCTGGCGCTGGGCGATCTTGCTGGGCGTGACCTTGTCGGCCAGTGCGTCCACGTCGCCGCTCAGGTTGCGGCGCGTGGCCTCGATGTCGGCGCGGATGGCGTCGGGGTCGTCGGTCATCGGTTCTCTCCGTTCGGTTTCAGCGTTTCTGGGATTTCCTTGACCGTCGCGACGGTCTGGGGGACGCCCTTCACGGTCTCCAGCTGTCTGCGCCCGACCAGGTACAGGATCAGCGCGACGATCGCCCAGATGATGGCGACGATCACCGCCGACCAGGCGTTGCCCACCAGGTAGCCGAGCGCCCACCAGAGGGCGACGGACAGGAAGAACACCGCCATGAGGGCCGCGTAGCCCGCGCCGCCGAGAAGCCCGGCGCCTTTGCCTGCGCGGGTGGCGGTCTGCCGGATCTCGGCCTTGGCGAGTTCCATCTCCTGGCGGATCAGGGTCGAGAGGTCACGGCTGACCTCTCCGAGCAGCTCGCCGAGCGAGGTGTTCGCCGCGCGCTCCTCCGCCGGGGTCGGCTGGTCGGTCATGCCCGGCCTCCGGTGTAGCCCGCCCCCGGAAGGTCGGGGAGTTCGTCGCCGGGTTCGCCGTAGAGGGTGCCGGCGCCGCCGATCGTCGGTGTTCCTGCGGTGGCGCCGCCGATCGGCGTCGTGCCGGCGGCGGTGATGCCGGTCGCGGGAGTGGTCCCGACCGTCGTTCGCCCTGTGCCGTCGCCGGTTCCGTCGCCTCCGCTGGCCAGTGCGCGTGTGAGGCGGCCGGCCAGTGCGCCGGCGATGGCCGCGGCCGCGATGAACGTGCCCGGGTTGCGCCGGGCATACGACTTCACTTCGTCGATCAGCGAGCCGGGATTGCGCGCATCGAGCCAGCCGGCGACCGCATGGGTGCGCTGCGCCGCCTGCCGGACGAGATCGCTCGCCACTCCGTCGGTCTCGGATGCTGCGGCCATCTGCTCGAGCTCGTCGCCCACCGAGCGGAGACCGCTGGCGACCCGCTCCTGCTGCTGCGCAGCCTGCTCGCGCAGCTCCTGCTGGGTCTGGCGGTACAGGTCTCTGGCCTGATACTTCGCTTCGCCCGCGACGTTCCTGGCCTGTTCCGCGGCGGTGGCGGCGACGTCCTTGCCCGCCTCGGCGGCCGAATCCGCGACGCGCCCCGCCTCTTCGCGGACGCCGCTGGACTCACCACCGCTCGTGGCCCCGCTGTAGTCCCCGCTGGTCCCCCCGCTGTAGTCCCCGCTCGTGCCCCCGCTGTAGCCCCCGCTCGTCTGCCCGCCGCTGCCCCCTGGCAGCACGGTTTCGGGCAGTCCCGCCTCCGGGTCGAGAGCGTCGCGCCTGCTGTCGAAGATCGGCGTTTCGGCGGACGGGTCGTCTGAGATGGTCATGACTGACGTTTCCTTTCGATGGATGTGTCCGGTTGCGATGTGCCGTCCACTGAAGACATTGCAGAGAGGCGGGTACAGCGATTGACTGGCCCGGATCCCAGGGGTACGGACAGCTCTGTCCGCCGGCAACACCGCGGACTAGCGTGGAGCGCATGGATGTGACCGACTGGCTTCTGGACTCAGATCCGGCACTTCGCTGGCAGGTGCTGCGCGACCTCGTAGACGCGTCCCCGGAGGAGATCGCCGCCGAGCGCGGGCGCGTCGCCACCGAGGGGTGGGGTGCGAGATTCCTCGGCGAGCAGGCGGAGGACGGCCTCTGGGACGGAGGCACCTACCGGCCGGGATGGATCCCGCCCGAGCGGGACGGCTTCGACGCGTGGAGCGGGACGCACTTCAGCCTCCAGCAGCTGGTCGACTTCGGCCTCGATCCGGAGAGCCCGCAAGCCCGGCTCGCGATCGGCCGGGTGCGCGAGAACGTGCGCTGGGAGCACGACGGCGAGCCCTACTTCGAGGGCGAGACCGAGCCGTGCATCAACGGGGTGACGCTGACCATCGCCTCCTACTTCGGCGAGGGCGGAGACACGATCGTGGAGAGCCTGCTCGGCTCCCGCCTGGCCGACGGCGGCTGGAACTGCTGGGCCGAATACGGCGCGCAGGTGTCATCCTTCCACTCGACGATCTGCGCGGTGGAGGGGCTGCGGGATTGGCAGCGCGCGGGCGGCTCCGATCCCCGCGTGGAGGAGGCGGCGCTCGCAGGAGAGGAGTACCTGCTCGAGCGCAAGCTGTACCGTCGCCGCTCGGACGGGTCGGTGCCCGATCCGCGGATGACGATGCTCTCGTATCCGGTGCGCTGGTTCCACGACATCCTGCGCGGCCTGGAGCACTTCCGGAGGCAGGACCGGCGCGATCCCCGGCTCGCGGAGGCCGTCGAGCTGGTCCGCGGGAAGACGGACGCCGACGGTCGCTGGACGCTGGAGAACATCCACGAGGGCTCGGTGATCCTCGAGTTCGAGCGGGAGGGCGATCAGAGCCGGTGGGTCACGCTCCGTGCGCTGCGCGTGCTGCGCTGGTGGGATGCCGCGTGACCTGTTCTCAGGACCTGTCGACGCGGTAGTGGAGGGCGACCGTCCCGCCCTCGAAGCGGCGCTCGTCCAGCAGGTCGAGACGGACGAACAGGTCGCGGGGGAGTGCCGGCGTCCCTCCGCCGACCGACACGGGAACGAGGATGAGCGTCACCTCGTCGACGAGACCGGCGGCGAAGGCGCTGGCGGCCAGAGTCGGGCCGCCGATCGACACATCCGCGTCAGCACCATCCACCAGCTCCCTCACGCTCACAGGGTCGAACCGGCTTTCGAGCCGCGTCCGCGGCGTGCTCACCTCGGTCAGCGTCGAGGAGAACACCACCTTGTCGGCGCTCTGCCAGACCGCCGCGTAGTCGGCGATCACCGGCTCGGGGGAGTCGCCGGGAAGGTCCTGCCAGACGCGCATCGTCTCGTACATCCGCCGGCCGTATAAATAGGTACCGACGCCGCGTTCGAGGTCGTTGACGAACGCATGCACGTCCCGCTCGGGGTGCGCCCACTCGAACGAACCGGACGAGTCCACGGTGTAGCCGTCGAGGGATGCGATGGCGGAGAAGAGGAGTCGAGCCATGCTCGCGACTCTACGGTCTGCGGGTGGGCGAGGGCCAGGGCGGATCAGCCGGGGCCGGGATCAGCCGAGCTGGGGCAGCAACGTCTTGACCGCACGCAGCTCGCTGTCGAAGATCCACGGGACGGTGACGTTCAGCAGGAGCCCGATCCCGACCAGGAGCACGACGGCGCCGGCTGCGAGGAGCACGAGGGTCACCAGCAGCTGCAGGTAGGCGTTGCCGGTGACGGCGGCGAGCAACCCCCGCGCCCGCCGCCGTCCCGGGACCGATGCCGTGCCGAACGTCGGTGCGGTTCGCAGTCCGTGGCCCAGCGTCGTCATCGGCCTCCCCCTCCGCGTCGGGGTCCCGAGCGGAATGCCCGGGCCGACGCTGTCGAGTCAACCGTTCACGCACCTCCCCGGGCATCGACCCGAGGTCGCGACGGGGTCATCCCCCGGGATGATCCGGCGTACGCGTCAGACGGACGCGACCGTGCAACCGCAGCCCTCGGCGGCTTCCGGGATGCGGTGCTCGGCACCCATGAGCCGCCGTGCGAGGAGCTCGCGGCGACGTTCCAGCTGGGCGATCGCCGCATCCAGCTCCGCCAGTCCGTCGCGGTAGGCATCGCGCGAGGCCGGGCACTCGTCGCTGTGTGTGTGGCCCGATCCGAGGCAGTCGATGAAGGGCCGCGCCTTGTCCGGCGGGATGCCCGTCGCGGCCAGTTCGCGGATCTCCCGGACGGCGCGCAGATGCTCCTCACGGTATTCGCGATAGCCGTTGCCGAGCCGCTCCGGGGAGAGGAGACCGAGCCGTTCGTAGTAGCGCACGGCCTTCACGGTCACTCCCGCACGTCCGGCGAGCTCACTGATGCGCATGCGATCCTCCGCTCCCAGCGTAAACCGTGACCTCAGGGGGAGGGTCCAGCTCGGCTAGACTGTTGATTAGTGCACTAACGAATCGAGGAATGATGGCGGGACGCGTCGCCGGCTGGTATGCGCGGTGGAATGAGAAGCTGATCCGGATCGCCGGCCCGGCACAGCTCGGCGCCGGGCACCCGGAGGCCCCCGACCACCGTTCCGCTGCCGCGCCCTGCCCGATGTGCGGCCGTCCGATGACCGAGCACGAAGTGCTGCGTCCCGGAGGTCAGCGGGAGGCCACGCGCCTGGTGTGCCCGGCGTCCACCGTCGACTGAAGCGACCGGGTCAGTCGTCCCGGAGGGCCGCTGCGGTGATCCGCTGCAGGCTGTCGCGCAACTCCTCCAACTCGGAGATGGGAAGTCCGAGTTGCGCGACGATGCTCCGCGGGACCTTCTCGGCCTGCGCGCGCAGTTCCCGCCCCGCCGGCGTGAGCCGCACCTCGAGCGCGCGTTCGTCCGCCGTGCTGCGTCGCCGCTCGAGGTACCCCGTCGCCTCCAGCCGCTTCAGGAGGGGCGACAGCGTCGCCGGCTCCAGGGCGAGCGTCTCGCTGAGGTCCCTGACCGAGCGCGGCTCCCGCTCCCAGAGCGCGAGCATCACGAGGTACTGCGGATGGGTCAGCGACAGGGGCTCCAGCACCGGCCGGTACAGGGCGATGACACTGCGCGCGGCCACGGCGAGCCCGAAGCACACCTGGTTCTCGAGGGCGAGGAGGTCATCCGGCCTCCGTTCGTCCTGGGTCCGCGGCATCCGTTCAGTACTCATCGGTCCGGCGCCCGAACCGCTCGCCGCTGACGATGCCGCCTTTGCTGCCCATGCGTCCTCTCCTCAGGTCCGGCCTTCAAGTTACTCCTCGAAGATGTCCGCGCGCAGCACACGGACGGGGCTTGGCAGCACCCGCCCGATCACTCCGCCCGGGAGAACTCCGACGCCCGCGCGACCTGCTCCGCAGTGAGAGCCACGCCGGTGTAGCGCTCGAACTGCCGTGCCGCCTGCAGCGCGATCACCTCGGCCCCCGTGATGACGTGCCGCTCTGCTGCGCGCGCTGCGACGATGAGCGGCGTCTCGGAGGGGAACGCCACGACGTCGAAGACCGTCGAGGCGCGCTCGATGACGGGGAGATCGAAGGCGAGGACGCTCTCCGCATCTCCGCGCATCCCGAGCGGAGTCACGTTCACGACGACATCGAACCCCGGCTCGGGGTCGGCGGCGAGCCAGGTGTAGCCGTAGCGCTCGGCCAGCGCCGGGCCGGCCTCGGCGTTGCGGGCGAGCACGGTGAGCTCCTCGAAGCCGGCACCCCGGAAGGCGGCGACCACGGCCTTGGCCATCCCTCCGGAACCGCGGACGAGGACGCGCTGGGCGGGGTCGACCTCGTGCTCGGCCAGCAACTGGGCCACGGCCTCGTAGTCGGTGTTGGACGCGGTGAGCAGCCCATCCTCGTTGACCACCGTGTTGACCGACTCGATGGCGACGGCCGACGCCTCCAGGCTGTCGACCAGCGGGATGATGGCCTCTTTGAACGGCATGGAGACCGAGCAGCCGCGGATGCCCAGAGCCCGGATGCCTCGGACAGCGCCCTCGAGGTCGTCCGTGGTGAACGCCTTGTAGACGAAGTTGAGGCCCAGCTCGTCGTACAGGTAATTGTGGAAGCGCGTTCCGATGTTGCTCGGGCGACCGGCGAGGGAGATGCAGACCTGCATGTCCTTGTTCAGGATGGGCATGCCTCCATCATCGCAGCGCCCTCAGCGCGTCGTCGCGCCCTCGCTCACTTCGTTCGCCGCACAGTCGCGGTGTGACGCCGCGTTCACAGCTTGACTCCAACACGCGGATCGTTCACTGTTATCGCTATGACCGCCACTCCCGGGCCGACCCCCTTCGGCGTACGGAATCCCGGGTCCCAGGGCGCTCTGAGGCACCTGAATCAGGAACGTCTCGTCGAGTTCCTGCTGGCCAACGGACCGTCCACCCAGGCCGAGCTCGCGCGCGGCACCGGGCTGTCCACAGCGACCGTGTCCAACATCGTCCGCGACATGGCGACGAAGGGTGTCGTGTCGACCTCCCCGGTGACCTCCAGCGGGCGACGTGCCCTCCTGGTGCAGCTCACGGACACCGGCGACATCGCGGTGGGCGTGGATTTCGGCCGCCGCCACGTGCGCATCGTGCTCTCCACGCTCGGCTACCAGGTCGTCGCCGAGGAGCAGGTGGCCCTCGAGCCGGGCTACGACGCGATGGCGGCGGTGCAGGAGGCGGCGGATCTCCTCCAGAGGATGCTCGTCGGCTGCGGCCACGACCGGGAGTCGGTGCTGGCCGTCGGCGTGGGCATCCCCGGTCCGATCGACCGGCGGACGGGCACGGTGCTGCAGGGCGCCATCCTTCCCGAATGGGTGGGGATCACCCGGCGTCACCTGGAGGACGCCTTCGGCTTCCCGGTCACGGTGGACAACGACGCCAACCTCGGCGCGCTCGCCGAGGTGACCTGGGGCGCCAATCGCGGTCACGGGAACCTCATCTTCGTGAAGATCGGCACGGGGATCGGTGCCGGGCTCATCCTGAACGGCCAGCCCTACTACGGGTTCCTCGGGATCACGGGAGAGCTGGGACACACGCCGTTCGTCGAGCACGGCGTGATCTGCCGGTGCGGCAACCGCGGCTGCCTGGAGACGATCGCGTCCACGAGTGTGATGCTCGACGCGCTCGGACGGGGGAACGGCCCGCTGACGACGGCCGACATCCTCAGACGGGGGCTCGAGAGGGACCCGGCGGTGCTGCGCGTCGTGCGAGACGCGGGAACGGCGATCGGCCAGGCCATCGGCAACGTCGCGAACGTCATCAATCCGGAGATCGTGCTCATCGGCGGTCCGCTGGTCGGCCTCGGCGATGCGCTGCTCGACCCGATCCGGCATGGCATCCGGCAGAACGCCATCCCGATCATCGCCGGTACGACGACGGTTCGCGTGTCCTCGCTCGGCGACCGGGCCGAGTCGCTGGGTGCCGCGGCGATCGTCATCCAGGGAGCCCTCGCCGGGAACGACTGACCGCTGCGCGCGTCACGGAATCCGCACGCGGGTGTCCTATTAGTTGCCGGTGTCGTTATCGCTTTGTTGTCTTCATTGTTTGACGGCAAGCGCGCGAATAGCGTTTACTACTTAGGCACATCATTCGAAGCAAGCCAAGGAGCGTCGATGCCCTCGAACGCAGTCATCCTCGAGATGCGGGCGATCACCAAGGAGTTCCCCGGGGTCAAGGCGCTCGAGGATGTCTCCATCACCGTTCACGCCAGTGAGATCCACGCGATCTGCGGCGAGAACGGCGCGGGGAAGTCCACCTTGATGAAGGTCCTCTCCGGCGTGTACCCCTACGGCACGTACAGCGGAGACATCGTCTACCAGGGCGAGGTGATGCGCTTCAAGGACATCAAGTCCAGCGAGCAGCGCGGCATCGTCATCATCCACCAGGAGCTCGCGCTCATCCCCGAGCTCTCGATCACCGAGAACATCTTCCTCGGCAACGAGCCCGGCCGCGGCGGTGTCATCAACTGGGGCGAGGCCAAGCGCCGCGCCGTCGAACTGCTGGCGCGCGTCGGGCTCTCCGACGACCCGGATACGCAGATCAAGAACATCGGCGTCGGCAAGCAGCAGCTGGTCGAGATCGCGAAGGCGCTCAACAAGGAGGTCAAGCTCCTGATCCTCGACGAGCCGACCGCAGCGCTCAACGAGGCGGAGTCCGGGCACCTGCTCGACCTGATCGTCGGCCTCAAGCACAGGGGCGTCAGCTCCATCATCATCAGCCACAAGTTGAACGAGATCGAGCGCGTCGCCGACGAGATCACGATCATCCGCGATGGCCGCACCATCGAGACGCTCGACGTGAAGGCGGACGGCGTGGATGAGGACCGCATCATCCGCGGGATGGTCGGCCGCACCCTCGAGAGCCGCTTCCCGGAGCGCACGCCGAACATCGGCGAACCGTTCTTCGAGGTGCGCGACTGGGTGGTCCAGCATCCACAGGTGCCGGAGCGCCTGGTCGTCAAGAACTCCAGCTTCTACGTGCGCCGTGGCGAGATCGTCGGCTTCGCCGGCCTGATGGGCGCCGGACGCACCGAGCTCGCGATGAGCGTCTTCGGACGCTCCTACGGCACCTGGGTCTCCGGCGAGATCTACAAGGACGGCCGGCAGATCCAGCTGCGCAACGTCTCCGAGGCGATCGACAACGGTCTGGCCTACGTGAGCGAGGACCGCAAGGTGCTGGGCCTCAACCTCCTCGACGACATCAAGCAGTCGGTCGTCGCCGCGAAGCTGAGCAAGATCGCCTCCCGCGGCGTCGTGAACGACCTGAAGGAGCACGCGGTCGCCGAGGAGTACCGCAAGAGCCTCCGCATCAAGACGCCGGATGTCGACCGCGGGGTGAGCACGCTCTCGGGCGGCAACCAGCAGAAGGTGGTCCTCGCCAAGTGGATGTTCACCGACCCGGACGTGCTCATCCTGGATGAGCCCACGCGCGGCATCGACGTCGGCGCCAAGTTCGAGATCTACGGCATCATCCAGCAGCTCGCCGCCCAGGGGAAGGGCGTCATCGTCATCTCCTCGGAGCTTCCCGAGCTGCTCGGCATCTCCGACCGCATCTACACGATCTTCGAAGGTCAGATCACCGACGAGCTGCCGATCGCCGAGGCGACCCCCGAGACGCTCCTGAAAAGCATGACATCCGCCAAGAAGAGGATTGCCCGATAGCCATGACCACACAGATCCCCGAGAAGAAGAAGTCCGGCGGCCTCCGCGACCTGGGCAAGATGTTCGGCGGCGGCCAGTCCACCGGCCGCCAGTTCGGCATCCTCTTCGCCCTCATCGTCATCATCCTGCTGTTCGAGGCGCTCACCGGCGGCAAGACGCTCGAGTCGGTGAACCTGATCAACCTGGTCAACCAGAACGTCTACGTCCTGATCCTGGCCATCGGCATGGTGATGGTGATCATCGCCGGGCACATCGACCTGTCCGTCGGATCGGTGGCCGCGCTCGTCGGCATCATCGTGGCGAAGTCGATGACCGAGTGGCACCTTCCGTGGCCGCTCGCGATCGTCCTCGGCCTGCTGGTGGGCGTCGCGATCGGTGCCTGGCAGGGATGGTGGGTCGCTTACGTCGGCGTCCCGGCCTTCATCGTGACCCTGGCCGGGATGCTGATCTTCCGCGGCCTGAACCAGCTGATCGGCAGCGCCAACACCATCCCGGTCCCGGACGCGTTCACCTTCATCGGCGGCGGCTTCCTGCCCGAGTGGGGCCCCAACACCGGCTTCAACAACTCCACTCTGCTGCTCGGCTTCATCATCGCCGTGGTCATCGTGCTGATCGAGGTGCGCACCCGCCGCAACCAGGCCCGGATGGGCTCCGAGCGGGCGCCGCTCTGGGTCAGCGTGTTCAAGGTCGTCATCCTCGACGCCGTGGTGGTCTATGCGGCGGTCCTGTTCGGCAGCGGCCGCGTCGGCACGTCGTTCCCGGTGGCCGGCGTCATCCTCGGCGTGCTCATCATCCTGTACTCCTTCATCACCCGGAGCACGATCTTCGGCCGGCACATCTACGCGGTCGGCGGCAACTGGCACGCGGCCGAGCTCTCCGGCGTCAAGATCAAGCGCATCAACTTCTTCGTGATGATGAACATGTCCGTGCTCGCCGCACTGGCCGCCATGATCTCGGTCGCCCGCTCCGTCGCCTCCGGCCCGCAGGACGGGCTCGGCTGGGAGCTGGATGCCATCGCGGCCGTCTTCATCGGTGGCGCCGCGGTGTCGGGCGGCATCGGAACGGTCGCCGGCTCCATCGTCGGTGGTCTCGTCATCGCGGTCCTGAACAACGGCCTCCAGCTCCTCGGCGTGACGGCCGACAAGGTCCAGATCATCAAGGGCCTGGTCCTGCTGATCGCCGTCGGCATCGACGTCTACTCCAAGCGCCGGGGCGGCCCGTCGTTGATCGGCCGGATGTTCCCCGGCAAGAGGCAGGAGTCCGAGGCGCTCCCTGCCGAGCAGCCCGCCGTCCTGCCGGCGACCGACTCCGCCGAGGACTCGTCCCGGTCGCTCACGTCCTAGCTCTTTTCCTTCCCTCCTGCACCACACAACACAGAAAGAGATACGCAATGCGCAAAATCGCACTCGCGACAGTGGCTGTCGCTGCTGCCGCCGCGCTGGCACTGACCGGCTGCTCGGGCAGCCGTTCCGGCTCGGACAGCAGCGGCGCCGCGTCCGGCTTCGACAAGGGCGCGACCATCGGTGTCGCCCTCCCGACCAAGACCTCCGAGAACTGGGTCCTCGCCGGTGGCCTCTTCACCGATGGCCTGAAGGCGGCCGGATTCAAGGGCGACGTGCAGTACGCCGGCGCCTCCGGTGCCGTCGCGGACCAGCAGTCGCAGATCCAGTCGATGATCACCAACGGCGCGAAGGTCGTCATCATCGGCGCCGTCGACGGTGGCCAGCTGGCCGCCCAGGCCAAGGCCGCCCACGACGCCGGCGCCACCGTCATCGCCTACGACCGCCTCATCCTCAACTCCCCGAACGTCGACTACTACGTGGCCTACGACAACGAGAAGGTCGGCGAGCTGCAGGGCCAGGCGCTGCTCGACGGCATGGCGAAGAAGTACCCGGGCAAGAAGAACTTCAACATCGAGCTGTTCTCGGGTTCGCCCGACGACGCCAACTCGGCGGTCTTCTTCAACGGCGCCATGAAGGTGCTCGAGCCGAAGATCAAGGACGGCACCCTGAAGGTCGTCTCCGGTCAGACCGACATCAAGCAGACCGCCACGCAGGGCTGGCTCCCGCAGAACGCGCAGACCCGCATGGACAACCTGCTCGCCGGTTCCTACGGCTCGGCAGAGCTCGACGGGGTCCTCTCGCCGAACGACACCCTGGCCCGCGCCATCATCACCTCGGTGAAGGGTGCAGGCAAGCCGGTCCCGGTCGTCACCGGTCAGGACTCGGAGGCCGAGTCGATCAAGTCCATCATGGCGGGCGAGCAGTACTCGACCATCAACAAGGACACGCGCAACCTGGTCAAGCAGGCCATCGACATGGTCAAGGACCTGCAGGCCGGCAAGAAGCCCGCGGTGAACGACGACAAGTCGTACAACAACGGCACCAAGGTCGTCCCGGCGTTCCTGCTGAAGCCGGTGATCGTCACCAAGGAGAACGCGGCCGCGGCATACGCCAACGACCCGACCCTGGAGCCGCTGACCAAGTAGCGAGCACAGCGCACCTCGTGCGCGATGAAAGGGCCCGGAGCGTGTGACGCTCCGGGCCCTTTCCCGGTCCGTCCCCCGACAGGACCGGTTCCCCCTGGCCGAAGCCTGATGAAAGGGTAATGCGGGCATTGAGGCCCGGACATCGGTGGCAGCACGGATCCGGCGTGCGTGCATCCTCGTCCCAGGTTCTGTATGTTAGGACAGGCATGCATGGTTTCTGACGTGCAGGAAAGAGGATCGTGTGGGTGTGGACTGGGCCGAGGCGCCGCGTCACGAGAATCGACGGTTGCTCCGCGACGACGTCTTCACTCTGGTGCTGGAGCGCATCCTGTCCGGCGAGCTCCGCCCGGGGCGGCGCCTGCGGGATGCCGATCTGACCGCCTGGCTGAATGTCTCACGGACACCGGTGCGCGAGGCTCTCGGGCGACTCGTCGCCGTCGGGCTGGTGACGAGCTCGCCCAACCGGTTCACCGAGATCGCGCCGCTCGATGAGGGGGACGCCGTCGACGCGGTGGCCGTGCTCCGGCTCCTGTGGCCCGCAGCCTTGCGGAGCGCCGAGACGGCGCGGAGCCTCGAGTCCGAGGTCGAATTCACGCTGCTCACGCGGCGCCTCGAGCGGGGAGACCTCGATCCGGCCCTCGGCTTCTCCCACCTGATGTCGACGCTGGCGGACTCGCTCCCGAACCGCGTGCTCGCCGGAGCGCTGAGGGTCGCCGACCTCCGCGTCATCCGGTACCTGCTCCTCGTCCCGGACGCCCGCGTGGTGCTTCACCGCGAACGGGTCGTAGCGTTGGCTCGCGCACTCTGCGCCGGGGCGCCTGGGGAGCCTGGGGCGGAGGCCGGTGGTGCGGAGGCTGGTTGTGCGGAGGCCGGTGGTGCGGAGGTGGGTGCAGGGACCGAGAGGGCCGCTGGCCTGGTCGGAGCCATCTTGGACGACCTGGATGCCGTGCTCGCGTCCCGGCGGAGTGCCGCGCGGTAGAACCGCACCAGCTCTGCAGCGCTCGGGCGCTGCGCCGCCATGGTGGCCGCATCCACTCGTCGTGACGCCAGGTGGTGCCGCCACGACTCGGTGGCGCGGCGGTGGTCCCAGGCAGCGGCGGCGGCCGCCTCGAGGGTGCGGCACCAGCCGATGAGCTCGCGTTCGGCGGAGCTCTGGGCCCAGGTCACCACCCGGAACCACACGTCCGGCTTGTTCGGATCGCCGAAGGCGAACCGCCGGATCACCCCGTACGGCGCTCCCAGCGACCCCTGGCGGAGCAACCACTCGCTGGGCTGCGCATTCGCCACGGGATGCCAGGATGCGCTCACGGCGTCACGGTATGCGAGGCCGCCGACACGCGCGTGCCGGGGAACGGAGCGCAGGGGTCAGCCGACGAGCTCCTGGGGGAGGACCACCACATCCACCAGCGCGCCGTTGCGCCCGAGGGTGAGCTCCATCCGCCGCCCGATGGCACGCTCGACCATGAGGCGCTGAAGGCCGGTGGGGTCCGAGACGGGGATGCCGTCCAGCGAGATCACGATGTCGCCCGCGCGTGCGCCCGCCTCCGCCGCCGGGCTCCCCGGCACGACGCTGGCGATCCGGAGCCCCTGCGGTGCGCCCACCTTCGCGGCCGCCTCCGGGCTCCGCTGCACCTTGACCCCGGCCACACCCAGCCAGGCGCGCCGGACCCGGCCACTGCTCTTCAGCGCCTCCACGATCTCGAGCGTGCTCGCGTTGATCGGCACTGCGAGGCCCAGCCCGATGCCCGCCACGGCGGTGTTCACCCCGATCATGCGGCCGGCGCTGTCGGCGAGGACCCCTCCGCTGTTTCCGGGGTTGAGCGCGGCGTCGGTCTGGATCACCTCGTCGATCACGCGGCCCGACGCGGTCGGGAGAGAGCGGCCGAGCGCCGAGACGATCCCCGCGGTGACACTGCCCGCGAGGCCGAGCGGATTTCCGAGGGCCACCACGAGTTGACCGACCTTGAGCCGGGACGCGTCCCCGAGCCGCAGGGGAGGAGGGGTGCCGGCGCGTGCGCGCAGCACGGCCAGGTCGGAGAGGGCGTCCGTCCCCGCCACATCGGCCGCCATCGAGGTGCCGTCGCCGAACGACAGCTCGACGGCCGAGGCGCCGATCACGACGTGCGCACTGGTGAGGAGGTGCCCGTCGGCGGTGATGACGGAGGCGCTGCCCGCGCCCGCGCCCATCCGCGTGCGCACCGACACCGCGGCAACGGAGGGGAGCACGGCCTCCGCGACGCGGGTGACCACCGCCGAGTAGGCGTCGAGGGCTGCGTCGTCGTCCCGCTCGTCCATCTCGCTCACGGGGACAGTCTCACCCTCGCCGTCGTCCCATGGCAGCCGGTTCGCGCAGGGCGGACGACTCAGGTGAACAGCCGGATGACCGCGGCGACCACCGCAGCGGCGGGCACCACGACGATGAACGGCACCCGCAGGGCGTACAGGCCGGCCGCGATCGCGACCGCCGGCAGGCGCGCGTCGAGCTGCAGCGACTGTCCGGCGCCCAGGGTCTGGACGCCGATGAGTGCCGCGAGGAGCGCCGCGGTCAGCAGGTCGCTCACGCGTGCGATGGTCGGATGGTCGAGAGCCTTCGGCGGCACCATCCAGCCGGCGACCTTCAGACCGAGGACGCAGATGGCGGCCAGGAGGATGACCTGCCAGGTCGTCACGGCTTCACCTCCCGCTCCATCGGGACCGCTTCGGGATGCGGCGGGTCGCTCCGCCGCCCGAACAGGTTGAGCACACCGACGACGATGGCCACCAGCGCTGCCACGAGGACCGGCAGCCCCGGCATGAGGAACGGCGTCAGCAACGTCGCGACGAAGCCGCCCGCGACGGCGACCGCCTGGGTCTGGCGCGCCTTGAGCCGCGGCCAGAGCAGGCCGAGGAATGCGGCAGCGGCGGCCGCATCCAATCCGTACGCCTTCACGTCGCCGATGAGGTCGCCGAGGAGGGCGCCCGCGAGCGTGGTGAGGTTCCAGCCGACGTAGACCACGAGGCCGGTCACCCAGAAGCCGATGCGCTGCGCGCGCAGCTGGGTCTGGGCGACGGCGACGGCGGTCGATTCGTCGATGGTCAGCTGCGCGGCTGCGGCTCGCCGCCAGAGTCCCGGGCCGATGATGCGCGACAGGCGCAGAGCGTAGAAGGAGTTGCGGACGCCGAGGAGCGCGGCGCTGATGATCGCGGTGCCGCCGGCCGCCGTCCCGCCCGAGGCCAGGACGCCGATGAGGGCGAACTGCGAGCCCCCGCTGAACATGATCAGACTGAGCACGCAGGTCTGCCAGATGTCGAGGCCGGATGCCGTGGCGAGGGCCCCGAACGAGACGCCGTACGCGGCCGTGGCGAGGCCGACAGCCCAGCCGGAGCGGGCCGCGGAGCGTTCCTCGCTGGTCCGTTCCTGGCGCATCCTTCCGACTCTATCTCCGGGCTGCGGGCTCAGCGGAACAGGCGGCCGACCAGCTGCTCCGCCGTGCCGTCCTCGAGCGTCCAGGGCAGGAAGATCACCCGGTAGATGATCGGGGCGACGACCAGATCGAGGATGTCGTCCGCCGTGATCTCGGTGTCCGGGTACCGATCGAGCAGCAGACCGGCCTCCGTCCGGCGGTTCCGGAGGCAGTTGGACTGACGCTCGCCCGCCGCAGAGGCACCGCCGCGGAGCAGTGCCGCGTTGACCGGGTTGCGGTAGTGCTCGACGAGCTCCCGCGCCCACGCCGTGAGGTCCCCGCGGAGGTCGCCGCCGGCGGGGAGGGGCCGCTCGGGATCGAGCTGGTACGTGGCGATGTCGTTGATGAGCGTGGGGAGGTCGCCCCATCGCCGGTAGATGCTCGTCGGGTTGACCCCGGCGCGCTCGGCGATCATCGGGACGGTGACCCTGTCCTGGCCCTTCTCTTCGACGAGCTCTTCGACAGCGGTCCGCACGTTGTGGATGACCGCGGCGCTGCGTCCTCCCGTCCGCTTCGACGGTGTGGTCCTGGCTTCCATGGGAATAGCTTAAAGCAAATGTTGTTGCTTTCTATCACCATCCTCCCTATAGTCGCTAAAGCAATCTTCGTTGCTTTAAGGAGTCGATATGACGACAGCTGAAGAGACTCTCCCGACCGGTGGGATGCTCGCC
>JBQCCO010000154.1:0-3076 GCA_051962155.1 Leifsonia sp. | reverse complement strand
AGTTGTACGCGCACGACGGGTTGTACGCGTAGTTGAAGTCGAGCACCGCGGCCCGACCGTCCGAATCGAGCGTCACGCCGCGACCGAACGTCCCCTTGATCGTGTCGGTCAGGTAGCGCCCGCCGCCGTACGTCGCGTCGGCGCCGGTCCCGTCCCGGAACGGCAGGAACAGCCCACCCCCGTAGCCGAGCAGCCAGAACAGCGTCAGCTCCCCCACCGGAGTAGCGAACCGCCCGAGCCGGCGATAGTGCAGGATGCCGTCCTCGCCACCGGTGTCCATCACGACCTGCTGCCAGTCGTCGATCGGGACAAGAGGAGCCCGGACGATCAATTCCGGGTTGCGATCGAAGTACGCCGGCGGGATCCCGGCCTTGCGCTGCTGCTCGTCGAGCGCGGAGACCGGGTGGCTGAGGAACAGCTCGTCCCGCGTTGCCCGGAACGACGCCAGGCCGTCGGCGCCGTCACGAGGCTGGGCCAGGTACATCTCCGCGACCCGTTGCCGGTAGTCCGCGAGCTCCGTGCCGGCCAGTCCGCTCATGCGCACTAGTGTCCCGCTGATGCGTGCGGTGGTCTCCCGGGTCCTGTCGGCCAGCGTCACCGTCGATGACGCTGTCGTCGGCGAGATAGCAGCCGGACTGCTGGTGCTCCTCGGGGTGACCCATTCGGACACGCCGACCACTGCCGCGACGATGGCCCGCAAGGTGCACGAGCTGCGGATCCTCCGCGAGGAGCGTTCGGCTGCCGAAGTGGGAGCGCCGCTGCTCGTGATCAGCCAGTTCACGCTGTACGGCGACACCCGTAAGGGCCGCCGGCCGAGCTGGGTGGCGGCCGCGCCGGGACCGGTCGCGTCGCCGCTGGTCGACTCGGTCGTCGCGGAGCTGCGGTCCCGGGGCGCTCCCGTGCAGACCGGCGTGTTCGGCGCAGCCATGCAGGTCGCATCCGTGAACGACGGCCCCTTCACGGTCTTGCTCGACGTGAGCTGAGCTGCACGCTGGCAACTCCCCCTGCGGGAGGTCCTACGGTCGCTGACGTGGACGTGCAGCCCGGAAACCGCGCAGCTGGCGCGGCAGCCGACGATCGGGCGACCCTGCTGCCGATCGGCCGGTTCGCCCGCCTTTCCGGGCTGACCGTCAAGGCGCTGCGGCACTACGACGCCCTCGGGCTGCTGTCGCCGGCCCACACGGATCCGGCGACCCGCCACCGCTCGTACTCGTCCGCCCAGCTGGAGCCCGCCCGTCGGATCCGCCGGCTGCGTGAGCTCGACCTGCCCTTGTCCGCAGTGCGCGCCGTGCTGGCCGCGCCCGACGGCGGCCGCCAGTTGCTGATCGCGTACCGCCGCGACGTCGAGGCGCAACTTGCCCGCGATCAGCGCGTCCTGCACGGCCTGATGCATCTCATCGAAGGAGACGACATGCCCGACACGACCGCTCCCTCCCGGCCCGCGCCCGCCGGCCTGCCGGACTCCGAACGGCAGCTGGCCGCGGACCTGTTCAATCTCGTCTGGACGCTGCTCGAGCAGACCGGGCGCACCACCGAGGACGACGACCGGATGGTGCACGCCGCGCACGCGTCCCGGTACCACTGGGGGCAGGTGGGCGGTCCCCAGCAGCTCGCCATCGGCGAATGGCAGTGCGCCCGGGTCTACTCGGTTCTGGGTCGGGCGGAGCCGGCGTTGCACCACGCCCGTCGCTGCCTGGACATCGCTTCGGCCGGCGACGTTCCCGACTGGTTGATCGCATCCGCGCACGAAGGCATGGCCAGGGCGTACGCGGTCGCGGGGCAGCGCGAGTCGGCGCTCGCATCGCGCGCGGCGGCCGAGACCGCCCTGGCAAAGGTCACGGACGCCGAGGACCGGCAGGTCGTGCAGGACGACCTCGCGTCTCTGCCGCTGTGAGATCTCGCGCAACGCCCCGTAAACTGTGATCCGGCTCACCGGCAGGTTTCGGGCGCTCGGCCTGTGAGAACCCTGAGGACAGGCATCAGCGAACTCCGGACGGGAACATCGCGTACTACAGGGCGTTGATATAGCCGTAGCACCGAACCCGACCCGGGAGTCTGTTCCGTGACGCTTCCTCGCACCGATTCTGCCACGCCGCGCCGCCGCGCGTCGGTGGAGCCGCGCATCATGTCGCGGCCGCACCGCACGCAGCGAGCCACGGCGCGGCCGGACGCGGCCGGTTCCGCCTCGTCCGTCGCCGTCGACTCCGGCGCCGAGGTCGACGAGCGTCTTCCCGACCTGGACGAGCAGTCCGCGGCGTTGTCCGCCGACCTGGTCCGGGTCTACCTGAACGAGATCGGCAAGGTTGCCCTGCTCAACGCGGAGCAGGAGGTCGAGCTCTCCAAGCGCATCGAGGCAGGCCTCTATGCCGACCACCTGCTGGCCGATCCGAACACCAAGCTGACCCCCGCGAAGCGCCGCGATCTGCAGGCGCTCGCGGTCGACGGCCGCCGGGCCAAGGAGCACCTGCTGCAGGCCAACCTGCGGCTGGTCGTCTCGCTGGCCAAGCGCTACACGGGCCACGGCCTTCCGTTCCTGGACCTGATCCAGGAGGGCAACCTGGGCCTCGTCCGCGCGGTGGAGAAGTTCGACTACACCAAGGGCTTCAAGTTCTCGACGTACGCGACCTGGTGGATCCGCCAGGCCATCACCCGTGCGATGGCGGACCAAGGCCGGACCATCCGGCTGCCGGTCCACCTTGTTGAGCAGGTCAACAAGCTGGAGCGGACGCGCCGGCTGCTGCACCAGCAGCTTGGCCGTGACGCGACCGAGGAGGAGCTCGGACTGGAGCTGGACATCCCGGCTCAGCGCGTGACCGAGCTCCTGCAGTACGGCCGCGACCTGGTGTCGCTGGACCAGACCGTCGGCGACGACGAGGACGCCCAGCTCGGCGACTTCATCGAGGACACCGACGCGGCCGACGCGCAGGACGCGGTCGAGTTCGGCTTCATGCGCGAGCAGCTCGACGCCGTGCTGTCCACCCTGGAGAGCCGCGAGCGCCAGGTGCTGCGGATGCGGTACGGGCTGGACGACGGCCGGCCGCGCACGCTGGACGAGATCGGGAAGGCGTTTGGCCTT
>JBQCCO010000153.1:0-2097 GCA_051962155.1 Leifsonia sp. | reverse complement strand
TGGCAACACGCGCTGGACATCCTCATCCGCCTCGACGTGGACCACACCGGACGAGGAGACGTCCGTCCCGGCCATCCGCGCCCACCTCGGCTTGCCCGCCGACGAAGTCACATCACCGTGAGGTTCGAACGGCGTCGACGGCAATCAGGGCGACGGTGTCGCGGTGACCGGTTGTGGGGTGGTGTTGAGCACCTGGGGATGCTGGGCGAGGAAGTCTTCGAGTTGGCCGGTGCTCAGGGCGCGGAGCATCGCCTTGCTGGTGTCGTCCAACGTTTCGGTGGACTGGCCGTTGATGGTCTGCTCATGGAACGCGCCGTTGTTCGTCTTGATCGACTCGATGTTGTCTCCTGACAGGCCTTTGAGCGTGAGGAACCAGTCGGTGAGCGAGGCTCCGTTGGTCCACACCTCCAAGGCGCTGCCGACGGATCTGATCAGGCTGAGCGCCTTGGCCGGGTTGGTGGTCAGGCCCTGCGCCTTGGCCTCCTGTACCAGCGCCTTGATGAACTGCTGTTGGTGTCGCTGGCGGCCGTAGTCGCCATCGTTGAGGCTCATCCACTCCCGTTGCCTGGTGTAGTCCAACGCCTCAACGGGGGTGAGGTGCCGTGCTTTCTGCGGGAGGTACACCTTGCCGTAGCAGCCCTTGACCGGATGAGCGACCGCGTTCGCGTCGAACCGCGCCGGTACGCACGGGATGCCCGTGCCGTCAGGATTGGTGGTGCCGTAGTGCACGGAGGTGACGGTCTCGTCGATGTCCATGGTTACCCCGCCCAAAATTTGCAGGGCCTGGGTGAAACCGTTGAAGTTCACGGTCGCCGCCGCATTGAACTTGATGCCCCACAGTTTGTTGATGGTTCTCATCAGCAGGTCGAGCCCGCCTGCGCTGCCGGCAGTGCCGGCGGATCCGAAGGTGAACGCGGCGTTCAACTTGCCGCTTCCGTGGCCGGGGATGGTTACCCAGAGGTCGCGCGGGAGGGAGATGAGGTAGCCCTGGTCGTGGGTGGCCGACACATGCAGAATCATCATGGAATCGGAGTGCGCCGCATCGGTGCGAAGCTCGCCGCCGACGGCCTGGCCGTTGTCCAACCCGACAAGCAGAATGTTCAGCTCGCCGTTGACTGGCGTCCCTTGGACGACCGAGTCGTTCCCGTTGGTGTTGATGGTCAACTGGTGGACAGTGCCCGTCGCCTGGTCCACTGCAAATCTGCCTGCGATGACCAGGCCGCTCACGACGGCCAGTACGCAGCCGATGATCAATGCCAGGCGTGGCCATCGCAATCGGAGCCAGGCCAGCGTCGACTCGACGATCGTGCGCTTGCGAATTTCGCGAGCAGGGTGATCATCGCCGACCGTGTCCGCAGCCGGCGCGGACCGGACCCGATGGTCCTGCTTGCTCTGTGTCACTACCACCCGTCCCGTCTGACCCGCGCCACCGCTGCCTGGCGCAGGGGATCTGCCAGCAATGTAGCGCCGGATGACGGCTTTTCAGGCGTCGGCGACGCGTTGCGGACCGCATACACAGCGAACTCGCAGTAAAGATGCCGCGGGCATCGCGTTTGGATGCACTACCCAGCCGTGATCCAGGCCACACTCGGGGCGCCTGGGCGATATCTTGGCCGAGGATTCCGTGGCGGCCGAATTCGCGGCCGCCGTCCGGCGGATGCCGACAACATCATCCACTGTGGATGGATTGCGGCCCGCCGATCGAGCTGTCCAATGAGGACGGATCATCAGTGCCGACGGGTACGTTGACAGTGCGCGGCCAGTTTGCCCACAATTTTGCGTAGCCATGCTGGACGAGGGAGGGCCGACATGCCCCGGCTCCGTGAGGTACCACGCGACGAAGCCACGGCACAGGTCGTGCTGAGCTCGTACCAACGGCTCTTCGGCGACCGTGACCCGGTGGCCGAGCCCGGCACCGCCTCAGGCACACCCGGGAACTGGTGGACGGTCTTCGCTCTGGTGCCGGATGTGCTGCGCCACGCCGTCTTCGGCTTCAAGCTCTACCAGAGCCCGGACCGCCTCCTCCCACCGCAGCTACGCGAGCTGGGTCAGTCGCGGGCGGGTTGGGCGATCGGAAGCCAGTTCGTCTTCTCCCAG
>JBQCCO010000152.1:0-11069 GCA_051962155.1 Leifsonia sp. | reverse complement strand
TATGTGTCGAGGTCTTCGGGGGTGTCATCTTGACTAATGTCTTTATTCTGAAATACGATGATGGATGTCATAAAACTTACACGACAATGAAGGAGCACCATGCCCGCCACCGGCCCCGATTTCCTCTCCCTCCAGGTCCGCGACCTCGACGCATCGCAGGCGTTCTACGAGCAGTACCTCGGCCTCGTCCGCTCGCCGGCCGGCCCTCCGCACGCCGTCGTCTTCGAGACCGCGCCGATCGCCTTCGCGCTTCGGGACATCGTCCCCGGCACTCCACTGGAATCCGTCCCACAGCCGGGCATCGGCGCGGCGATCTGGCTCCACGCCACGGAGGTGCAGGCGATTCACGACGCTCTCGCCGCCGACGGGCGCCGGATCGTCGCGGCGCCGATCGACGGTCCGTTCGGCCGGACGTTCACCTTCGCCGATCCCGACGGCTACCACGTGACGCTCCACGACCGCGTGTAAAGCGGCGGCCGCATTTTTGCGCATAAACAATCATTGTTGCAATTGCTGACACTTCTCGGCGTTATAGTGAATCGCTGTTCGGATATGAATAGCCATGCGCACTTGGAGTGAGATTGACGAAGAAGCGATTGATCATCAACACGGACGCCAAGAACGAGGCGGACGACCAATACGCGATCGTCCACGCTCTGCTGTCGCCGTCCCTCGTCATCGCCGGGATCATCCCGGCGCACTTCGGTGATCGCCGTACCCGGCACAGCATGCTCGAGAGCCGAGAGGAGGTGGACCTCCTTCTCGGGCTTCTCGCGCTGGACCACGACGTGCGCGTCGCAAACGGTGCGCCCACGGCCCTTCCGGACGAGACCACCCCGGTCGACTCCCCAGGAGCCCGGCTGATCATCGACGAGGCGCACAAGCCCGGCCCGCTCTTCGTCATCTTCCTCGGTCCACTCACGGACATGGCCTCCGCGCTTCTCCTGGATCCGACGATCGCGGACAACCCCGAGCTCACGGTGGTCTGGATCGGCGGAACCCCGTACGGCGGCATCGCCGGCGGGGAGGAGGGCGAATTCAACCTCTCCAACGACATCCACTCGGCCAACGTCGTCTTCCAGTCGCGCCTTCGGGTCTGGCAGATCCCGATGAACGTCTACACGCTCGTCTCCGTCGGCTACGCGGAGCTCGACGAGAAGGTCGCGCCGCAGGGACGGCTCGGCGCCTACCTGGTCGAGCAGCTCAAGGCCTTCAACGCCCAGCACGTCGACCCCGAGATCGAGTACCGGTCCCTGGGCGATTCGCCGGCCGTCAGCGTCGTGCTCAACCCGCAGGGCGCCGTCTGGCGGGACCATCCGGTGCGGGTCTTCGGCCCTGATGCGCGCATGACGAACGCCATCGTCGAGGGCCGATCCGTGCGTGTCGCCGAGAGCGTGGACGTGCGCTTCCTGCTGGAAGACATGTTCGCGAAGCTCAAGGCTCACGCCGCCAGAAGCACGGAGTCCCCGGCGTCGACCGAGTCGGCCTGACCGAGCCGGCGACGACACGACAAGGACCTGAGATGACATCACCGCAGACCCCTTCAGCACAGACCGCGTCGGCACAGACCCCTGCGCCCTTGGTCGCCGACCCTCGGCAGAGGGCGGAATGGACCGCCGTGCGCCGCGAGCTCGCGGAAAGCAGCCCTGAGCGCAGAACGGAGATCCTGCGTGAGTGGGCGAGCCGGACCCGCCGATCCATCGTCTCGATGATCGACCACGCGAAGCAGGGACACATCGGCGGAGACTTCTCGGTCACCGACATCCTCACGGTGGCCTACCTCGAAGCCTTGAACATCGACCCGGAGAACCCGGGCGACCCCGACCGGGACCGGTTCATCCTGTCCAAAGGTCACTGCTCGGCCGCGCTCTACTCCACCCTGGCCTTCAGCGGGTACTTCGACCCTGCTCGGCTGCAAACCTTCATGGACCCTCTGTCCCCGCTCAACGGACACCCGAACCGCACCAAGGTCCCCGGCGTGGAGACCAATACCGGCCCGCTCGGGCACGGGCTCCCCGTCGCCGTCGGCGCTGCGATCGGAGCGAAGCTGAAGGGCAACGGCAGCCGGGTGATCGTGGTGACCGGCGACGGCGAGCTCCAGGAGGGGTCCAACTGGGAGGCGCTCATGGCCGCCTCCCACCACGAGCTGCACAACCTGACCCTCGTCGTCGACCGGAACCGGCTGCAGCAGGGGGCGCGGACGGAGGAGACGAACGCACTCGACCCGCTCGACGAGAAGCTGGCCTCCTTCGGCTGCGAAGTCCGGGTCGTCGACGGACACGACTATCAAGCGCTGATCCAGGCGATGAGCGGATCGACCACCGGCAAGCCGGTCGCCGTCATCGCCAACACCATCAAGGGCAAGGGTGTCTCCTTTATCGAGGACCGGGTGGAGTGGCACCACAAGGTCCCGAACGCAGAACAGATCGAACAGGCAGTGAAGGAGCTCGCATGACCACCGCCGCCACACTGTCCCCCCAGACCCACGACAATCGCGTCGCGTTCGCCGAAGAGCTGATCGCGCTCGCCGAGAACGACGCCAGGATCGTCGCGGTGTGCAACGACTCGGTCGGGTCCAGCAACCTCACCGGCTTCCGCGAGCGCTTCCCGGACCGGCTCATCAACGTCGGCATCGCCGAACAGGACATGGTCGGCGTAGGTGCAGGCCTGGCCAACGCCGGGATGATCCCGTTCGTCTGCGCGGCGGCCCCCTTCCTCACCGGGCGGTCGCTGGAGCAGGTGAAGGCGGACGTCGCCTACAGCCAGTCGCCGGTCATCCTCTGCGGGATGAGCCCGGGCGTCGCCTACGGCGAGCTCGGGCCGACGCACCACTCGATCGAGGACTTCAGCTGGCTGCGTGCGCTCCCCGGGCTCGACATCGTCGTTCCGGCGGACCGCAGCCAGACGAGGACGGCCGTCCGCCAGGCCGTCGAGCACCCCCGCCCGACCTTCATCCGGGTGGGACGGTTCAAGGTCCCCGATCTTCCGGCCGAGACGACGCGGCTGGAGCGCGGCCGGTTCCAGGTCGTGACAGAGGGGAGCGATGTCACCCTGATCGCCACGGGCACCCTCGTCTCGCGGGCGGTCGAAGCGGCGAACGCTCTCGCGTCCGCCGGGGTCTCCGCCCGGGTCCTCAACGCGGTCTACATCGCACCGTTCGACAGCGAAGCCGTCGCGGCCGCCGCTGCCGAGACGCGCGCCATCGTCACCGCAGAGGAGGCCACCGTCTCCGGCGGTCTCGGAGCGGCTGTCGCGTCGCAGATCGTCGCCGGTCCCCATCGGGTTCCGGTCGAGGTGCTCGGGTTCCGTGACTTCGCCCCCACCGGAAGCCCCGAGTTCCTCCTCGAGCTCAACGGTCTCACGGCCGATGGCATTCGAGAGGCCGCGCTGCGAGCATTGTCCCGATGAACAGAGACGTCTCGGGCGGTGTCGTGCTGGCGATCGACCAGGGCACCGGGTCCACCAAGGGACTCGCGATCTCCGCGTCCGGCGAGATCCTCGCCCGGTCGGCGGTGCCCCTCGCCCAAGAGCATCCGAGGCCGGGCTGGGTGGAGCAGGATGCCCGGGCCATCGCGGACAGCGTGCTGAGCGTCCTGAGGCGGCTGCGGGAGAGCGTGGACGCGCCGGTCATCGCGATCGGCCTCAGCACGCAGCGCGAATCGGCGCTCGCCTGGGACGAGGAGACCGGAGAAGCACTGAGCCCGGTGATCGGCTGGCAGGATCGGCGTACGGCCGCGCGTGCCGATGCTCTCGCCCCCGACGCCGGGCAGCTCGTCCGCCGGCGGTCCGGACTGCCCCTCGATCCGATGTTCTCGGCGCTCAAGTTCGAGTGGCTGCTCGACCGCATCGATCCGGACCGGTCCCGCGCCCGGGCCGGCCGGATCACCCTCGGCACGGTCGACGCCTGGCTTGTGCGGACCCTGACCGGCGAGCGGAGGATCGAGGTCGGCAACGCGAGCCGGACGCAGCTCCTCGACACGCGGTCCGGCGACTGGAGCGACGACCTCCTCGGCATCTTCCGGATCCCCCGGGCGGCTCTCCCGGAGCTCGCGGACTCCGACTCCCCGAGCGGAGCGGTGACGGCGCTCGACGCGGGAGGCGCATCCATTGCGGCGGTCCTCGGGGACTCGCATGCGGCGCTGTTCGGCCACGGCATTCGTGAGCCGGGCCGGGTCAAGGTGACCTACGGCACGGGATCGTCCGTGATGGGACTCGACGACGGCAGTCGCGACGAGGGCAGCGGGGACGGCGTCCAGGACGGCCGCTCCGGCGTCGTGCGCACGATCGCGTGGGCCGTCCAGGGACGCATCCGACCGGCGTTCGAGGGGAACATCCTCTCGACGGGCGGGACGCTGGACTGGTTGGCCCGGCTTCTGGGCATCGAGCCGTCCGAGGTGGCCGCCCTCGCGCAGGCGGCCGGTCCGACCGAGCTCGACGTCGTGCCGGCCTTCGCCGGTCTCGGGGCGCCGTGGTGGGACGAGCACGCGGTCGGCCTCGTCAGCGGGGTGACGCTCGGCACCGGCCGGGCGGAGCTCGCACGCGCGGTGCTCGACTCCATCGTCCTGCAGGTCGAGGACGTCCTGGAGGCGGCCGAGCACGAGATCGGAACGCCGATCGACGTGGTGAACGTCGACGGCGCACCGAGCGCCAACGACTGGCTCATGCAGCTGCAGGCCGACCTCTCGGGTCGGCGGCTGCGGCGGCCGGAGACGGCCAACCTCTCGGCGCTGGGCGCGGCGTGGCTGGCCGGCCAGTCCGTGGGCGTGTTCGCCGAGGCGGCGCCGCCCTGGCGGCAGAGCGTCAGCGGCTTCGAACCGGCGATGAGCGCGGAGGCCCGCCTCCAGCGTTCCCGTCGCTGGCACCACGCCGTACGGCGCGCGCGGCTGCGTGAGGACGCCGACCGGCTGCAGGCGGTTCCCCCAGCACACGAGATTCCGACCAAGGAGATACGAGCATGAGCAACCAGCGATTCGGTGCAGGCATCTGGCACTTCGCGAGCTACGTCGACCGGTATGCCACCGACGGCTACGGCGACCCGCGCACGATCATCGACGCCATCGACCTGGCCGGGAAGGTACGCGACCTCTCGGTCGTGGATCTGAACTGGCCGTTCTTCGGCGGTGACTTCACGAACGACCAGGTGAAGGAGGCGCTGGAGCGAAACGGCCTCGGCGTGATCGGCATCACGCCCGAGATCTACACCCGCGAGTTCGCCAAGGGGGCATTCACCAATCCGGATCCCGGCGTCCGCCGCGCCGCGCACGAGCTGATCTCCGGCGCGGCCGACGTCGTCCGCTCCTTCGGAGCCGACTACGTGAAGCTGTGGCCCGGTCAGGACGGCTGGGACTACCCGTTCCAGGTCGACCACGGGACGCTGTGGAAGAACTCGATGGACGGTGTCGGCCGCCTCGCCGAAGAGAACCCCGACCTCCGCTTCGTCATCGAGTACAAGCCCCGCGAGCCGCGCGTCCACATGAGCTACGACTCGGTCGCCCGCACGCTGCTCGGCATCGAGAAGATCGGCCTGCCGAACGTGGGCATCCTGCTCGACTTCGGCCATGCGCTGTTCGGGGGCGAGAGCCCCGCCGACGCCGCCCAGCTCGCCATCGACTACGGACGTCTCTTCGGGATGGATGTCAACGACAATCTGCGCAGCTGGGATGACGACCTGGTGGCGGGCACCGTCCATCCCATCGAGCTGTTCGAGTTCTTCGTCACCCTGCGCAAGAACGGCTGGGAGGGCGTCTGGCAGCTTGACCAGTTCCCCTTCCGCGAGGACAGCATCGCGGCGGCCGACCATGCCATCGACTTCCTGAAGACCGCCGAACGTGCTCTCGATGTGCTGGATTGGGACGCTCTGCGGGCTGCGCAGGACAAGCACGATGCGATCGCCGCACTGGCGATCGCACAGAAGGCGCTCTTCGGATCGTGGTGACCGAACGGGCCTAGCTTTCGGCAGGGGCGTCCAGGGATGCCAGGAGGTACTCCGCCGTCTCTTCGTCGGTGACCAGGACGTTGAGCCAGCCGCCGCGGACGGCGGCAAGGATCGCCTGGTGCTTACGGCGACCTCCGGCCACCCCGACCCGGCGGGGAGTGGCACGCAGCTGCTCTGCCGAGATGCCGATGACCCGGTCCTCGAGGTCGGAGACGTCGTGCCGGCCGTTCGCGTCGAAGAACCGCAGGCACACATCGCCGACCGCTCCGCCCGCGCGCAGCATGGCCTGGTCGGTATCCGAGACGGCGTTGCCGGAGGACCGGAGCAGTTCCGACGGCTGCAAGCTGCCGATCCCGACCAGAGCCGTCGTCAGCGAACCCCAGAGCCGCGGCGCGTCACCGGTGTATGCGTCGGTGAGCAGGGCATCCCGGACCTGACCGCTCGACACGATGCCGGGAAGCGGGAGGTACACGACGCGGCTACCCGTGACCTTGGCGAGCCCGTCGGCCAGGTGGGTCGCCCGCACTTGCGCGTTCGGGTTTCCGACGCCGCCGAGAATCTGCACGACTTCCGCGGCCATCCGGGTGGTCCGGGGGCTCATGGAGTTCACGACGGCCAGTAGCGAGGACGACCAGGATGAGATCCCGACGCGTTCCTCGGAGCCGAGCGAGAGTTCGAGGTAGCCGGCGCCGCCGCTGCCGAGCGCCGCCAGCAGTGCGTCTTCGCCGGGCTCGGCCGGGGTGTCGACGACCACGACGTCTTTCAGCCCGAACGCCGAGCGGACGCGATCCTCGAGGTCGGTGTGGACACCGGCGGGCGCCACGACGACGGTCCGGACGATTCCCACGGTGACGGCGTCTCGAAGGAGCCGTGAGACCCGCGACTGAGACAGGTTCAGCTGTTCCGCGATCTCCGGCTGCCGCAGGCCGCGCTCGTGGTACATGCGAGCGACTTTGGTGAGCAGCGCCAGGCGATCGGGCGTCAACGGCCGGTTCACGGGCGCCCGCGAGGACACGGTCATGAGCCTACTGTAGGGCATATCCATTCGGCACTTGACGGGAAATTCCCCGCGTCCATCGGCGGACACTCCATGACCGCGGGCGGGTGTGGAGCAGGTTAGCGTGTAGCCGTGAACCAGAACGCCGCACCGACGCTCTCGGACGTCGCCGCGCACGCGGGGGTCTCGCTGGCCACGGCCTCGCGTGCGCTCAACGGCAGTGCCCGGCAGGTGCGGCCCGACCTGAAGGCGCGCGTCCTCGCGTCGGCGACGGCATTGGGATACAGCGTCAACTCGCAGGCGCAGGCGGTGGCGAAGGGCACATCCACGACGGTCGCTCTCGTCGTGGGCGACATCGCCGACCCGTACTTCTCCTCCATCGCCGCCGGTGTCGTCCGGGGCGCCCGGGAGCACGGTCTCTCGGTGACGCTGACGGGGCTGGAGGCGTCCGCGGTGCAGGAGGACTCCGGGCAGGAGGCGGCGCTCATCGCCGCACTGCGCGCGCAGCGTCCGGGGGCGGTGATCGTCGCGGCCGGCCGGGAGACCGACGCGGGGTGGGAGGCGTTCTCGCACCTGAACGCGTTGACGGTGATCGGGCCGGACGTTCCGGGGATCCGGTCGGTCACCGTAGCCAACCGCGACGGCGCCGCAGCGCTGGCGACCGGCCTCCGCGGGCTCGGATATTCCGACTTCACCATCGTCGCCGGCGATGTCCGGCTGTCGACCGTCTCGGAGCGGATCGGCGGCTTCGTCTCCATGGCCCCCGGCAGCCGCATCGTCGAGGCCGCGTTCTCGCGCGATGGCGGCTATCGGGCGATGGCCGAGTTGCTGGCCGCAGGCGCGCGGCCGGAGTGCGTGTTCGCGGTCACGGATGTCATGGCCATCGGCGTCGTCGGCGCCATCAAAGACGCGGGTCTGACTCCGGGCGAGGACATCGCCGTCGCCGGATTCGATGATGTGCCGATCCTGCGTGACCTCACTCCGCGGCTGACGACGGTCGCGCTGCCGCTGGAGGAGATCGGCGAACGGGCACTGGCCCTCGCCGTGTCCGACGCGTCCGACCCGCGGCTGAGCGAGCCGATCGTGGGAGAGGTCCGCATCCGCGAGTCCACTCCTCCCCGGGCCTAGCGCTTCCCGCCGCGTGTTGCCGTTCCGCGCAAATCGCGCTACCGTCGGGTAAGCGCTTTCCGCAGCGGCCGAACAGGGCCCGGGAGCCATCTTTTTCCGCAACGGCAAGGAGCACACATGACGTCCATCGGCATCATCATGAACGGCGTCTCCGGGCGCATGGGATACCGGCAGCACCTGCTGCGGTCCATCCTCGCGATCCGGGAGCAGGGCGGCGTGCTGCTCTCCGACGGCCGACGGGTGCAGGTCGTCCCGCTGCTCGTCGGCCGCAACGAGGACAAGCTCGCGGAGCTCGCCCGGCGCCACGACATCGCCGACTACACGACCGACCTGGATGCGGCGCTCGCCGACGACCGCTGGCAGATCTACTCGGACTTCCTGGTCACCAAAGCTCGCAGCGCCGCGATCCGCAAGGCGATCGCCGCCGGCAAGGCGATCTACACCGAGAAGCCCACCGCGGAGTCCTTCGAGGAGGCGCTGGAACTCGCCCGCCTGGCCGAGGCGGCCGGCATCAAGAACGGCGTCGTGCACGACAAGCTCTACCTCCCGGGCCTCCGCAAGCTGAAGCGGCTGATCGACTCCGGGTTCTTCGGCCGCATCCTCTCGGTGCGCGGCGAGTTCGGCTACTGGGTGTTCGAGGGTGACTGGCAGGCGGCGCAGCGCCCCAGCTGGAACTACCGGGCGGAGGACGGCGGCGGCATCATCGTCGACATGTTCCCGCACTGGAGCTACGTGCTCGAGAACCTGTTCGGCCGCGTCGAGTCGGTGTACGCGCACGCGACGACCGAGATCCCGCAGCGTGTCGACGAGCAGGGCCGCCCCTACGCGGCGACCGCCGAGGACGCCGCATACGCGATCTTCGGGATCGAGGGCGGCATCACCGCGCAGCTCAACTCCAGCTGGACCACCCGCGTCAACCGTGACGAGCTGGTGGAGTTCCAGGTGGACGGCACGCACGGCAGCGCGGTGGTCGGGCTGTTCGGCTGCAAGATCCAGCCGCGCAACGCGACACCGAAACCGGTCTGGAACCCCGACCTCGCCGACGAGCACGACTACGACGCCGACTGGATCGAGTCGCCCTCGAACGAGGTGTTCGAGAACGGCTTCAAAACGCAGTGGGAGGAGTTCCTGCGCCACGTCCTCGAGGACGCCCCCAACCCGTACGGCTTCCTCGCCGGCGCGCGCGGCGTGCAGCTGGCCGAGCAGGGCCTGCGCTCCTCCCGCGAGGGCCGGCGCATCCAGCTGGCCGGAGTCGGCCTCTGATGGCGCGCACCACGCTCCTCCACGCCGACGGTTCGACGACGGCGATCGAGCTCCGCGACGCTCCCGATCACCACCGGCCGACGCAGCCCCTGGTCTCGCGAGTCGCCTATGCCGCGGCGCATGTCATCCCCCGGCCGTGGGCGGACAACGTGCCCGGCTCGCCGGCCGAGATCGACTGGGATGCGACTCTCGCGTACCGCCGGCACCTCTACTCCTGGGGGCTCGGCGTCGCCGACGCGATGGATACGGCCCAGCGCAACATGGGGCTGGATGCGGCCGCCACGCGGGAACTGATCACCCGCTCGGCGGAGACCGCCCGCGAGTCCGGTGGCCGCCTCGTCGCCGGGGTGAACACCGACCACGTCGAGGACGAGGTCATCTCGCTGGACGCGGTGATCGACGCGTACAAGGAGCAGTTGCACTTCACCGAGGACGCGGGGGCCGGTGTCGTACTCATGGCCAGCCGCCACCTGGCCCGGGCAGCGCAGTCGCCCGCCGACTTCGAGCGGGTCTACCGGGAGGTGCTGGAGGCCGCAGCAGGCCCCATCGTCCTGCACTGGCTGGGCGAGGCATTCGATCCGGCCCTCGCCGCGTACTTCGGGTCCGCCGACACGGCGGCCGCGAGCAGCACGGTCCTCCGGATCATCGAATCCGGCGGGGACAAGATCGCCGGAATCAAGCTCAGCCTCCTCGACCCCGGTGCCGAGATCGCCCTGCGCTCGCAGCTCCCCGACGAGGTCAGGATGTTCACCGGGGACGACTTCAACTACGTCTCGCTGATCGAGGGCGACGAACGGGGGCACTCGGATGCGCTGCTCGGCGCCTTCGCCGCGATCGCGCCCAGTGCGTCGGCGGCCATCCAGGCAGTGGACGCCGGCGACACGAACCGGTACCGCGACATCCTCGGCCCCACCGAATCCCTCTCGCGCCAGATCTTCGCCGCGCCGACCTACTTCTACAAGACGGGGATCGCTTTCCTGTCCTGGCTGAACGGCCACCAGCGCTCGTTCACGATGGTCGGCGGTCTGCATTCGGCGCGCAGCCTCCCGCACCTGTCGGAGATCGTGCGGCTGGCCGACGTCGCCGGGGCCCTGGGGCGGCCGGAACTGGCGGCTGCACGGTGGAACCACCTGCTGAGCCTGAACGGAGTGGAGGCGTGACCCGGGCGGATCCCCGGCTGTCGCTCAACCAGGCGACCATCCGGCATGCGGATCTCGCCGACGCCCTCCGGGTCACGGCGGACGCGGGGGTCGAATCCATCGGACTGTGGCGGGAGCCGGTCGCCGAGGTGGGCCTGGAGACGGCGACGCGGATGGTCGCCGACTCCGGGCTGCGCGTGTCGACACTGTGCCGGGGCGGCTTCTTCACCGCAGTGGAAGGCCCGGAGCGGCGCCGGTCGCTCGATGACAACCGGCGGGCGATCGACGAGACCGCGGCGCTCGCGGCAGCCGGTGCTCCGGGCTCGCGGGCGGTGCTCGTGCTGGTCGCGGGCGGCCTGCCCGCAGGATCCGTCGACCTCCGCGGCGCCCGCGGCCGGGTGGCCGACGCGATCGCGGAGCTCGAGCCCGATGCCCGCGCCTCGGGGGTGACCCTGGCGATCGAGCCGTTGCATCCGATGTACGCCGCCGACCGCGCCGTCGTCTCCACTCTCGGCCAGGCGCTCGACCTGGCGGCGCCCTTCCCGCCCGAAACGGTCGGCGTCGCCGTCGACACCTTCCATGTCTGGTGGGACCCGGAGGTGCTCCC
>JBQCCO010000151.1:0-46519 GCA_051962155.1 Leifsonia sp. | reverse complement strand
TTTGCGTAACCCGCTTAATGTGATACTGGTTGGGTGGGGTTTTTTTTTTTTTTGTTTTTTTTTTTTAATTGGTGGTGGTGGCTTAGGTGGGCCCCCTCCACCTGGTTTCACGGGTGATTCTTGATGAACGGTTCCACGTTGTCCTTGGTCGTCAGGACACCCTCCTGGAGCTGTTCCTTGGGAAGCTTCTTACCTTCGATGAGGCTGATCGCCGATGTCACAGCCAGGCGGCCCATCTTCTGGGTCTGCTGGCAGATCGTTGCGGCGAGCGTTCCATCCTGAACCGCCGTGAGCCCGGCCGGGTCGCCGTCGAAGCCGACGACCGTGATTCCCGTCTTTCCCTGCTGCTTGGCGGCCTGGGCGGCTCCGAGTGCGAGCGCGTCCGCCTGTCCGAAGAACACCTTGATGCCGGGGTGGGACTGCAGCATGTCGGTGGCGATGTTGAAGCCCTCATCCTGCGCCCACTGCTGCGAGGCCTGCTCGGCGACGATCTTGAGGCCGGAGTCCCCGATGCCCGCCTTGAAGCCCTTCTCGCGGTCGACCTGGGGCGTCGTTCCGATCTGCCCCTGGACGACTCCGAGGTCGCCGGACGGCACCAGCTTCGCGACGTATTTTCCGAGCTCCGTGGACGCCTTGACACTGTCGGTGGCGATGAACGTGTCTCCCGGTTCTCCCGTCGGGTTCCGGTCGACGGTGACCACGGGGATGTGGGCGGCCTTGGCCTGCTTCACCGGGACGGTGGCTGCGGTAGCACCGGCCGGGATGTAGATGATGGCGTCTACACCCTGGGAGATGAAGTTCTGAATTTCGCTGACCTGGGTGTCCGGGTCGCCTTTGGCGTCGGCGGTGATGATCTTCGCACCCACCTTCTTGCCCTCGGCTTCTGCGGCTTGGCGGATCTGGTTGAAGAAGTCGGCCTGCTGGTTGGCGACCGCCAAACCGATCGTGTAGGTCTTCTTGCCTCCGCCGCTGTCGGCTCCTGCACCGCCGGAGGAACATGCGGTGAGGAGGAGCGCTGCGGCGGTCACCGCGGCTGCGCCTAGGGCGATTCGTCTGTTTAGCATCGTTGCTCTCATTCCTGGTTTGGGTTGGGTGTGGTTGGGTATCTCTGGTGCTGACCGGTGCGACCGGTCAGGCTTTTTCTCGACGCAGCACGTCGACCATCACGGCCACGGCGATCACGACGCCGATGACGACCTGCTGAAGGAATGGCGAGACGCCGAGGAGGTTCAGTCCGTTGCGGAGAACGCCGATGATGAGGACGCCGACGACGGTGCCCATGATTCGGCCGGTGCCGCCTGAGAGGCTCGCCCCGCCGATGACCACGGCGGCGATGACGTCGAGCTCGTAGCCTGTGCCGGCGCTGGGCTGGGAGGAGTCCAGGCGGGAGGCGAGCACGATGCCGCCGACCGCAGCGAGCGCGCCGGCCGCGATGTACACCCAGGTCGTGACGCGCTTGACCCGGATCCCTGCGAGCCGGGCGACCTCGGCGCTTCCACCGATGGCATAGATCGAGCGACCGGATTTGCGGTAGGTGAGGATGAGGTGGGCGACGATCACGATGACGATGAGGCTGATGATCGTCACCGAGAAGATCCCGAGATAGCGCGAGGCAGACAGGTTGAAGAACCAGTCCGGGTATCCGACGATCTGCTGGCCGTCCGTGATCATGTTCGCGAGTCCCCGGGCGACCGACATCATCGCCAGCGTCGCGATAAACGGCGGCAGCTTGGTGACCGTGATCGCAAGACCGTTGACGAGACCCGCGGCGGCGCCGACGACGATCGCGCCCACCATCGCGATCGGCAACGGCAGCCCACCTTGGTGCGACATCCAGCCGAGAACCATCGTGCTCAGACCCAGAACGGCTCCGACGGATAGATCGATTCCGCCGGTGAGGATCACCGCGGTGGCTCCGACGGCGAGGATTCCGAGGACGGTCACCTGGTCGAGGATGTTGACCAGGTTCCGCGGGTTCAGGAACGCGGGGCTCGCGATCGAGAGCACGACGATGAGGATGATCAGGCCGATGAGCGCCCCACCCGAGCCCGAGAGGACCCGGCGTACGGAGAAGCGCGAGGTGCGGGCGTCCACGGGCCGGTCGACCTCGGTGGCTTGTGTGTTCGTCATTGAAAACTCCTGGGGTTGGTGGTGAGGTCAGCTCATGAACATGCCGCCGTCGATATTGACGGCTTGTCCGGTGATGTACGTTGCGGCGTCGGAGGACAGGAAAAGCAGAAGGTTGGCGACATCCGCTGGTTCGGCGGCTCTTTTCAGCGGGATCCCGCCGATCCATTCCTCGATGAGTTCGCCTGGCTTGTAGTCCCCCAGACGCTTCCCCCATTCGGCGTCGTTGTACTGCCACATGTCGGTCTTGACGATCCCCGGGCAGTAGCAGTTGACCCGGATGTTGTCCGCGGCAAGTTCCTTGGCCAGCGATTGACTCATGCCGACGATGCCGAACTTGCTGGCCGCATAGGCCGGCGTATAGATGAAGCCCTGCCGGGCCTGGCCGGAGGCTGCGTTCAGCACCACGCCGCCCCGGCCCGAGCTGCGCAGAAGGGGAACTGCTGCGCGCGTCGTCAGGAAGGCGCCGATCGTGTTCACCTGCAGCACCGAGACGAATTCGTCGAGCGTGGTCTCCTCGAGGTCGTTGATGCGGATGACGCCCGCATTGTTGACGAGTACGTCCAGCCCGCCCCATTGCGACGACACCTGGCCGAACAGTGCGGCCACGTCGTCTTCGTCGGTGATATCGGCGCGGTACCCATAGGCGTCGAATCCGTCCGAAGCGAGCTGTGCGGCGGTTTCGGCGACCCCGCTGTCGCGGTCGGCGAGCATCACCGAAGCGCCGGCTTCCCCGAACGCGCGGGCAAGACCCGCGCCGAGGCCCCGGGCGGCGCCCGTGATGACGACGCGACGGCCCGCGAGGGCGTCAGCGAAGATCGGGGAGCTGAGGGTAGTGGTCATGCGATGCACCTTTGCAACGGGGGTCGGGTTCACACGTTGTGGACGGAGTTCAGGGCGGAGACGGTCTCGGCAGCCGGCCAGGTCTGGGTACGGGAGCGCGCGACGGCCGTGAGCCAGCGCGAACGGCGCGCGGAGGCTTCCGCGTTGGCGATGCTCGGATGGAAAGTGCTCGTCCGCCTCGGCAGTTCTTCGATCTGTCCGGCAGTCCAGACTCCGGAGACCGTTCCGGCGAGGTGAGCAACGCCCAGGCCCGACAGCTCCGAAACGTCCGACCGGGTGATCGTGCGCTGGCTGAGGTCCGCTTGCAACTGCATCAACCAGTCGTTGGCGGAAGGCCCGCCGTCGGTGAGCACCTCGGTGATCGGCTGCCCGTAGGCCGCTTCGGCAACACCCAGCACATCCTCGATCTGGAGCGGGATGGACTCTGCCGCAGCACGGCAGAGGTCGGCTCTGGATGTCCCGAGGTCGAAGCCGGAGACGATGCCGACTGCTTGCTCGTCCCACCACGGTGCGCCGAGTCCCGAGAAGGCAGGGACCACGTCGATACGGCTGTTGCCGGCCCTCGCCTCCTCCATGACCTGTGCCGGTGTGGAGCCCAGAAGCTGCGCGAGCCATTGGATGGTGGCGCCGGTCGCCAGGATGTTCCCCTCGAACGCGCACGTGGTCGTTCCGGCCAGGCGCCAAGCGATCGTCCGGACGACTCCTGCGACGTCGTGCGGCGCCGCCTCGAGCCCCATGATGGAGGAACCCGTGCCGTACGTCGCTTTGACGGGTCCAGGCCCGCGCACCCCATGGCCGTACAGCGCCGCGTGCGAGTCCGCCAGGACAGCGCAAACGCGTACGTTGCTTCCCATCACAGGAGCGGTGGGCTCGTCGGAGTCGGCGATCCGCGGTAGTGCAGCCGCGGGAATATCGAACAGGTCGAGGAGCTCGTCGCTCCAGTCCGAGGTTCGGATGTCGACCAGCTGAGTGCGGCTCGCGTTGCCCGCCTCGATTCGGGATTCCCCGGTCAGGCTCCGGATCAGCCAGGAATCCACGGTTCCGAGCTTGATTCGTCCCGCCCGGGCGCGAGCCCGGTCAGGGTCGATCATGTCCAGGATCATCGAGAACTTCAGCGCGGAGAACATCGGAGAGAGCGGGAGTCCGCTGATCTCACGCACGCGCCCGGCGTGCGCCGCGAGTTCGCGGGCGCGGCCGATGGCTCGCCTGTCCTGCCAGCCCAGCACCGGCGAAAGGGGTTCACCGGTCGCGTCGTCCCAGGCCACGGCGGATTCACGCTGCGTGCTCAAGCCGAAGGCAGCGATGCGGGAGCCGCCGTACTCGGACAACGACCAGGCCAGGCCGTCCGTGACGCTCGTCAGGATGTCGGCGGCGGACTGCTCCACCCACCCCGGCCGAGGATGCGATGCAGCGAGGCCTGCGGACCGGGTCGCGATGACCGTGCCCGTATCGCTGGTCGCGATGAGCTTCGTGGCGCTGGTCCCCTGGTCGACCGCGATGACGACAGGGCCGGTTTCAGCCATGATTCAACGCTTCCCGTGCAGCATCTGCGATGTGCTTCTCGGTCAGACCGAAGTACTCCAGGAGGAACGAGTTGCTCCCGGTGGGAGCGAACTCCGTGAGTCCGAGGAGGCGGACCGGTGGTCGGGAGCCCTTCGGGAGTTGTGCGATGCGCGAGGCGACTGCGGCGCCCAGCCCGCCGGACAGGTTTGCTTCTTCCGCCACGACGACCGCTGAAGTGGTCGCTGCCGCGTGGTCGATAGCGGCGAGATCGAGAGGATTGATCCAGGTCGCGTTGAGGACACGGCTGCTGAGCCCGTCCTCGGCGAGCAGCTCCGCAGCGGCGAGGGCACGGGAGACCGTCGTCCCTGTTGCGATGAGGGTGAGGTCATGTCCGTCGCGCAGTTCGAGGAATCGTCCACGCGACCAGCTGGCGTCGGCGGGGGTGACGTCCGGAACCTTGAACCGGCCGACCCTGATGAACGTGGGCCGGGGGTCGTCCGCCAGGGCACGAAGCGCCTGCCGCGTCTGCTGCCGGTCCGCCGGCACGACGATGTCCAATCCGGGAAGCGCCCGAAGCCACGAGAGGTCCTCGACGGAGTGGTGTGTCGGCCCGAGTTCTCCGTATGCCATCCCTGGGCTCATGCCGCAGAGGATGACCTTGTGCTGGCTGTAGGCGACATCAGCCTTGACCTGCTCGAGCGAGCGTCCGGTCAGGAACGGCGAAGCGGCACACACGAAGGGGATCAGCCCCGCGTTGGCCAGGCCGGCTCCGACACCGACGAGGTTCTGCTCTGCGATGCCGACATTGATCAGGCGGTCGGGGAACTCCTCCCGGAATGCCGTGAGGTTGCTCGATCCCACCGAATCGTTGCAGACGGCGACGATGCGCTCATCCACTCGCGCCAGCTGGATGAGCTCGTCCGCGAAAGCGGTTCGGTTGTCGTACGTCGGCGCATCGAGGATGCTGGTGGTCTGGGTGGTCATGCGAGCTCCTTCAGCGCTGCTTCGATCTGGTCGGGGGTGGGGACCTTGTGATGCCACTCGACGCGGTCCTCGATGAACGACACTCCCTTGCCCTTGATCGTGTTGGCGATGACGGCGACCGGCTTGCCGGTCGTCGACGGCTGGAACGCCGCCAGCAGCGCGTTGTAGTCGTGACCGTCGACGACTCGGACTTCGAGATTGAAGGCGGCGAGCTTGTCGTCGAGCGGGTCGAGCGCGTTGGTCTCCTCAGTGCGCGCACCCTGCTGCAGGCGGTTGCGGTCGACGATGATGGTGAGGTTGTCCAGGCCGTAGTGACCGGCCGACATCATCGCCTCCCAGTTGCTTCCCTCCTGCATCTCGCCATCGCCGAGTACGACGAAGACGCGGCTTCCCGTGCCTGCCAGCCGCGCACCGAGTGCGGTTCCGACCGCAACCGGCAGGCCGTGGCCGAGGGGACCTGTGTTGGTCTCGACGCCGGGGACCTTGTTGCGGTTGGGGTGACCGTTCAATGCTGCGAGCGGCTGCATGAAGGTCACCAGCTCCTCCGCGCTGAAAAAGCCGGAGTGGGCGAGTGTCGAGTACAGCGCCGCCGCGCAGTGCCCCTTGCTCAGAATGAAGTGGTCGCGCTCGGACCAGTCCGGGTTGGCGGGATCGATCCGAAGAACCGCAGCGAAGAGGGTCGTGAGGATGTCGGTGACCGACAGATCGCCGCCGATATGGCCTTGCCCCGCGCGGCCGATCATGGTGACGATCGAACGTCGTGTGGCGGTCGCCAGCTGGGAGAGTTCGCTCGCACGGGCAGTCTCATCCGAGGTGTCGAGCACTCGACGCGTCTGCCGGAAGCGTTCGGCCTGATCGAGGTCCGTCTCGAGAAGCAGATTCATTGCTCTCTCTCCGTTGAGGTTTTGAATAGAAATTCACTATGAACTGGATGTGCAAGACGATGTTCGCACGAGGTCGCGTGCCAAGTCAATACCGATGCGTTAACGAATATTTATGCAGTTGGATCGAACGCACATCACATTCGTGTCGATGCCTCAATAGTCGGCTGCGCGCGGCCCCGTCCGCTGTGCCAATGTGAGACGCACCGCGAGCTAACCGGGCGTCGTCGGTTCCACGGCATCCATGGCCCGGTCGAGCGCCGCAGCGAAAGTGCCTCTCTCGTCCTGCTCGAGCCAGGCACGCTGCGCGGCCACCAGGCAGCCGAACGCCGCAGCGGTCACAGCGCGAGGCGTCGGGTCCCCTTCGCCGAAGGGCACGCCGCGTCGAGTCGCCCGCTCGCCAACGGCGGAGACGATCGCATCTTGCATCGCTTGCTGCATACCGAGGTAGGCGGCCAGCAGGCTCGGAGTAGTGAAGATCACCCGTTGCATGGGCGCTGCCACCGCGTTCTTGTCGAGAGCGTCGACGTGCGGGACCAGGAGGTCGAACACGGCCCGCAACGAGTCCCAGACCGGTTCGTCCGCCGGACGAGTCCGGAACGCTTCCAGCAGCTCCTCGGCGAGGAAACCGAGCTTGCCGAGGACGAGGTCCTCCTTGGTTGCGAAGTACCGGAAGACACTGCGCCGGGACATGCCGACCGCCTCAGCGATGTCATCGATGGTCGTCGTTTCGTAGCCGCGCTCGATGAACAGCGCATTCGCCGTCTCTGTGATCTCCTGCGCGACGGCGCGCCGGGTTCGTTCACGCAGGCCAGGCTTGCCCTCTTCCTCCATGAGACAACTGTAACACCTGAAGTCAGATTTGACACTCAGTGACGTGTTTGGCATTATGTGTTGCAGCCAGCACCTGGCGCACATCTCTTACGGAAGTGAAGGACATGAACACATCGAAGGTCGCCCTCGTCACGGGTGCCTCCTCAGGAATCGGCGCGGACACCGCAATCCGCCTCACGAACGCCGGCTACACCGTCTACGGCGCCGCGCGCCGCGTCAACAGGATGCGGGACCTGGAACAACATGGCGTGCACGTCATCGCGCTGGATGTCACCGACGAGGACACGCTGCGTTCGGCCGTCGACACCATCATCCGCACTTCGGGCCGCATCGACGTGCTCGTCAACAACGCCGGCTACGGTTCCTACGGCGCGATCGAAGACGTGCCGCTGGACGAGGCGCGCAAACAATTGGACGTCAACGTCTTCGGACTCGCACGCCTCACCCAGCTGGTCCTGCCGCACATGCGCGCTCAGCGCTCCGGCACGATCATCAACATCAGCTCCATGGGCGGCAAGCTCGTCACGCCGCTGGGAGGCTGGTACCACGCCAGCAAGTACGCCGTCGAGGCTCTCAGCGACGCCTTGCGCATCGAGACCAGCCCGTTCGGCATCCACACGGTGGTCGTCGAACCAGGTTCGATCCGCACCGAGTGGGGAAGGATCGCCGCAGAGGCCCTGCGCGAGACGTCCTCCGCCACGGGCGCGTACTCCGGTCCCTCAGAGGGGGTCGCGGCAACGCTCGCTGCCAGTTCGCAGCCTGCCGCCCGCAACACCTCGGGCCCGGACGTCATCGGCAAGACCATCGTGAAGATCGCGCAGGCCCGCCGGCCACGAACCCGGTATCGCGTCGGGTTCGGCGCCGGCCCGGTGATGTTCCTCCGGTGGCTGCTGCCCGACCGCCCCTTCGACCGCATCATCCGCAGCGCCTTCGGCATCTGAGAAAGAGGAGCAGCATCATGTCCGTTCTCGATGGGACCATCGCCGTCGTCACCGGAGGACGCGTCGGCCTCGGCCGCGCTCTAGCGCTGGAGGTCGCGCGCCGCGGGGCCACCGTGATCATCGCCTCCCAGAGCGACGCAGCCGGCACCGTCCAGGAGATCGAGGGTCTCGGCGGCACGGCGGAGTGGGTCCGCACCGACGTCTCGCACTATGCCGATGTCGAATCGCTCGCCCACCACGTCCAAGCCTCCTATGGGCGCATCAACCTTCTGGTCAACAATGCGGGAACGGGAGGGGAAGCAGGTGGACTGGACGCCATCGACCCAGCAGTCGCCCAACGCGTGTTCGACGTGAACATCGCCGGCGTGTTCAACGGCATCCGTGCCTTCGCCGCCGATCTGAAGGCTGCGGCGGCCGCGGGTCATCCCTCGTTCATCCTCAACGTCGGCTCCGAGCACTCTCTCGGCGTACCGCCGCACGTGGCCCCGATGAGCGCGTACACGGTGAGCAAGTACACGACCCTCGCCTTCACCGACACGGCACGTCGGGACTTCGCGGGCACAGGAGTCGGCATCACGCTCCTTGCTCCCGGATGGATCCGGACGGAACTCGTTGCGGACATCACAAACCGGTCAGCGGAAGCCGCCGCTGCGATCCTGCCCCTCGCCCAGGAAAGCGACGTCGTCGCCCGGCTCGGCATCGACGGACTGCTCCGTGGCGACTACATCACCACCACGAACCGCTCCACCGCGGGGTTCGCGGGCGAGCATGCTTCCGCCGTACTGGCGGCGCTGACCGTCGCCGGTGGGTGAGTGATCCGCGCATTCCGAGCGCCACCGCGTGCCGCACACCCAGCAGAAGCTGGGCGGTGTGGCGCCCCTCACGGGTAGAGTCCTCGAAGCTCGTGCGCCTGCGCGACGCGGCCGACCGCGAGCACCATTGCGGCGGCGCGGAGGCTGAGCCGTCGGTCGGCAGCGAGGCTGACGACCTCGTTCCATGCGGAGAGGATCCGCTTCTCCAGTCGCGCCTCCACCTCGTCCGAGGTCCACCAGTAGGTCTGGTTGGATTGCACCCACTCGAAATACGACACGATCACACCACCGGCGTTCGCGAGAATGTCCGGGACCACCAGGATGCCGCGCTCGTTCAGCACGCGATCGGCCTGTGTCGTCGTCGGCCCGTTCGCCCCTTCGACGATCACCCGCGCACGGAACCGGTCGACGTTGCCTTCGTGGATCGCCCCCTCCAGCGCCGCCGGCACGAGCAGGTCGACGTCGAGCTCCAGCAGCGCGTCCCGCTCCAAGGCCTCGGACCCGCGGGTGCCGACGATGCTGCCGGTCGAGTCCAGTTGCTGGCATAACGCCTCCACATCCAGCCCCGCGGGGTTGCGGACGGCGCCGTACTGATCGCTCACAGCCACCACGCTGAGACCGGCCGCAGCCAGGAACCGAGCGGTGTCGCGACCGACCTTCCCCATGCCCTGCACCGCGACCCGAGCTCCGCGTTGCTCGATTCCCACCATTTCCAGTGCGGCGAGCGCAACGTGTGTCACACCGCGGCTCGTCGCGGAGGCGCGCCCCTGCGACCCACCGAGCTGAAGCGGCTTCCCCGTGACGACTCCGGGAACGGTGTAGCCGGAGTTCACCGAGTAGGTGTCCATGATCCAGGCCATCGTGTTCTCATCGGTCCCCACATCAGGGGCGGGGATGTCGCGCTCCGGCCCGATGACCGGAAGGATCTCGCTCGCATAGCGGCGAGTCAGCCGTTCCAGCTCCGTCCGGGAGTGGTCGCGCGGCTGGATGGCGATCCCGCCCTTGGCGCCGCCGTACGGCAGGTTCGCCAGCGCGCACTTCCACGTCATCCACATGGCCAGCGCGCGGACCTCTTCGATGTCGACGGTCGGAGCGTACCGGAGGCCTCCCTTCGCCGGGCCGCGGGAGAAGTTGTGCTGGACCCGATGGCCGACGAAAAGTCGGACCTCGCCGTTGTCGAGGCGAAGCGGCACGCTGACGGTCAATTCGCGGCGCGGATAGGACAGCATCTGGAAGGTGCCATCCGGCAGTTCCAGGTGCGTGGCCGCGTCGGCGAGTTGCTGGCGTGCATCGTCGAGAGCGCTCATCCGGGTAGGGGTCGTCTCTGGGAGGCTCGTCATTCGATTCCCTTTCTCTTAGCGGTCGATGTCCGAGGGTCCATGAGCTGGGCCAGGTGGCTGCTACCGCGCAGCGGATCGATCTGGTTCACCTGCATCGCGCAGCTGAAGCCGTCCGTCAGCACGGGCGCTCCGGGGTCCTGCGCCAAGGCGGGTGCGATCGAGTGCTCCGCGACCTTCATCGACATCTCGAAATGTTCGGCCTCGAAGCCGAAGTTCCCGGCCACACCGCAACACGAGGAGGAAACGATCACCTCGGCGACGCCCCATCCCCGCAGTGCGCGCCGCTGGACGTCCGAGCCGAACACGGCGTGCTCGTGGCAGTGCGTCTGCAGGACCGCGCGATCGGGCGCGGGAGCCGTCGGCCGATAGCCGAGCCGCAGAGCCTCATCGACAGCACTCGCGAAGGATCGGATGCGGGCGGCGACGCGGTGAGCCGCGTCCCCGCCGACGAGTTTCGGACCCTCGTCGCGGATGGCGGCAGCGCAGCTGGGCTCCAGAACGACGATCGGGCGTTGCGTCCCGTCATCGAAGCGATCGATGAGGCGACGCAGCCGACGGCGTGCCCCAGCGCGCTGTCCCGTCGATATCCAGGTCAGGCCGCAGCACGCGTCCGGTGTGCAACCGACGACGGATCCCGTTTCGCCGAGCACGCGAGCGGCGGCCGAGATGACCTCGGGCCGGAAGGCCTTGGTGAAGCTGTCCGCGAAGACCAGGACGTCGCCGTCGTCGCTGAAGCCCGCCTCGCGAACCGCGGCGCGTCGGGCGCGGTACGACGCGAAGGCGGGCAGCCGGCGGCGAGCGCTGATGCCGAGTCGCTCGCCCAACGCACGGAACACGCCATTACGGCCTCCGAGGTTCGCCAGGAACGAGACACGGGTCAGCAGCGGAAGCCACCGGGGCAGCCAGCCGATCGAGTAATGGGTGAAGGGACGCAGCCGGCCCTTGTAGTGCTCGTTCACGAGTTCGGACTTCGCCTCGGCGATATCCACGCCCGTCGGGCAGTCGCTCGAACACGCCTTGCACGAGAGGCACAGGTCGAGCGCCTCGCGGACCTCCGGACTCGACCATCCATCGATCGTCCCGCCGGCGGTGCGGGCGAGGTCCTGAAGCACCCGCGCGCGGCCCCGGGTCGAGTCCTTTTCGTCCTGCGTCGCCCGGTAACTCGGACACATGAATCCACCGGAGGTCGAGCGGCAGCGTCCGACTCCGATGCACGCGTGCGTGTTCCCAACGAACGGCACCGGACCCCGACTCCGCGGTCGTGGGTCGGGAAGACCGACCAGAGCCAGGGAGTCGTGGAGGGGCACGGGATCGACGATGATTCCCGGGTTGAGGGCTCCCGTCGGATCCCAGATCCGCTTGAACGCACCGAAGAGCTCGATCATGGCCGGCGAGTACATCAGCCCGAGCAGTTCGCTCCTCGCCCGGCCATCGCCGTGCTCCCCCGACAGCGACCCGCCATGTGCGACGACGAGCAACGCTGCGTCGCGGATGAACGCGGAGTACTTCACCCGTCCGCTGTCCGTGCGCAGGTCGAAGTCGAGACGCATATGAACGCAGCCGGCACCGAAGTGCCCGTACGTGACGGCGGTGTAGTCGTAACGTCTGACAAGAGCCAGCAGGTCCGCGAGATAGTCCGCGAGCCGTTCGGGCGCGACAGCCGAGTCCTCCCAGCCCGGCCACGTCTGGACGTCGTCGATCCGTCGCGATGACAGGCCTGCACCGTCCTCCCGTACCCTCCAGAGCTGCGCTCGTGCGGCCGGTTCGGTCACGATCGCGTGGCCGACGGCGCGACCGCCCTCGGCGATCGCCTCGGCGAGGAGCCGGCACCGGTCGGCCGCGTCGTGAATGGAGTCGGCCGAGAACTCCACCAGCACGTAGGCGTCGCCGGGCGGGAGCGAGCTCACACTGGCAGCCCCCCGCCGATGCCGCATGATCCGGACGATCTCCTGGTCGAGGCTCTCGACCGCGGTCGGTTTCGCCTCGAGGATGCGCATCACATCTCGCGCGGACGTCACGGTGTCCTTGTAGCCGAGGCACAGGAGGGCCGTCGCACGCGGCCGGGGCACCAGTGCGACTCGTGCGCGGACGACGATGGCGCACGTCCCTTCGCTGCCGGCCAGCACCCGCGCCACGTTGAAGCCGTTCTCCGGGAGCAGTTCACCGAGGTGATAGCCGGACACCTGGCGCGGGATCCGCTGGAGTTCGGTCCTGAGGAGCGCGAGATCGCCCGCCACCACGTCGTGAAGCGCGGTCTCGATTCCCCGGGCGGTGGCGACCGAAGCCGCATCTCCCGGGTCGACCGCGCGAATCCCTCCGGGACCGGCGCGCAGATAGGATCCGTCGGCCGTCACGAGGTCGACTTCCTCAATGGCGTGGGTCATCCGCCCATACGCAACGGAGTGGTTGCCGCACGCATCGTTCGCGATCGAGCCGCCGACCGTCGCCCGGGTTGCCGACGATGGATCTGGGGCGAACGTCAACTCGCCACCGGATAGCTGCTCGACCGAGCGACGCAGCTCCCCGAGCACCACGCCGGCCTCGACCCACACACTCTTCGAGGACGGGTCCACCTCGTCCATGCCGGTCATCCAGCGAGAGAGGTCGACGACGACCCCCTCGCCGACGGCGTTACCGGCCATCGACGTCCCTCCGCCGCGCGCCACGAGGGGCACCGCGGCATCCCGGCACAGTCTGACGATCTCGCGGACTTCGTGGACGGTACGCGGAAACGCCACCGCGGACGGCCGGACCCGATAGTTCGAGGCGTCATAGGAGTACTCGGTGAGGCGGCGTGCCGAGTCATCGATGTCGACGCCTCGAAACCGCAGGTCCGCGATCAGGTGCTGGATTCCGGCGTCGGCACCGATCACGTCGGACATGGCTGGCTCCTCCCTCAGGCTGTGACCAACAGTAGGAACCCCGCAGGCCATCGCGATGTCCCAGATCGACACCAGGTGCGGGCAGCGGTCGCGGGCACGAAAAAGCGGAGCCCTTCGGACGATGGATGGGATTCGCACCACGCATCGTCCGAAGGACCCCGTCGACTCACTTCACGAGGTACTCAGGCGCTACACCGTCGAGTCTTCCGGAACCTCGGGCACGATCCTGTCGCGCCGGCCGAGCCGGGCATACACCTCGGGACTGGTGCGCTTGAGGACGAGAGCGACCACACAGCCCAGCACGAAGATTCCGACGAGCACACCGATCAGCCACGAGTACTGCCCGGGCGCGCCTCCCACCAGCAGATCGAACCTCACGAGCCCGAATGCGACCATGCCTGCAAGAGCCAGGAATGCGATGGCCGGAGCGATGTACACCTTCCAGGCGTTCTCCGACTTCGGGACGCCGACCTTCCGGAACCACACGATAGCCGCCAGGCTGACGACGGCCATGAGCAGGAGGACGCCCGCCGATCCGACACCGCTGCCCGCGCCGATGAGGACGGAGGGGTCCGTCCCGCCGAACGCGAAGGGCGCACCGAAAGCGATCAGGAGGACCAGGAGGACCACCCCGACCGAGATCGACGCACGGCTCGGGGACTGGCGGCGAGGGTTGACCTTCCCGACGAACGGCGGGAGGGCCTTGTCGACTCCCAGGTTGAAGACGTAGCGGGCAGACACGTTGTGCACCGCGAGGAGCGAGGCGATCGCCGACGTCGCGACCACGATGTTCACGAACGCTGCGGAGCCGGGCAGCACGAACTTGTTCAACGCATCCGCGAACATCTCACTCGGGTTGCTCGTCGCGACGTGGACAGCAGTCGAGCCGTACGCGCTGATCAATGCGTACCCGGAGACGGCGTAAAGGATACCGATGAAGAGCGCCGACACATACGTTGCCCGCGGAATCGTCTTGTTCGGGTTCTTGACTTCGTCGCGGAAGAGAGCGGTCGCCTCGAAACCGAGGAAGTTTCCGAATGCGATGAGGAGCGCGACACCGGCTCCCGGGTTCAAGAACGCGGCGAAGTTGAGTGGCTTGAGCGTCAGGCCCCCCGATCCGCCCTTAGCGAAGACGAAGATGTCGAAGACCACGACGATGATGACCTCGATGGTCATGACGACGACGAGGACGCGGGCAGACAGATCGATGTTGAAGTAGCCCAGCAGGTTGATCAGCACCAGGGTGGCGAACGTCCACAACCACCATGGCGTCTGCGGGCCCCCCAAGCCCGAGATCAGTCCGGACACCGTGATCCCGGCGAAGATGTACAGACCTCCGGCGATCAGGATGTACGAGAGCGTCGCGAGGTACGCGGCGCCCACTCCGGGCGTTCGACCGAATGCGGCAGAAATGTATGCGTAGAAGGCACCTGGCCGGGGAACGTGCCTCGTCATCGTGGTGTACCCGACCGAGAAGATCAGGAGCACGATGGTCGCGATGATCCACGAGACCGGAGCGGACTCGCCGACGGGTGCGATCACGAACACGAGGTATCCGGCGACGGTGACCAGAGGGGCGGAGAAGGCCAGCACACTCAAGACGAGCGATGTCGTCCGCATCGAGCCGGTGAGGTCCTTCTGAGTGGCCGGGCCCGCACCCGGACTCTGAGTTGCTTCTTGGGACTGCGTATCTGTCATGGCGATGTCCGATCGTTGGTGGAGGGCAAGAGCAATGCAGAGGCCGGGGGTTCGCCTTTGCAACCGCGTAGCATTGAAGATAGAGACACGCGAAGACGGCAGCTGTCCCAGATTGGAACACGGGTGAATCGCCCGCAGACAAGCGAACGCGTGAGGATGTGCATCGTCACGCGTTCGCCTGCCTACTCGAAGATCGTTCGTAGCGGCCCGTTGAGAAATGTCCCGGTCGGGTCCAGCTGGCGACGGAGCTGGATGAACTCATCCCACCGCGGGTACACGCTCCTGTAGTAGTCCGGCTCTCGGAGATAGGGCTGTTTGCCCCAGTGCGGCCGGCCGGGGAACGGTGCGAGCGCCTCTTCGATCGCGCGGAAGAACGGGCCGTTGTCATTTCCCCAGGTCCGTACGGTGTTGACGGAGACGGACTCGACCCCGCCCGACGGCGAGAGCCACGCGTCGTCGCCGGCCACCGTACGGATCTCCAAGGGGAACTCATCCGGGAACCGCTCCAGCACAGGAAGGGTGGCCGCTATCGCATCCAGGGCGTGCTCGTACGGGACGTACGGCTCCACCTCTTCCCACGACGGCGTGTACTCATCCGGGTAGATGCGGTACGGCCTGTTGACACGATGCGCCGGGGTGCCGGAGTCCTCGGCATCGATGTCGACCTGGTCATAGATGCGCACCAGCGTGGGGACTTTCGTCCCCTCGGGCAGCGGCGGAAGCTCGGCCGACATGTCGTACTGGGGACCGTGCACGAAGCTGAAATGCCGGTGACTGTGCGTCAGCTCGTCCCAGCGCTCGAGCACCTCCTCGAACGGCCAGAAGGCGAGCGTCTCCTGGAGCTTGAAGATCGGCTCGAGCTGCAGGTCGAGGCTGACGATCACTCCGAGGGTGCCGACGGATGCGCGAAGCGCGGCGAGTCTCGGATCGTCGGAGCCGAGCTTCAGCAGTTCACCTGCTGCGGTGACCACTTCTGCTCCGACCACGCAGCCGGACATCATCTTCAGTCCCAGTCCGGAGCCGTGCGTCGAGGTGCTGATCGCGCCGGCGATGGTCTGCGCGTCGATCGCTCCCTGGTTGTGCAGCGTCAAGCCGGCATCCCAGAGGGGCTCCCCCAGAGCGGAGATCCGCGTTCCGGCCTTCACCGTCGCCCGAGCCGCAGCGGTATCGATCGATTCGATCCCGCTGAGCGCCGACAGATCGAGGATGATCCCGTCCGTGGGCACCAGCGGAGCGAACGAATGCCCGCTCCCCACCGGACGCACGCTGACGCCTCTCCGGGTGGCGTCGGAGACGACCTCTCGGACGTGGTCGACGGACGTGACCTTGACGATCGCCTCAGGGCGGCACGTCTCCGTCCCTGCCCAGTTCTCCCATTTCAGATCTTTCATGGGGCACAAACTCCTGTTCAGTCAAACAGCACGTTCCAGACACACGATGAGGGCATCGATTTCGCGTGCGATCCTGCCAATCGAAGTCGACGGGCGGCCCATTCTCCTGTCTCATTTTGGGACGTCGCCACGAGATGTGGCGACCTATCGTTGGACCCAACCCAACCTGGAGGAGAACAGTGATCACAAGCAGAGTCGCCGTCGACCACGTCGGCCTGAGCGTCCCCAATCTCGAGCAAGCCATCGACTTCTTCGTCAGCGCGTTCGGTTGCCGGGTGGTCTTCCACGCCGGCCCGTACGATGACCTCGGATTCACCTGGCCCGGCGACGACGGCCCGGAGAACACCACCATGCGGTTGGCGATGCTCCGTATGGGCGATTCGGACAACATCGAGATCCTCGAATACACACGTCGCGACGCGCCGAACGACCCGCCGGCGCCTCGGGTCTCACAACCCGGCGGGATGCACCTCTGCTTCTACGTCGAGGACATCTACGAGGCGGAGAAGGAGTTGCGGAAGCGCGACGACATCCGCTGGCTGAACGCCGTCAGCAAGGAAGAAGGCGGTCCTCTGGACGGTCTCGACTGGAGCTACTTCCTCACCGATTGGGGCCTGGTCATCGAGCTCATCCGCTGGCCGGAGGGTCTCCCCTACGAGCAGACGACCAGCGAGCGTCTGGTGTCCCCGCCCTGGCGCGCAATCCACGCGTAGGGAGCTGAATCTCGAGGGGAGGGCCGCTCTCGTGAGCGGCCCTCCCCTTCGTCGTCTGCTACGCGACGACTCCCAGCGCGTGCAGGTCGACGACGTTCTCCAGGGGCTCGCCGGCCTTCCAGCGACGCAGATTCTCGACGAAGCGCTCCACCACGCGCCCACGCCAGCCCACGAGGTCGCCGGAGGCGTGCGGCGATACCAAGACGTTGTCGCGGCTCCAGAACGGGTCCTCCGCGGGCAGCGGTTCCTGCTCGAACACGTCGAGGGCGGCCGCACCCAGGTAGCCGTCGTCGATGGCGGCCAGCAGGTCGGGAGCGACGACCACGGCGCCGCGTCCGACATTCACAAGACGCGCGCCGCGACGCATCCGCCGGAGGCGTGCGGCATCGAACAGCGAGCGCGTCTGTTCCGTCAGCGGAAGCGTGAGCACGACGTCGTCTGCTTCGGGTAGAAGATCGTCCAAGGCCGAGATCGCAGCGATGTCACCGAGCTCGGGATCATGGCGGGCCGTTCGCCCCACAACCGTCACCTGCATGCCGGCGGCCCGGAGAAGCAGCGCTGTCTCGCGACCGACTGGTCCAGGACCCACGACCAGCACCCGGCGACCGAGGATCGGCTCGGTCTCGCGGTGCTGCCAACGGTGCTCCTGCTGGAGTTCGATGGTCCGTCTCAGGTCTTTGGTGAACATCAGCAGCACTCCGAGGACCCACTCCGCAATGGGCCGCTCGCACACTCCGCGCGAATTGGTGACGACGATCTCGCTCTCGACGATCTCCGGCGTCAGCAGAGGGTCCATGCCGAGGCTCGATGTGTGGATCCACTTCAACCGCCCGGGCCCGACCTCGCGCAGGAGCGTGCTCCGGAAGTCGTTGAGGAAGAGGATCTCGGCGTGCTCTTGGACTGCTCGCAGTTCGTCCGCGGTCCGCACGACGGAGACGTCGGCCTCGAGCCGGACCGTCTCCAGCGGGGGCAGCTGTCCACCGACGGGAACGACGACGATCGCCTTCGGCCGCAGAGCCCCCGTGCCTCCGGCCCCCGCGCTCACCACCCGCCCTGCCATCCGCTGGTCAAGCCGAGCGGCAGCCTCTGGGGTTCCTCATCGGGCAACTTCTGCAGGAAATCGAAGTCGCAGCCCTCGTCGGCCTGCGTGACGTGGTCGAGGAACAGCCGGCCGTAACCGCGCCGGTACTTCGGCTTCGGCGGATCGATCTCGGCGAGGCGCCGCTCGATCTCCTCCTGAGGGATATCGAGATCGAGGCGCTGATTCTCGACATCGAGGACGATGGGATCACCGTCCCGTACCGCGGCGAGCGGTCCTCCCACTGCAGACTCCGGAGAGACGTGCAGAATGGTCGTCCCGAAGGCCGTCCCACTCATGCGAGCGTCCGAGATCCGCACCATGTCCCGGACACCCGCACGCAGCAACCGCTCCGGGATGGGCAGCATGCCCCACTCCGGCATCCCCGGCGCCCCCTTCGGGCCGCTGTTGCGCAGCACGAGGACGGAGTCTTCGGTGATGGCCAGGTCGGGGTCGTCGATGCGCCGGCCGAGGTCGTAGATGTCCTCGAACACCACGGCCGGGCCGCGATGGCGGAGGAGGTCGGCCGAGGCGGCGCTCCGCTTGATGACGGCTCCGCGAGGAGCGAGCGAACCGCGAACCACGGCGATCCCTCCCGTGGCATCGAACGGCTTGTCCAGCGACGTGATCACCTCGCCGTCCGGGGCGGGCGCGGAGGCGTAGCCCTCGGCGAGAGTCTTCCCGGTGACCGTGAGGGCATCGCCGTGCAAGAGTGGGTCGAGCTCCTTGAGCACGGCCGAGATGCCGCCCGCGTCGAAGAGCTGCTTGACGAGGTGCTCTCCGGACGGCCGCACGTTGACGATTCGCGGCGTGCGCTGCGAGATCTCATGGAAGCGGTCGAGCGGGAGGTCGTAGCCGACACGGCGGGCGAGCGCCAGCAGGTGCACGACGGCATTCGTCGATCCTCCGACCGCCATGAGCAGTGTGATGGCGTTGTCGAACGCGTGCTCGGTGAGGATCTCGCTGGGCCGCGGCCCGTGCAGGGCCATTTCGACGGCGCGACGGCCGGTGGTCTCGGCCGCCGCTCCGCGACGCGCATGGACCGCCGGGATCGAAGCGGTATCCGGAAGACACATGCCGAGCGCTTCGACGATCGACGTCATCGTGGAGGCGGTGCCCATTTCGCTGCAGTGGCCCGCTGATGGCTTCGCACTGGCCTCCAGCTCATCGAAGTCCTCCTGCGTGATGGTCCCCGCCCGGAGCTCGTCCGCGTACTTCCAGGTGTCCGTCCCTACCCCGAGCTGGCGACCACGGAAGAACGCAGGCTCCTGCGGGCCTCCGGTGAGCATGATGACGGGGACGTCAGCGCTCGCGGCGCCCATGAGCTGAGCGGGAACCGTCTTGTCGCAGCCTCCGATCAGGACGATCGCATCGAGCGGGTAGGCACGGATCGATTCCTCGACGTCCATCGCCATCAGGTTGCGGAACTCCATCGCGGTCGGCTTCATCAGACTCTCGCCGAGGGAGATCGTGGGGAACTCGAGAGGCAGGCCGCCGGCCATCAGCACACCCCGCTTCACCGCCTCCGCGAGGAGCTTGAAGTGGATGTTGCAGTTGACGAGTTCCGACCACGAGTTGGCGATCCCGATGACCGGCCGGTTCTCGATCGCGAACTTCGAGAAGCCCTCCGCCTGGATCGCCGTGCGATGGATGAAACCCGTGAGATCGTGCGGACCGAACCAATGGGCGCTGCGAAGTGGGAGGTTCTCAAGATCGGACATCGTGTTCGGTACTCCTGAATCGTTCGAGGGTTCGGGCTAGGACGCGAAGCGGAACAGCTTCTTGTTCGCGAACTCGAGCATCCCGACCCGGCCCAGTTCGCGGCCGTAGCCGGACTTCTTGACACCGCCGAACGGAACGTCGGGCCCGCCCAGACCGCCGGCATTGACGAAGATCATCCCCACGTCCAGTGCGCTGCCCACCCGCTCGGCGCGCTCGAGATCGTCGCAGATGATGACCGCGCCGAGGCCGTACGGGGACGAGTTCGCGAGAGCGATCGCCTCCTCGTCGCTCCCCACGCGATACAGCTGCGCGACCGGGCCGAACAGCTCTTCGCTGTACACATCCATCTCCGGGCTGATGTTGCCGAGGACCCCGGGCGTGTACACGTTCCCGTCGGGCGTGTTGTCGCCGACCAGGAGCGTGGCACCCTGGTCGAGTGCCCGCTGGACCTGGTCCGTCAGGGTCTTGGTCGCGGCAGTCGAGGAGAGCGGTCCGTATTCGCCCGCCTCATAGGACTGCGCGCCGATCGCCGCGGTGAACTTCCGGGCGAACTCGTCGAACAGCTCGTCGATGACGACCATCCGCTTCGAACCGTTGCAACTCTGGCCCGTGTTGTCCATGCGCATGGCGACGGCGTGCTTCACGGCGTTGTCGAGATCCGTCGTGTCGAGCACGAGGAAGGCATCGGACCCGCCCAGCTCGAGAACGCATCGCTTCAACGCGCGGCCGGCCTTCTCGGCGACGATGGCGCCTGCAGCTTCGGATCCGGTGAGGGAGACGCCCTGAATGCGATCGTCCGCGATGATGGTGCCGACCTGATCGTGGCTCGCGAAGACGTTGACGTACGCCCCGTCGGGGAAGCCGGCGTCGGCGAACAGCTGTTGAAGCGCGAGCGCAGACTCCGGGCACTGCGTGGCGTGCTTCACGATCACCGTGTTGCCCAGGATGAGGTTCGGGACAGCAAAACGCGCTACCTGGTAGTAGGGGTAGTTCCAGGGCATCACGCCGAGGATCGTCCCGATGCCCTGGAAGCGGAGAAAGCTTCGCAGGCCGTCGTCGGTCGACAGTGCCTCGTCGGCGAGCCACTCCTCGGCGTGGGCCGCGAACGCGGCGCAGATCTTCGCCGCGAACTCGACCTCGCCGATTCCCTGTGGGATCGGCTTGCCCATTTCGCGCTGAATGATCGCGGCGAGCGCTTCCTTCCGCTCGATGAAGAGCTCGGAAACCCGCTCTGCGAGCGCGGCGCGCTCGGCGACGGCCGTCCGGCGAGACCAGCCGGAATACGTGGCATGCGCCGCATCCACAGCCGCCTCGATCTCACGATCGGTGGATTGCGGGAACTCGGCGACCACTTCATCGGTCGCTGGATCCGTTACCGCGAACGTCCTCATGCTTCTCCTCCTTCAGTTCTCGACGATGTGCGATTCAGAGATCGTCACCGGGGACGACAGTGGCTCCGTAGAAGCGCTGTGTCGCGCGGCCCGCCCGGTGCCTCTCTGCGCCTTCGAGCGTCTCGGGGCGTTCCGAGGTCATCGCGGCGCCGACATCCCAGAAGGTGCCGTTTCCGCTGAGGTAACGCCAGGGCTCGACGTGGGCGACGACGACGGCCGGGCGTCCCTCGATCGCCCGCGCCTCGCTCAGGGCGGCGCGGAACTGGTCCAGGGTGGTCGTCGACCAGGCGGCGGCGCCCATGCTGGCCGCGTTGGCCGCGATGTCCACCGGCACCACCGGGCCATCGAGCCTGCCGGAAACGGAGCTGCGTTCCCGCAGCTGCGTCCCGAACTCGTGCCCCTCGCCGCCTTTCGCCACCTGAAGCGGCCAGATGCACTGATGGCCGCTGTTGTCGATGATGACCACGATGATCTTCTGGTGCTCCTGCGCCGCTGTGATCAGCTCGGTCGGCGCCATGTAGTAGGTGCCGTCGCCGATGAGGACGAAGACATCACCCGGAGCTCCGGGAGTGGCGAGGCGGTAGCCCAGGCCGGCCGGCAGCTCGTGACCCATGCACGAGTTGGCGTACTCGGAGAGAACGGTCGTGCCGTTCGTCGTGTCCCACGCCTTGTGCACATTGCCGACCACACCGCCCGAACCGAGCACGAGCGCGTCATCCGCATCCGTGTTCTCGTTCAGGACGTTGATCACCTGGGCTTGGCTCATCGCTTCGCCCGGGAAGTCCTGGAGGTCGTGTTCGAGGTTACGGGCAGTCTTGGCGCGGGCGTCGGCGATCTCCTCGTCGTATCCCTCGTGGCTGTGATAGCCGGCTTCTGCGAGGCCCTCGTGCAGCGCGGACAGAGAGAGCTTCGCATCGCCGACAACGGGATACGACCCCATCTTGTGCGCATCGAACGAGCTGACGTTCAGGTGCACGAACTGGACATCCGGATTCTGGAACAGCGAGTGGGAGGCTGTGATGAAGTCCTGCAGCCGCGAGCCGACGGTGATCACACAGTCGGCGCTGCGCGCGATGTCGTCTGCCCCGACGGTTCCATCGACACCCAAGCCGCCGAGGAGAAGTTCGGTCTTCGGCCCGACACCCTTTCCGGCGTAGGTCTCCGCGACGGGGACGCCGAAGGTGTCGCTGAAGTCCGCGAGCTCGGCGGCAGCATCGGAGTAGCGAACGCCGCCGCCGGCGATGAGCAGCGGGCGCTTGCCGCGCCGGATGATCTCGATCGCGTCCCGGATCTCCTCCTGCGCCGCCGGACGACGTCGGATCGGCCACACGCGCGGGGTGAAGAACTCCTCGGGGAAGTCGTAGGCGTCGCCCTGGATGTCCTGCGGCAGGCACACGACGACCGCTCCGGTTTCGACCGGGTCCGTCAGGACGCGCATCGCCTCGGGCAACGTCACGAGAAGCTGCGATGGCGTCGTGATCCGGTCGAAGTAGCGGCTGACCGGGCGGAAGGCGTCATTGGCTGAGACATCGCGCTCGACGGGGTGCTCGATCTGCTGCAGAACCGGGTCGCCCTTGCGGGTGTTGATGATGTCGGCCGGCAGCAAGAGGACAGGAAGCCGGTTCGTCGTCGCCGTCGATGCCCCGCTGATCATGTTGGTCGAGCCGGGACCGGCCGAGGCCGTACAGGCGAGAGTCGCGGCACGGTTCGTCGCCTTTGCATATCCGATGGCCGCGTGCACCATGTTCTGCTCGTTCTTGCCCTGGTAATGGGGGAACTCGACGCCGTACTCGTCGATGCCCTGAGCGAGACCGACGGAGTTGCCGTGCCCGAAGATCCCGTACATGCCGGGGATCAAGCGGCGACGCCGGCCGTCCACCTCGCTGTACTGGACCTGCAGGTACTCGACCACCGCTTGCGCGACCGTGCGACGTCGGATCCGACGCTCTGAAACGTCAGCGTTTGCGCTGGTGTCGTCCGTCAGGGTAGTGCTCATGACTGCTCCTTACGCATGATGGATCCGAACGGATCGTGCTCTGACGTCAGCCTCCCAGCGGTGCCGAACTCATGCGTGTGCCAAATTGATACGACCCCGGGCCTTAGCGGTTTCGATCCCTCTCGTCGAGCAGCGGCAACGCCGTCACCGCGAGCCACAGTTCGAAGGCATCGCGATAACTGCGCAGATCACGTCCGGTGAGCTTCTCGATCCGTTTGAGCCGATAGCTCAGCGTGTGCTCGTGGACGAAGAGCTCGGCAGCGGCTGGGCGCACCCGGCCCTGATGACGGAAGTACACGACGAGTGTGTTCAGCAGGTCCGCCTGATCCTCCCCGTCGCGATCGAGCAGACTCTGCAGCGTTCGGACGGTCAGCTGCCGAATCGTCTCCACGTCGGGGTTGAGCCACTGCGCGAATCCCAGTTCTTCTTCCGCCAGGAAAGCTGCCGGCTCCACCGAATCGATCGCCAGCCCGAGCGACCAGGTTGCTTGTCGCCGCATCGACGGGAGCTCGGACAGGTCGGTGAACCGTGAACTCGCACCCAGCCGCACGCCCACCTCGATTGCGAGGCTTCGAAGGTCGCTTTCGGCTGCGTCGACCAGGGCGAGGAGCACACCCTGCTTCAGCAGCAGGTGCGGCAAGTCGCGGTCGACGAGCCAGTCCCGTATTCCCGTCTCCATCACCACGTCGGCTGTTCCGTCGGCGAAGGCGAGCACCCGCAGACCTCGCGCGCTGACGAGGCCGAAATCGGCCAGCCGGTCCTCTCCGTCGGACGGGGCGTCGCTCTCATCGAGCAGTGCGGCGAGAAGCTCGCCTCCCTTCCGGTGCATCGCTTCGCGCCGCCGCTGGTCGTCGATCGCATCCAGTGCGGCCAGGGTCGCAACGTGCTGCAGCGCCGCGAGACCGCCGGGCGTCGCCCCGGGGTGCTCCTGTCCGATGAGATAGGCGGTCACCCGATCCCCCACGAGCAGAGGGACGACGAAGCCGCCATCGATCACCCGCAGATCGCTGCTCCCGTTCGCCAGCCCCTCGAAGGTCCCGGGCGCGGGCACCCACGACCATTCCGGGAGGAGCGGCCGGCCGGTCGGTGAGACCACGGCCAGGCGGTACCCCGAAAGCCGTTCGAGCTCGGAGTAGATGGCGACGGTGTCGCCGTCGCGACTGTTCCGCAACTGCAGGGTCTCGAAGATCTGCAAGTGTCGCGCGAGCCGGCTCCGCGCCGAGCGATCGCTGGCGTTGGCGACGAGGTACGACAACTCGATGAACGGGATCTGACGGGGGATCCGCAACACGGGGAAGGACAGCCGATCGGCTTCCTCGAGCATCTCGGCGGACAGTTCCGGCGCGCGGACGCTGATCACGATGCCGGCGAGGCGATGCTGGGCGAGGCCATCCAGATACGCCACCTGCGCGGCGCTGTCCTCCGGGATGCCGAAGCCGTTGACGATGAGCAGTTCGCCGCCCTCGAGCCACGGCCCCGGATCGACGAGCTCGGACGTGTGCGTCCACAGGACGGCGTTCTGCAACCCGCCCTCGCCGGCCACCAGTTGCAGCGCGAGTTGCGGCATCGCGAGAAGATCCGCGATGGTCAGGAAATCTCGTCCGGAGGTCACCAGTCCGGTCGTCCCCCTCTCGATGGGAAAGAGCGTAACGCAGGCGACGAATCGCTCGCGGTCACGGCGTCTGCTCCGTCCTCCGGGCAGCCGCAGTGGCGGCGTCATCGACTACGCCTTCGCTGACGACGACACCATAGGTGCTTCGCGCCGACTCGGAGGTGATGCGCCCTTCTCGCAGGTCGTCGAGCACCGCGTCGACGCTGCGTTCGAGCGGGTCGCCGTAGCCGCCACCGCCCGGAGCGATCGAAACGACTCGTTCGCCGCGCGACATGTCGAATCGGCCGACGACCGGGATCTCCTTGCGCGTCCCGTCCGCGGTCTCGACCCAGGCTTCCGGCACCGAGCCGCTGGCGCCGCCGCGCACACCCTGCGGCGGGTTGAACTTGCCTTCCAGCCCATACGTGAGAGTGAGACCGTCGTCCCGGGCCTCGATGGTCACGCGCGTCCCCAGGCCACCGCGCTGACGTCCGGCGCCACCGGAGTCGGCGATGAGCACACGCTCGTGGATGAGAATCGGATAGCGCTGCTCGTCGACTTCGACGCTGTCGTGATACAGCAGCGCGCCGCACACCGGCCGTTGGTAGGTCGGCCAGCCGTCGACGTACGGGGTGGCCGGGCCTCCCACTCCCCCGACCAGGATCTGGTTGACGTAGGCATTGCCGTTGCGCTCGTCGATGCCGGAGATGACCGACTTCGCCGGGGCCTGTCCTGCGGCTCCCTCCGCGGTGCCGTATCCGTCCGCGATTCCGGCGAACGCCGCCTGGACGATGTTCACCACACGGTCCGCGAGGTTGGTCGTTCCCGACGAGCACGAATAGGGATGCTTGGGTACTCCGACCGCGCAGCCGTCGCGCAGGAGCACCTCCACGCGCCGGAAGGTGCCGGCGTTGCTCGGGAGGCTCTCGGGCAGGCCGGCGAGGATTCCCGCAAGCGCAGCCCCCGTCGCCGTCGCGCGCGTGAGGTTGAGCCCGTTCGGCAGGTTGTCCGGGTTGTCCCGGAGGTCGATCGTCACCCGGCCCTCTGCCGGCTTGACACTGATCGTGGCCTGCAACGGGACGCCGTCCGGTCCGGTGCCCGGGAACGGATCGTGCGTCGAATTGCCGGTCATCACGTACTCCGGCAGTCTCTCGATCGCGCTGACCGCGAGACGCTCCGAGTAGTCGAACCAGGCGTCGACGAACTCGACCAGGGTGTCGGCGCCGAACTTGGCGGCGAGTTCCTGGACACGACGCTCGGCGATGCGGGATGCGCCCACCGACGCCAGATAGTCGCCGTACCACTGGTCGGGAACACGGATACGCGCCCGGCACATCCGGATGATGTCGTCCAGGTCGGTGTAGTCGCGCTGAATCCGGACACAGGGGAAGATCAGCGCGCCCTCTTCATAGACATCTCGTGCCGTCGCGAAGAACGTCGTCGGCAGTGAGTTGCCGCAATCCGCCTGGTGGGCCTTCGTCACCGCTGTGAACAGGTGCCGGCCCTCGATGAAGATCGGCACGAGGATCACATGGTCGGCAGCGTGAGAGTTGCCCAGGTACGGGTCGTTGTGGAGGAAAGCGTCGCCCTCACGAATGTCATCGTGCAGCGCGACCATGTCTTCGCCGAGCGGTCCTGCACCGAAGACATGCACCGGCACGCCCTCGGCCGCGGCCAGTAGCTGATTGTCGGCGGTCAGCACAGCGCACGAGAAATCACGGGCCGTGTTGATCACCGACGATCGCGCGGAACGCAGTAGTCCGCTGGTCATCTCCCGGACCACGCCGTCGAAGGCGTTCGCCAGAACAGAGAGCTTGACGGGGTCGAAATCGCGTGACACGTCACGCCTCCTTGCGGGTCAGGTAGATGTTGGAACGATCGTCGAGTGTGGCGTGCCATTCGGGTGGGACGACGATCGTGGTCGTCGGCTGATCGATGACCACCGGCCCGGCGAGGGAGTCGCCCGGCCCCAGAGTGACACCCCGGAAGCGCGGGGTCGCATGGCTCACACCATCGAAGATGATCTGATCCGTTCGATGCGATTCGGCGGATCCGCCGGACGCGACCTGGATGTTCAGATTCTCCGGGCGCGAGACTTCGACCCGCACGCCCCAGCTGATGATCTCCACCCGGCTCCGTGGGTCGTGGGTCCCGTTCCGGCGATCGTGCTCCTCGTGGAAAGCGGTGGCGATCACCTCCGCCGCGTTCCCCTCGGTGTCCGGCGGCCCGACCAGGCGCACGCGCAGATCCCACGCCTGGCCCGGATACCGCGCATCCACGAAGTACGTGAACTCGGGCTCCCCGCCCACGCCGTCGAAACGTGCGGCGAAGTCTGCCGCCTTGGCTTTCAGCTCGGTGACCGCACGCGTGGCGCTGAGCGGATCGAACGCGAGCGTGTCGTTGTGCAGCGGAGACAGGAATTCGGTCGCGATGGGGGCTCGGTGCGCACCATAGGCGGCCAGAACACCCGCGGTGGCCGGGATGAGTACCGTATCGGTCTCGAGAAGGCCTCCGATCGCCGCGGCCACCATGGCGCCCGCGCCGCCTCCCGCCACGATGAGGGCGCCGCGCGGGTCGACTCCCTGCTCGAGCGAGGCATGGCGGATGGCTGTCGCCATATGGTTGGCGGAGACGTGGAGGATCGCCTGAGCCGCCTGTTCGACGCTCATGTCGAGGGGCCCGCAGATGCGGGAGTCGATGGCTTCGACAGCCGCGTCACGGTCGAGGACGAACCCGCCCTCGAATCCGGTCGCATCCAGATATCCGAGCACCACGCACGCATCCGTCACCGTCGGCTCCAGCCCGCCGCGCCCATACGCCGCAGGACCGGGTGTGCTCCGCGCGCTTTGCGGGCCGACCCGCAGCAGGCCCCCACCGTCGATCCAGGCGATGCTGCCGCCGCCCGCACCGATACTCGACACCGCGACGGACGACAGCCCCGTGAGGTGGCCCACGAACGGCTCGCCGAGCCAGGCTTCGCGGGTGTGGCGCACGACGCCCTTCTCGACAAGCGACACATCGAACGTCGTGCCGCCCATGTCGCAGACCACGACGGTCTCGCGATCCGGCGCGGCCGCAGCGCCGACGAGCGGCGCCATCGACGGCCCCGAGTTGAGAAGCAGCACAGGACGATCGAGCACATCGGACACGTCGAGTACGGCGCCCTCCGAGGTCACCACGAGGAGGTCGCCGGCGAAGCCGTTGTCGAACAGGTCGGAGCGCAGGTTGCCCAGGTGGTCGGCCATGAGCGGCTTCAGCGACGCGTCGATCGAGGCGGCCGACGAGCGGCGGTACTCGCGGATCGTCGGATTCGCCCGGTTCGAAAGCGTGTACGGCACGCCGGGGAGGATCTCTTCGATGAGTTCGCCGAGTCTCACCTCGTGCGTGTCGTTGATGATCGACCAGAGGAAGGAGACGGCGACCGCTTCCACACGGTCGTCCCTGAGCCGGGTGAGCACCTCGCGCACCTGACCCTCGTCGAGTGGTGTGAGCACCTCGCCCTCGGAGGAGATGCGCTCCTGGATCTCGAAGGTCAGTCGACGAGGAATGTAGGGGCCGGGATACGCGGCCTTCGAATCGAATGCATCCCGGCGCCCGCCCTCGCGGAGCAACAACGTGTCGGCGAAGCCCTCAGTGACGAGAAGCGCGGTGTTCGCGACCTTGCCCGTGAGAACGGCGTTCGTCGCGTGTGTCGTGCCGTACACGATCACGTCCGCATTGCGGAGGACGGCCGCGCCGTCCCAGCCGACCGACTCTGCGGCACGGTGCACGGCGGCCTGGAAGCCCTGGAAGACCCGGTCGTAGTCCGTCAGCGCTTTGCCGACCGCCATCTCGCCGCGACCGGAGCCCACTACGACATCCGTGAAAGTTCCGCCGGTATCCACGGCGATCCGGTATCGCTCGTGAGCATGGCCCGAGTGAACGTCAGTCATTTGTCTTCCATATCTGTGTGAAAAGCGGTCAGAGCGCCGCGACGCTGTTTCTGAGGAGGCCCACCCGGTCGACATCGACTTCGACGACATCGCCGGCGGCGAGCCACACCGGTGGTGTGCGTTTGGCGCCGATTCCTTGGGGAGTCCCGGTCGCGATCACGTCGCCCGGTTCAAGGGAAAGGAAAGTCGAGAGGTACGACACGATTTTCGCGATCGTGAAGATCTGGTGCCGGGTGTTGGAGTGCTGCATCTCGACTCCGTTGACGCGCGTTCGGATCTCGAGCGTCTGCGGGTCGCCGACTTCGTCGAGAGTGACGAGCGCCGGCCCCCACGGAGTCGAGCCGTCGACGGCCTTCCCGGCCGTCCACTGCGTGCCGCGGTACTGGAGATCACGAGCGGAGATGTCGTTGAGCGGCGCCAGGCCGGCGACATGCGACAGTGCCTCCGCCTCGGCGACCCGGTAGGTCGTGCGCCCGATGACGACGGCCACCTCCCCCTCGAAATCGAGGTTCTCACTCACGGCGACGCCCCGGATCTCGTCCTGGGGTCCGATCAGGGTCGACGCGAACTTCACGAACAGGTCGGGGTATTGCGGCAGCGCGCGACCCGTCTCTGCAACGTGATCCCGGTAGTTCAGTCCGACGCACACCACTTTCGCCGGGTCGGGCACCGGCCCGAGCAGCTGCAGTTCGGCCAGGGAGCCGGCTCGGATCTCCGGACGTAGTTCGGCCAGACGCTTCGCTTCGTCAGAGAGAGGAACGATCGCATCGGCATGCGCCGCCAGGAACTCCCGCACCGAGACGGTCGGGACCTCTCCCGCGACTGCGAGAAAGCGCTCCAGGTCCACGACCGAATCGTTGACGACCACGCCGCCCCGGGCGGACCCACGATGAAGATACGAGACGAGGCGCATCAGTTCTGCCTCGAACCCTGGTCGCCCGCAACCGCCCACACCGCGTCCGTCAGCCGGCTGACGATCTCGGCGACGACCGCGTTGTTCATCGGGGTGGAAAGCGAAAGCAGATTCGCGGGCGAACCGAGCAAGCCGCGGCGATAGGACTCCCACCAGAGCTTGTACTGGAGCGCCTCCGGCACCTTCTGACTCCCCGCAGGCACCGCTCGGAGCAGGGACCCCCACCCGCGAATCTCCCAGCCGCTGCCTTCCAGCTGATCCTGGATGGCGGACCGGGCGACGTCGCCGAGCGTGTTCAGTCGCGTGATCTCCGACTCCGGGTAGAGACGCAGCGCCGCCGCACCCGCCGCCATGCTGACCGGGTTGCCGGAGAACGTTCCCCCATGAGGAAGGCTGCCCGCACGGGTCGGGTCGACCTCCGACATCAGGTCGGCGATCCCGACGATGGCACCGACCGGAAATCCTCCTCCGATCGTCTTTCCCGTCGTGAGCAGATCCGGGACGATGCCGTACTCCCCGCTCAGCCCGTGGAGGCCGAGTCGCATGCTGATGACCTCATCGATGATGAGGACGATCCCGTGCCTGGTAGCCAGTTCCCGGGCAGTAGTCACGAACTCGTTCGTTATCCGGAGCAGTCCAGCGCGATTCGGGAGCAGGTCGAGGATGATCGCCGCGTACTGGCCGGGACCCGCCTCGATCGCCCTCCGCAGCGCTTCGACATCGTTGAGGGGGACCGGCGTGACGTCGCGCGTGACGCCCTCCGGCACTCCGCGGGTGTACGCGGGGCCGCCGGCGGCGAGGGCGACATCCGACGTGCCGTGGTATCCGCCCTGCGTGACGACGATGCGATCGCGACCGGTCGCGGCCCGCGCGATGCGGATAGCCGCCATGACCGCCTCGGTGCCCGAGTTGGTGAAGCGCACCTGATCCAATTCCGGGAGCCGCTGCAGAAGGAGGTCGGCGAGTTCCCACTCGTAGAGATTCGGGATGCCCCAACTCGCTCCGGCCGACAGAGCGGTCTTCGCCGCCTCGGTGATCTCCGGATGCGCGTTCCCGTGGATGAGCGAGGTGAAGTTGTTGTTCGCGTCGATCAGTTCGAGGCCTCGGTCGTCCCAGACGCGATATCCCGCCCCGCGTACGGCGTACGGGCTGGGCTGACCGGTGTAGTAGGTCGAACGGCCGTATCCGCCCGGCAGGAGGGGGTAACCGCGCGGTCCACGGCGGAGATGCGGGTCCTCCACGATCTCCTCTTCGAGGAAGTCGCTTGATGCGCTGCTCGTCGTCATGTCTTCCACCCGCCTTCTCAGTTCACGACATCGGTGAGGGGCTGCCCGGTGAGAGCGAGCCGCGCACGTTCGACCGCGCCCTCCTGCAGGGCGCCCGTGGAACGATTGGATCGCCAGGCGATGTGCGGGGTGAGGATCGTGTTCGGAGTCGAGCGCAGCGGATGCTCCGGCGGCAAGGGCTCCTGTGAGAACGTGTCGATTCCTGCGCCCCCGATCCGGCCCGAAGCGAGCGCACGGGCGAGCGCTTCCTCGTCGATCAGGCCGCCGCGCGAAACATTCACGACGACGGCCCCCTGGCGCATCCTGCTCAGGGCGTCGGCGGAGATGAGATGTTGCGTCCCCTCATTGAGCGGGAGGTGCAGCGAGACGACGTCCGATTCCTCCAGGACGCTGTCCAGGGTGGCGGTCGCGACGGGGACGTCCGAGATGAAGGGATCGTAGCCGCTCACCTGTGCGCCGACCGCCGACCACATCCGCGCCACGTGCTGTCCGATTCGCCCCAGACCGAGCACACCGATCCGCAGGTCCGAAAGCACTGGAGTGTCGTAGCCGATGATGCCGGCCCAGCCGTTCTCACGGATCGCCGCGTCGCCGGCAGGAAGCCGGCGAACCAGAGCCAGCCCCATCGCGAACGCGTGCGAGGCGACCACCTCCGACGCCGTACCGGGCACGATCGCGACCGGGATTCCCGCCTTGGCGGCCGCATCCACGTCGATGTTGTCGTAGCCCATGCCGTAGCGGATCACCGCTCGCGTCTTCGGCATGGCCGGGTAGTCGTCGGCCGTGAGCCGTGCATATGGAGTGACCATCACGACCGAAGCCTCCGGCAGCCCTGCGCGGAAAGCATCGGCGTCGGCCGCTGCGACCAACTCGTAGCCGAGTTCTTCCGCGAGCGCCTGCTCACGGTTCAAGTCGGGAAAGTGGTGGGGAGCCACCAGAATGGTGCCCTGCGTCGCGCCGCTCATTCGTGCCGTCCTGTCCTAGTCCTGATCCACGGGAACCAGTCGATTCAAACAGCGCGCGGGAGACACGTTTCGTCTCAGATCGATACACTCGGCGCCGGATTCCGGGCGCACGGAAGAGAGGCTCGGAGCCCGAGCCACCCGTGACCAGAAGTCAGAGGTCGAAGCCGCGACTGCGGAAGTAGTCCATCCGCCGATACAGGGTCGAGCGTCCGATTTCGAGGGACTCGGCGGCGAGGCGACGATTGCCGGCCGCCTCGCGAAGTGCGCCGCGGATCTCGGCGAGCTCTGCGTCCTCGAGGCGCGACAGCCGTCCACCTGTGAGGAGGTGATGGAAGCCGGCGGGGAGGTCGTGCTCCTCGATTTCGATACCCTCCGCCTGCTTCGCGGCGTCGGACACGATCTGATGCAGCTGTGACACGTTGCCGGGCCAGTCGGCCTTGGTGAGGGCGGCGACCATCCGGCGTGACAGGCGCCGCGTGCCGATCTCGGCCGCGATCGCCGAAGCGAGGAGAGGGATGTCCTCGCGCCGGCGGCGAAGAGAGGCCACGCGTATCTCGAGGGCACCGCTCGCATCCGCGATCGCACGGACACCCTCCGTCACACTGTCTGCGGTGAGGATGACGCTGCACTTCCCGATCCGGACCTGGGCAGCGACATCCCGCGCGTCGACAGGCGAAAGCTCGTCCGCGTGCACCAGGACGAACGTCTGCGGAGGCCGCGCGGCGACAGCGTGCCGCGCCTCCTCCATCCGCGCGCCCGCCGCAGGATCGCGGCCCTCGATCCGGACCACCGACGGTCGGGCGGAAGCGATGACGTCGCCGACGCGCTGCTTCCCGGAGCCGGGCTCGCCCACGATGAGGACGGATCGATCGCCGTCCATGGCGATTCGCGCCGACGACAGAGTCCGCTGGAAGGCGATGCTCTGCCCGTGGAGTCGTTCGGTCAGGGGATCCGTCCGAGCGGGTGCGAGCACACTGATCGTTGCCGCGGTGTCGAGTCCGGCCTGCTGCGAACCGACGCGTGGCCGAACGACAGCGACCGCGCCGAAGCCCGACCCGCCGAGTTCGACGGCGGTGATCTCGACGACGGACGGGCCGAGTCCCGAGAGCATGGACTCGAAGCTCACCGACCGGCCGGAAGACATCACGCTCTTGGCATAGCCCGTGACGATCGAGAGGTCGGCGCCGTCCAGCTGAGACGTCGCGATTCCGTTCATGAACGAGTGCTTGCCGTTGGTCGCGACGACCGCGGCTTTGCTGCGCCGTCGCGAAACCATCATGTACTCCTTGAGCAGAACGCGCTCGCGGGACGACATGCCGTTCTCGATCTCGCGCTCGATGCGCGCGGTGACCCCCTCGAGCATGAGGAGCGTGGATGACGGATCCAGCCCGCGCACCCGCGCGGACGGCAATGTCAGTCCGACGACCGCCCGCACGCGCTCGTGGAAGGGGTCGCGCACCAGGGATGCGAAGCACCAGTTGCCGCGCATGTCTTCGCGGAAGTGCTCCTCCGGCGAGAGCCAGACGGCCCGGCCCTCCTCGAGCGCGATTCCCTCACCACTGCTTCCGCAGCTGCTCTCCAGGAGCGAATACCCGGCCGGGAAATCGAAGTCATCACGCAGGAACGGCGGCTTCACCAGCGATCCGCTCGGCGAGGTGAGGCTGACATATCCCCCGATGTCTTCGGCGACCGCGTCGAGCTCGCGCAGATGACGCTCGGAGATGCCCAGCGTGCGCTCATCCACGTGGCCTTCATCGATGAATCCGCGATCGTCGCTGCCATCGATACCCGCAGCGCGGCTGCGCCACCACGAACGCGCCACAACGGGGCGAAGAGCCGAAAGGTCGTCCGTCTCGCGACTCAGAAAGCGCTCGCGGATGTCAGCAGGCGCGTCCGGCGAGGGGAACGGACGCACCAAGGGTGTGGCGGCTGTATGCATAGGAACTTCCCTGTTCGTAATGACTGACCAGAACCAGAAACTAACACGCGCAACGGGTAGAACGGATAGGGGAAATGTCCAAATAGGCGCCTCGGTATTGTGCCGGCCACCAAGCCGCGTACGGTGCGGGGCTCGCCACAGGGCCCGCGACATCACACCCTCGAGCGGGTTCAGGGGCATCGCCGACCCACCTCGATCAGATCGTCGCCGGAAGCCCGAGTTTAGGCTCTATCGTTCGGGGCGGCCGTGCGGAAGTTGCCATCCGGTGCGGAGGCGTTCGAAGATCGCGGCGATGGCGCCAGCAGGCCGAGCGTCTTGCGCGGCGACATCGGGCGCTTCGAGGATGTATCGGGCGAGAGCTCGCAGGTTGGCGTCGGCGGGACGGTTGAGTTCGTCCGAGAGAACTTCTGCGAGCCTCTCCTCGCAGTCGGTCCACTTGCGCCGGGCGCGGTCTCGCAGAGCCGGTGTGGTGGCGATAAGGCGCTGCAGCTGCTCCTCTGGATGTGGGCCGAACGGTCCGCGCGAGCGGATGAAGTCCTCGATCGCTTGAAGCACGTCGGTGCCGTTCGAGCGCTCGTAGATGGCCTTGGCCAGCGCGTCGGATCGGCTCTCTTCCCAGGCGAAGACGAGGGCATCCTTACCCTCGGGGAAGTAGCGGAAGAGGGTGGTGACGGCGATGTCCGCCGCTGCGGCGACGTCGGCGACCGTGACCTGCTCGAAGCCGCGCTCAAGGAACAGCCGAACCGCCGCGTCGTGAATGGAACGGCGACTCTGTTGCTTCTTGCGCTCTCGCAGGCTCGTCGGTTGCGACACGCTCTTCAGCTTAGCGACATGACTCACAAACGCTACTGATTGCTGTTTGCTAGTCAATAGCGTTATGGTGATGACATCCCATCCCTTCGACCAAAAGGACGCACCTCATGACCATCAACGCCACCACTCCTGAAGAGGTCCTGGTGCGGTTCCGGCAGGCTTGGGACGCTGGCGATGCCGACGCCTACTCACAGCTGTTCACCCAGGACGCGACCTACGTGATCTTCATGGGGGAGCTGCAGGTGGGTCGTGAGCAGATCCGCGAGACCCACCACGACGTCTTCACCAAGTGGCAGAAAGGCACCAAGCTCATCGTGAAGGCGATCGAGACCCGCCAGCTTGACAATGACACCGTCGTCCTCCTCACCGTCGGAGGCATCGGGACAAAGACCATCGACTACGACAAGTTCCAGACTTTCGTTCTCGTCCGCCGCGACGGCGGGTGGCTCATCTCGGCGTTCCACAACACGGAGATGAGCAAGCGCCTCAAGAAGCAGTACGCAGCCTGAACCCGAACCGCCCACGATGCGGCGGCCGTCATCCAACCACGCCGGGAAACGCCCGCTATGACCGCACGATCGCGTCGAGCAGTTCGCACGCCCGGGCGATCGTCGCCTGGTCGTCAGCGCTAAGCGCGCCGAGCTTGCCGTCGAGCCAGGCGTTGCGCTGCGCGCGCGTCTCCTGTGCGAGCGCCATCCCCTCGGGCGTGGCTGCGAACAGGACTCTCCTCCGGTCCTGCTCATCGCGGGTGCGCACGGCGTACCCCGCCGACGTCAGCCGGTTCACGCTCTGACTCATGGATGCCGGGGCGATGCCGGCGTAGTCGCTGAGTTCTGTCAGCGATTGCGCCCCGTTCTTCTGCAAGAGGCTGAGGACATCGAACGCCGCGTCTCCGAGAACGCCCGGCGGCCTCTCGGTGCGGAAGCGACGATACAGGCGCCCGACCGACGCCCGCACCTGGGCGCCGAGCGGGAGCGGCTGGGCGGTGCCCTGACCGACGGTCGTCGTATTTGCGTTCTCTCCCACAAGTGCTTAGTGTACCTAATGATCGCGTGCTTAGGTTACCTAATCGATGCGCCGTCTCCCTCCCCTTGGAGCGTTCATGACTTCTCCCTCCACCGCCGCACCGCGCACGGGCTCGAACGGCCGGCCGTTCTCGTGGCGGTTCACCACACCTTTGTTCGTCGGGTCCGCGCTCAATCCGGTCAACAGCTCGATGATAGCCACCGCGCTCATCCCCATCGCAACGGGTCTGCACGTGAACGTCGGGCAGACCGCAACGCTGGTGACCGCTCTCTACCTCACCAGCGCTGTCGCTCAGCCGACCGCCGGCAAAGTGGCGGAGGTCTTCGGAGCCCGGCGGGTGTTCCTCACGGGAATCGTGCTGGTACTCCTCGGCGGTGTCCTCGGCGGCATCGCCCAGGGGATCGGGATGCTGCTGGTGGCCCGCGTTTTCATCGGTCTGGGCACCTCGTGCGCCTATCCGACCGCGATGATGCTCATCCGCAGGCGGGCAGCCGATGCCGGGATGCAGAAACCACCGGGAGGCGTACTGGGCGGCCTGCAGATCGCGGGCATCGCGACCGCGTCGCTCGGCCTGCCGCTCGGTGGAGTGCTGGTCGCAGCCGCCGGGTGGCGGTGGGTGTTCCTCGTCAACGTTCCCGTGGCGTTGATCGCGCTCGCTGCCGCGCTGATCTGGATTCCCCGGGATGCGTCGGAGCAGGCGCATCGGAGCACTCGCCAGGTCCTGTGGGACATCGACCCCGCCGGAATCGCCGGGTTCGCGCTGGGCATGGTCGCCCTGCTGGTGTTCTTGTTCACTCTGCCGAGCCCGAACTGGCTCATGCTCGCCGCGGCCGTCATCCTGTTCGCCGGGCTGGTCATGTGGGAGCTGCGCGCGGTATCGCCCTTCCTCGATGTGCGCCTGCTCGTGCGCAACGCCGCTCTGACCCGCACCTATCTGCGCTACGCGCTGGTGTCGGTGTGCGTGTATGTCGTGCTGTACGGGATCACGCAATGGCTGGAGGCCGCTCGTGGGATGTCCACCCTCGCCGCCGGGCTGCTGCTGCTGCCGATGAGCGTCGTGTCGGGAATCGTGGTGTTCCCGATTTCACGCAGGAACCTGGTCCGCGGCCCGATCATCGCCGCAGGGATCGCCAGCCTCGCCGGCGCGGGCGGGGTGCTGTTCCTGACCTCGGGCGCGGGCATCGTCTGGATCATTCTGATCACGCTCGCCTTCGGCGTCGCTCTCGGCACCGCCGCCAGCGGCAACCAGCTCGCCCTCTACCTGCAGTCGCCGCCCGAGCAGCTGGGCGTCGCATCGGGCCTGTTCCGCACGTTCGGCTATGTCGGCTCCGTCGCCTCCTCCGCGATCACCGGCATCGTCTTCCACACGCGCGTCGACGACCCCGGGCTGCACCTGATCGCCGCCATCATGATCGGCCTGAGCATCGTCACCGTTGCGCTGTCGGTCCTCGACCGGAGCCTGCGCACCCCGAAACGCGCACGAGAAAGCGACTGACCACCATGCCCGCAAACCCTCTCGGCGTCCTCCTCCGCAACCGGCGCGCGGGCCATCACACCCTCGCCTGGGCACGGCCCGACCTCCAAGCCCCGGAGACCTTCACACTCACCAGCCCGGCCTTCGAGCACGGCGAACCCATTCCTCCGCGGCACAGGGGTCGCATCCGTGGGCCGAACGTCTCTCCCCCGCTGTCCTGGTCTCCCCCGCTGGAGGCCACCCGCGAGCTCGTCCTCGTCGTCCAAGACCCCGACGTGCCGATGAAGCGGCCGGCGACGCACGCGTTGACCGTGGGAATCGCCCCCGAGCTGGGCAGCCTCGCCGAGAACGCGCTCGCCCACCCCAGCCCAGTCCACGGACTCCGCCATGGCACAGGCGTCCTCGGCCACCGCGGCTACTCCGGGCCGCTGCCCATCCGATCGCACGGACCCCACTCGTACGTGTTCCAGCTCTTCGCGCTCGACGAGCCTGTCGGCCTTCCGGCCAGGTTCACACTCGATCAGACCCTCGAGGCGATTGCTGGACACGTCATCGCCCGCGCCCGGCTCGACGGCACCTACGAGATCCGGTGAACGTCCTCGGCCGGGAGTACCGCGACCTCAACGATCAGGTGCATCCTGGAGCAGGGGCCGAAGCGGCCCGAAAAGGCAGGTGGTACACCGATGAAAGCGAAGAAGCCCAAGCCTCCGCAGCACTTCCCGGTGATGGATGGGGCAGAGCCGGCGCCGCGCGAGGACCAGATCGCAGGCATCGTCCAACGCGTCTGGGCCGACTCCCGGGTCTATCACCAGGACGTCGAGACCCTGCTTCGCGAGTGGCTGACGGCCGACCAGTGCATGGTGAGCGAAGCCGAGTTCACCAGCCTGCTCGACAAGGCGCGCGGTGAGTTCGACCGCATCGCCGCGCCCGACCCGTCTGGTGCTCCCGCGTGCCCGGCGCACTCGCTCGTCGAATGCGTCTACTGGGACGTGCAACAGCTCGAGCGCTCGACCTAACCGATCGCCGCCTGAGCAACGGGCTGCACGGCATCGAGCACGCTCCAGATCGACATCGCCATCGAGTAAGCAGGGTAGGCATAGTAGCTCGGATCGGTGTCCCCATACCCGCAGGGTGGATCGAACTGAAAGCCGTTATCGGCGTCCAGCCAAAGCTGCGTCGCCGCTGCGGAGGCTATCTGAATCCCGTCGGCCTGCAGGTCGGGCCGGTCGTACCGTCTACCCGTTGAGATGTAGTCGGCAGCCTGGCTGAAGTCAGTTCCCGGCCAGACCCAGGAGACTTCAGGCGGGTAGTACCCGTCGGAAGCAGCATCGATGTCTCCGGGCTCGACGAGCATCGGTGATCCGGTGGCTTGGCCGCTCGCGGTCTGCCGCTGCCAGAAAGGGAACGTCGTCGTCAGTTGCGCTTGGTGCCGGCTCTGGTCGACGAGATCGGGCAATCCGACCGACTCGGCGAGGTGCTGGGCGAAGAAGGTGTCGTTGAATGCCGCGTCTCCGTGAACGCTGGCCAGGTCGAAGCGGTAGTACTGCTGGACAGGGTTCCAGAGCGTGAGCTCGAACTGGGACTTCGCATTCGTCAGGTCCTGCTGCAGTTCGGCGACGTACGCGGGGTCGTCTCCGGCCTCGGTGCCGGCCGCGATGCCGATCTCCAGCGAGAGCAGGTAGAGCTCGGAATCGTAGACACCCACACTCCCCTGCGGCACCGTGTCGAAGACATTCGCGAAAGCCGGCGCGTCGTCGGGAAGGTACGTCCCAGCTGGAATGGTGCCCTGAACATAGGCGATATCGCGCTTGATGCCGGGGTACACATTCCGGAGGAATGCGGTGTCACCAGTGGCCTTGTAGTAGTCGTACCACTCGAAGACGACGTTCATCGGGGCATCCAAGAACTGGGTCTGCCCGGGGCTCGCGGCGGCGGAGCCGTCCTGTATCACCGGGTTGGATGATCCCGTCGCGATGATGATGAACGGGTCCGGCGAGGTCGAGTACAGCGAGTTCACTGTGTTCTGGTGCGGTGTCAGCGCCGACGCCTCAGCTTGTGCCTGAAGATAGTCGCCCATGAGGTTCGGGAAGAGTTTGAAGTAGCCCGTGTACCCATGCGTCTCGATGTTGTCGGTCCAGCCTTCGTTTGCGACTCCGCCGCCCGCGCCGTCCATCACGCCGAACAGATGCGATCCGGGTCTGGATGCATCGAGATGGTTTCCCGGGCCGGATGAGCTGTAACCGGTCGGGATCACGGAGTTCGCCGCCAACCCTCCTTCCCAGAACGAGTTGCTGAAAACCAGTTGCGACAGCTGGTTGAGGGCCGCCATCCTCAACACCGCCGGGTAGGCAGCATTGTCGGCGATCGGATTCCACCAGTTCTGGACCGCCGCCAGGTTTGCGTCGTGCGCAAGGAGGGCATCCGAGGCAATGTTGTAGCTCTGCTTTCCCGGATAGCTGCCCGCGATGTAGTCGTTGCTCGCCGTCTCCTGAGCACCGTAGAAGTCCGTGTATCGGCGCATCCATACTGTCTGGTTGTTGTCGTAGCCGACCTGCGGGAAGTCCCAGGCCAGGGCGAAGGGCACGACCGTTGTCTGTCCTGGCTGCAGCTTCGCCGACACACTGATTGCGCCGGCAGAATCTGACGTATCGAGCGCACTGTCGGGAAGCGAACCGCTCGAGCTGAAGGGGGCGTACACGTCCGAGCCGTCGCCCGCGGCGTTCCACGAGGTGGTGTAGCTCACCTTCTGGCCAGGACCCGGCTTTGCCGCGATCGTCCACTCGGAGTCAGCGGCATCGGGCGTATTCAGGGGGTCGCCGGCACCCAGCGTGACGGCCTGAACGCCGTTGGTGTTGCGGAAAACGCTCGTGTAGCCGGCGCGGACGGACGCCGGCCCGTCGGGCGAACTCGGGTCGCCCTTCGTTCCCGCGACATGGTCCGGCGCATTGGGCATGGTGAACATGACGGATACGTTGGCGTTGGAGGCGGTGTGGTTCGCGATGCGCACGTCGAAGTAGACGAGCGGGAGCGACGTCCGTCGATCCTCACCGGCGACGATGGGCGAGAAGTAACGCAGGGATACGTCGGTCTTGAACGGGGAGAAGCTCTCCCAGCCGAAAGGATATAGAGCAGCAGTGCTCCCGTCGCCCGGCTGAAGCGCGTTCCATGCAGGCAGGGGTGACCCCCACGACCGGGCCGAGACAGGTCCATTCACGCCGGAGTTGGCCGGTCCATCAGTGGCCAGTGTCTTGACCGTCGCCGGACCGGACCCGAACTGCTCGCGCAGGTGGAAGGCGGCCTGGGGCAGAATCCGCGTCTCCCAGGTGCTGCCCTGTGACCCTCCGAAGTTCCATGGGCCGAAAGTGCCGTCCTGATTGATCATGAACGAACCGGCGCCTACACCGCCGACCGGCACCCCCAGTCCCGGGACCGACATCGGGTATTCACCGAAAATGGAGCCGAGCCCGCTGGGCCCTTCGACCGGCGTGCTGTCACCCTGGCATGCCTGCCACCCGGGCGGCGGTGCGCATGTTCCGTGGCCGACGTCGCCGAGAGAGCGGACAAGAGCTGCATCCGGGACGGGGAAGAAGTCGCGAGAGGCGGCCGTGGCGTCCGAATCGGGCGGCCCGACCAGTACCGTGACCGCGGCGACTGCCGCGAGGGCAGCGCCCGTCCACTTCATCCGTCGGCTCACAGAGAACGCGCGCGACATGGCATCAACTCCCTTGTTGGCCCTATCCGATGACCGGGGATCAACAAGTGGCGGTTCCCGGCCTCGGAATTGTTTCAGATCCTCAGCCGCGGGCCACCGCCGTTGCGCAATAGGACGCTGGCTCGCCGAACGCGGGTTGTGGGTTGAAGAAATCGGTGTAGGGAGTGAAACACCGCACGTGTCGTGTCCGAGCGTGGCGAGAAAAGACGAAACGGCGGCTGTTCAACAGCCGCCGTTCCCAGTGTTTTCAAGCTATGTAGCGAGGGCGGGACTCGAACCCGCGACACCACGATTAGGTTCCGATAGATCACGTACGGTCGCGCAGGGTGCGTTTGCGTTGATTTTCCGCGGATTTCGGTTGTGAAGAGCGGATTACGATCGCGCCTGATTGGCTTCAATTTGCGGGGTAAATGCGGGGTTCAGGCGGCCTCGCATGATCGCGGTAGGGCAGATGACTGCAACGACCGTTAGACCGCCACAAACGGCGACCGCTGTTCCCGGTGTCTAGTCGTCGTCTTCTAGCGCGATGCCGATCTGCCCTCGCTGGATGACGGGAAGGTGTACAGGCCGCCCAAACACTTTCGCAGAAGCGGTTGCCACGGCTTCGCGAAGGTACGGGAACACAGTCATGACCGCTACTTCGTTCGCGAATATCGCCAGCGCCCGCTTGGAGGGCTGGGACCCCTCAGTCAAGTCGTACTCGGCGGCGACGCTGGCGACGATCTCTCCTGCAGGCACGACCACCTGGGCGTTCAACCTCACACCGAAATCGCCCTCGCCAAACCGCTGTTGGACCTCGATCGCTACGTTGCCGGCCTGATCTTCTTCGAGTTCACCCTCGTTGCGTCGGGCGGAGATTTCATAGAACTGAATGTCGCGCAGGGTCGCAGCGTCGATGACATCTCGGACGGAATCCAGGTCCGAGTCCGAAAGTGAATCGGTCATGACCGTCAGGACGCGAGGGCGAAGTCGGCCCGATTGGAGATCGACCATTTGTTGTTGGCGCGTTCGACCTGACCAGCTCTGACGTGTGCCTCAACTCGCTGCGAGGGGTACGCAACGAGGCCCTCCCACGGGGAAGCTGCCGCCATCCAAACAGACTGTCCGACGTCGGCAACGGCCCGGTGCTCGACGATCGCACCCACTGCGTTGGCGTACCGCCGCAGGGTGGAGAACTTGGGGTCAGAGTCGTAGCGCTCCAACTTCTGGACTGCCTGGCGGGTAACGCCCATAATGTCGGCGACCTGCTTCTGCGTCATTCCGGCGTCCCTGCGGATCTGAATGAGCTCTGCTTTGAGCTCCCGGTCCTCACGTGCCAGCACCTTTGCGCGAGCCCGCACCAAGTTCAGGTCAAGATCGATCGCAGTGTCGGTTGTGGGGGTAGACATGGCGTCATCATAGCCTGACAACCTGCAAGTTGCGCAAGCGGGTTACGACTGCGACCAAAGGGTTGTACGTCCATCTTGGTATCGGCCCGCCGCGTATTCGATCTCGGCTTGCTGCGCAGCGTCATTTGTCTTGATGTGGCGGTGCAGGGCCACTAATCCGCGTGGAAGTTCGGCGGGCTCGCCGTGGTAGAAGCGAAGCTTCTTGCTCAGCGCGGAACGTCGAAGCTCAAAGACTTCGGGGTTCTCGCGGATGGGCTTGATGTGGGTCGTGGCGTCGCCAGAATCCCACAGCTGGCCAGCAGCTGCAGCCTCCATCAGCGCCTCGATCTCGCCCTCTTCGTGCACTCGGGCGAACGGTGACAGTCCATGGAGCCACTGGTCGAGGTCGTTCACCGAAGGATGAACAGGGTCAACGAAATCGACCCAGGTCATAGGCGCCCGAGTCGCATCACAACAGCGAGAGTCACTACCTCTACGACGACGAGCCCCCATGACACGATCCTATCGAGCCTCACCGTCATTGCTCCGGGATGGCGGGTAAGCGAAAGGGGAACCCCCCAACCGACCAAGGGAGGACCGGCGTCTGGCTTTCCGCTTTGTGTGGTGGTCGTCTCAGCGGCCACCGCAGTCGCGTTTTCGCTGCTGCCCGGTCGGGCATCAGCCCACAGGTCACGCAGGCGTGGAAGGAGCGCGCTCCCCCGCGCTCATCCCGATGGCTACTCGCGCTTTGGTGCGCTGAGCAGGGATTTGAACCCTGACGCCTCTCCTTAAGGCGCTCTGAGAAGCCCGCAAAACCGCGGAATTCCGGGGGCTCTCGATGACATGGAACGGTTCTGACTTACTGCAGTTGTGGGGTTTTTGTGGGGGCTGGCGGGGGGAGCCGTCGATGCCCAATTCAACGAACCCCACCCGGAACATATCGACCGGTCACAGCGAGCCAGCCGTCAAACGATCTGACTCGCGACTTCTCTGCTGTTCGCGCACCAGCTTCACGCCACGCTCGGACGGCGTCGACCACAACATCCAGATAATCGCTGGCGCTGTTTGTCCATTCGTAGTTGTAGGTCGCTAGTTCCTCCTCGTCATCACGCGACCTCGGTCGAAAGTCGGTGAAGGCAAGTCCCGTAGCCTCACCGACAGCAGCGCGAATGCTCCGCTTTACGTGCAGGAAACCGGCCGGCAGCCTGTGGCGTGCGTCGTCGAGAACGTCATACACGCCCTCGATCGCTTCCCTCCAAGCAGTGACCTCGCGAGCATGCTCTGCCTCGCGAAGCATATCGCGCAGCGCCACAAGGCGCTCCAGGATCGACTCCGCGGTGGTTCGCCTTCTCTCGGCTTCTTCGGCTTGAGTACGGTGCTTCCAACCAAATCGGGCGCTCAGATACGCCCCAACCGAAGCAGCCACGGTGCTGAGAAGGGTCACCGCGGTTCCGACGTAGTCAATCGCCATAGCTGGAGTATTCCGCACTCGATGCGAAGTCACCCCCCAACGCTGTCAGCGCCACGCAATCGCTGATCCACGCGCGTCGCGTCGCGGTTCGTTTGCTCGCAGGACGGGTCCTATGCTCACGGCATGGAGGATTCCGAGAACAGAAGCAACAGGTCGATTCCGCCGGTTAGTGAGCACGCGTTGAATCCGGCGGGGCGGTTGTTTCTGTTCTTGACCCACTTGAACGCGGTTCCGGCCGGCGCGAACATGATCAATTTGATCGCCGCATACGCCAACGTAGACTCACGCGACCTCCCACGGGTGTATTCGACAGCGGGCTCCATCGCGCTACTCCCGCGGGAGGTCACCAACTCGATCGAAGAGCACCCGAAATGGCCCGGCGCTCGAGGCGTTGAAATCGAGATGGAACGCATCGATCGGGCATTTCAGTGGGGATCAGTCCTGCAGGGTAATGTCGATGGATTTCGGGCGCATTATGACAACGGTGCAATCCGCAGCCTGGAGACTTGGAGCGAAACGCTGAATCAGCATCAGGCGGCGAGTGCACCTGAGGCACCGGCGGCTATCGATGAGGTGCGAGTCGCCCTCGATGATCTGGCGGAACAACTCCGAAGCTATGATTCACTCGACCCTCGCGTTAGGTCGGCGTTACTTCGTCACGTGGGCGCTCTTCGCACGGGCGTCGACCAGTTCTACATTGGCGGCGTCGACGCTCTGGTTGAGGAACACAATCGACTCTTCGGCGAATGCGTGCTTGATCCCCGAATCCGAGAAGAAGTCCGAAACGCCCCGAGCGTTTGGGATCGAATCGTCCGCGTCGCGACCGCAATCGGCGCAGTCGCGACTGTGGTCCATGCGGCCGCGACAATGAGCACGGACATACCCGAGTTACTTCAAATTGCGCCCGCCACCACCGTCATCCTTGCGCCCGGTGCAGGAGACAACGGCTCCACCGATAACACGTAGAGAGCTCTCGTTGATTCTTAATTCCGGCCATGGTGGTGACCCGCCAACATGGAAATCGCTGCGCCCGTTCGCGGATCGCGTCCCGCTTGCCAGCGCGCTTTCTGTTCGGTCGGCGTCACGATCGTCCCGTCAGGCGCAGTAACAGGGCTAAGGAAATTCGGCATACCGAGGCTGAGCGCGCATGCATCAGTCGCCTGCTGCAGCTTCTCGTAGTAACCCAGAGGCCATCTCTCGTTCCGTTTGATCGTGAAGTGGTCGACCCGGTACATCATCAAGGTCTCGTGAGTGCGCTGGTGCACCGCCGGTACGTACTCGATTACAAAGTGGATGCGTGTGCCAGTGTCGGCGACGACCAGCCAGACGCGCTCCCCTGCCTGTAGAACTCTCATGACCCAGCACTCCAACATTCGAACATATGTTCTATTGTGGCCAGTGGCACCGACACCCGCTACCCGATCGGAGGAACTGGCCATGAGCATCGCTCCCGCCGCCGACATCGTCCACGTCTGGACCGATTCCGGAACTCCGAACCGACTCGTCTGGCGGGACCACCGCTACCGGGTCATCGCAGCTGAGACTGTCCGATCGACTCCCGTGCACGACGCACTCACCCACCCGGTGGAGCGGCTTGTCGGGTGGTTCGTCGTTGCTGTCTCCGATCAAGATCCGTCGGAGGTCCGCACGATGCAGTTGCAGTGCGTCGGCGCCGGCTGGGTGCTGATCGACGTCGATCCCGCCTGACGGTGGGACAGAACCGCCGCTACCCGGGATCCGGGATGGACCGCGCAATCGAACAGGCGATCACCCGGCCACGACCGGTCTGGCTCACCGAGCAAGAAGTCGACCTCGAGCACGACCCCGCCTTCGTACCCACCGTGCCGGCGCCGGCCATTGCGTACGTGCGCTTCCACGAAGCCGTCGTCCGACCCGACGTCGAAGTGATCGCGTGGAACGAGCACGCCGTCCGCATCCGATTCACGTCCCGCGAGGGGCAGGTGCACGAGGGGTGGGTGTGGAAGGACGCCGTGCGATCGAAACCGTCACGGACGATCGAGCGTCGCCGTTGATCGGCATCATCCGCGCACCTCTCACCCCCGCCTGCTGGTTGGTGTGCCGTGAAGCCTGCGGCGATTGTTCGGTCGCCCGCCCTGCGCGCAAGCCCCTCCGGGGCCGACGGACGTCGCCCTACCGGGTGGCACTCCGGACGGGCTCCTTGATCGACACTACGTGCCTTCACGGCACACCAACCAGCAGAGAGGAACACGATCATGAGCACCCTCATCACCGACAGCGACGAGTTCACCCACTTCACCGCCGTCTTCAGCAAACACGACCTCGCCGCCGACATCGCACCCCAGCTCAGTTGCATCGAGGTCGAAGCCCTCGCCTGCCTCCTCCGAGCACTCGGGGAACCCGCCGCAGCCGACACCTGGATCCAGGAGCACGCCACCGGGGACGAGATCGGGGACGCCCACTACCAGGGCGACACCCTCGAATACCTGGTCCCGATCGACCCGCAGGACGACCTGCAGTGCGACAGCTGCCAGTAACCATCCACGAGCCCACGCCGCAGATGGCGCGGGCTCGATTCATGCTTGCGAAGAAATGAGTGGAGCCGCGAACGGCGCCCCGCTTGATGGAGTTGTCCGTCTGTCTGGCAGGTTGATCGTAGTTCGCTCCCGCGGGCTGCGTTCCGGGCTTTCGCGGCATATCCTCCCTCGCTGCGCTCCCTGCGGTATTCCACGGTCCCGGAACTCCACTCCGCTCCCGCTCACCCTCGATCCCCTTGCCAGACAGGCAAACAAAAACAGTTGAAGGGATCACCAACCATGAGCGAGAACACCACCCGGGCCGGGACCATCGAACACCTCGACCCCCAAACCCTCACCATCGAGGACAACGTCCGACCCACAGCCCCCATCACCCCC
>JBQCCO010000150.1:0-17653 GCA_051962155.1 Leifsonia sp. | reverse complement strand
GGGGGGGTGGTGGTGTTTTTATAAAATGGTTTTCCTCGGTTTTTTTGTGGGGGGGTCCCGCTCGTGCTGTGTCCCCCACCCTTCTGCGTGAGGAGTCCCATGGGAATCGCCGTCGAGATCGCCGTCCAGGACCTGGCCGGTGTGCGGGTGGCCCTCGCCGAGGGCGCGGACCGCGTCGAGCTGTGCAGTGCGCTCGGGATGGGCGGCCTCACGCCGTCGGCGGCGCTCATCTCGGCGGCCGTAGCGGAGGCCCGCGCCCAGGGCCGCGACCGATTCGTGCAGGTCCTCGTCCGTCCGCGTGGCGGCGGGTTCCTCTACGACGCCGACGAACTGGCCCTGACCCTCGGCGACGTGCGGTTCGCCCGGGAGGCGGGAGCTGCGGGCGTCGTCGTCGGCGCACTCACCGAAGACGGGGGCGTCGACACGGAGGCGCTCGAACGGATCGTCGCGGAGGCGGGGCCGCTGCAGGTCACCTTCCATCGCGCGCTCGATGCCGTCGAGCATCCCCTCGACGCCGCCGATGTGCTCGTCCAGCTCGGAGTCAACCGCGTGCTCAGCTCGGGCGGAGCGGCGCGCAGCATCGACGGCATCCACCTCCTCCGTGCGCTTTCCGAACGCTTCTCCGGGCGGCTCGAGGTCATGGCGGGCGGGGGAGTGCGTGTGGAGGATATTCCCGCCCTGGCGCGCGCCGGCGTGGATGCGGTGCACCTGTCGGCCCGGGACACCGTCCGCGGGACGCCCAGCGGACCGGGCGGCGGGGATGCGGCCTACGACATCACCGACCCGGCAACCGTCCGGGCCGCTCTATCCGCCGCGTCCCTGATCCGCTGACGACGGGGACTGCGCGTCCGTCCACAGGGCCGGGCTGTCCACATCCGGCGTAACGCGGCGAAAGGCGGCGGTGGCCGCCCGCTAGAGTTAACCCGTTCGGCGCCCCATCGACCGTGGCGCACCTCCTCCCAAGCCAGCCTCGCACTTCGTAAGGATCTGCCACGTGACAAAGCCGGTCGTCCTGATCGCCGAAGAACTTTCGCCCGCCACCGTCGACGCCCTCGGGCCTGACTTCGAGATCCGATCGGTGGATGGGACCGACCGTCCTGCGCTCCTCTCCGCTGTCGCGGACGCCGACGCGATCCTCGTCCGTTCTGCCACCAAGGTCGATGCCGAGGTCCTCGGGGCCGCTCCCGTCCTCAAGGTGATCGCCCGCGCCGGTGTCGGGCTCGACAACGTCGACATCAAGACGGCGACCAGCGCCGGCGTGATGGTCGTCAACGCGCCGACATCCAACATCATCTCGGCCGCGGAGCTGACCGTCGGCCACATCCTGAGCCTCGCCCGCCACATCCCCGCCGCGCACAGCGCGCTCGCCCAGGGCCAGTGGAAGCGCTCGAAGTACAGCGGCGTCGAGCTGTACGAGAAGACGATCGGCATCATCGGGCTCGGCCGCATCGGTGCGCTCATCACGGCGCGCCTGCAGTCGTTCGGCACGAACGTGATCGCCTACGACCCGTACGTGACGAGCGCTCGGGCTCAGCAGCTGGGCGTCCAGCTGGTCACGCTGGAAGAGCTGCTCGCGCAGTCCGACTTCATCACCATCCACATGCCGAAGACGCCGGAGACCACCGGCATGATCTCCGACGACCAGCTGGCGCTGATGAAGCCGACCGCCTTCATCGTGAACGTCGCGCGGGGCGGCCTCATCGACGAGGACGCGCTGTACCGCGCCCTCACCACGGGCACGATCGCCGGCGCCGGGCTCGACGTCTTCGTCTCGGAGCCGCCGCAGGAGTCCCCGCTGCTCGCGCTCGAGAACGTGGTCGTCACCCCGCACCTCGGCGCCTCGACCGACGAGGCACAAGAGAAGGCGGGCGTCTCGGTCGCGCGTTCCGTCCGCCTCGCACTCTCGGGCGAACTCGTCCCCGATGCGGTGAACGTCGCCGGCGGTGTCATCGACCCGTACGTGCGCCCGGGCATCCCGCTCGTCGAGAAGCTCGGTCAGGTGTTCTCCGGCCTGGCCGGCAGCCCGGTGACCAGCGTCGACGTGGAGGTCCGCGGCGAACTGGCCGACTACGACGTCAGCGTGCTGAAGCTCGCGGCGCTCAAGGGCATCTTCACGAACATCGTCAGTGAGACGGTGTCGTACGTGAACGCTCCGCTGCTCGCCGACCAGCGCGGCATCGAAGTCCGTCTCATCACCGACTCGGTCAGCGAGGAGTACCGCAACCTGATCACCCTGCGGGGCGCCCTGAGCGACGGCTCGCAGATCTCGGTGTCCGGGACGCTCACCGGCCCGAAGCAGATCGAGAAGATCGTCGGGATCAACGGCTACGACGTGGAGGTCCCGGTCGCCGAGCACCTCGTGGTCATGGTGTACGACGACCGTCCAGGGATCGTGGCCGTCTACGGTCGCGAGTTCGGCGAGGCGGCCATCAACATCGCGGGCATGCAGGTCGCCCGGACATCAGCCGGTGGCAAGGCGCTCAGCGTCCTCACCGTCGACTCGCGCGTGCCCGACGGCCTGCTCGAGAAGGTGCGCCTCGCGATCGACGCGGACCTGATGCAGGAGATCGACATCACCGAGTCCTGACGACTCGAGCGGGCGAGGCGGCCGGCTGCCCTGCCGCCCGGCCCGCTCAGCGCCCTTCGGCGAACCGGCGGATGAGGGCGACCAGGTCGTCGATGTCCGTCTCGTCGCGGAGCACGCTGTTCGTCGCGGGCAGGAGCGCCGTGTTGTAGTACATCCCGTCGCCGATGAGCATGATCGTGCGAGCGATCAGCGGGTCGCCGACGGCCTCCTGGAGCACGTCCAGCCAGCGGCGCTGCGCGCCGGCGAGCGCATCCCGTGCCCGCGGGTCGGCCGCCTGCGCTAGCCGGGCGATCGCGACGATGGCCCGCTCGAAGCGGGAGTCGGTCGGGATCGACGTGCGGAGGAAGTAGTCGACCGGTCCGTTCTCGGCCGCCCGCATCCGCGAGACATCCTCGTCGATGAGAGCCGCGAAGCGTTCCAGCACGCCGGTCGTCAACGCCTCCTTGGAGGCGAAGTGGTAGAGCAGCCCGCCCTTGGAGACTCCGGCTCGCGCAGCGACCGCATCCAGGGTCGCCGCCCGTTCGCTCTGCTCGGCGAGGAGCTCCTCGTACGCGTCCAGCACCCGGTCCCGGGCGGTCCCGGAGGGAGTGGCGGGCGGTGCGACGAGGGCCATGACGCCATGCTAGCCGTCTTGCCACTGTACCGTCTGGACGGTACAGTAATGGGATGTCCGCCTCCGTCGTCCAGACCCCCACCGCGACTCCCGCGGCGACCCGCGCCGGGGCGCGCGGCTGGGCGGCGCTCGGCGTCCTCATGCTCCCGACCCTGCTCGTCTCGGTCGACAACACGGTGCTCAGCTTCGCCCTGCCGTCCATCTCCGAAGCGCTCCGGCCCTCGGCCACCGGGATGCTGTGGATCGTCGACGTCTACCCGCTCGTCCTGGCCGGACTCCTCGTCGCGATGGGGAGCCTCGGCGACCGGATCGGCCGCCGCCGTCTGCTGCTGATCGGTGCCACCGGCTTCGCCGCCGTTTCGGTCCTCGCCGCCTTCGCGCCCACGGCCGAACTGCTGATCGGCGCACGCGCCTCCCTCGGCGTCTTCGGCGCGATGCTGATGCCGTCGACACTGTCGCTCCTGCGCAGCGTCTTCGCCGACCGTGAGCAGCGTCGGCTCGCCATCGCGATCTGGGCGTCGGGCTTCGCGGCGGGCTCCGCCCTGGGGCCGATCGTCGGCGGCGTGCTGCTCGAGCACTTCCCGTGGGGGTCGGTCTTCCTGCTCGCGGTGCCGGTCCTCATCCCGCTGCTGGTCCTCGCCCCGCTGCTAGTACGCGAGTCGCGCGACCCGCTGCCCGGGCCGGTGGATGTTCCTAGCATCCTCTTATCGCTGCTCACGTTGGCGCCGATCGTCTACGGCATCAAGGCACTCGCGGTCGACGGATTCTCGGTCCTCGCCGTCGGCGCGATCGTCGTCGGCACCGTCTCCGGAACGCTCTTCGTGCGGCGCCAGCTGAGGCGGCCGGTGCCGATGCTGGACATGAGGCTGTTCAGCCGCCCGGCGTTCAGCGGGGCGGTCATCGTCAACCTCCTGAGCGTGGTCTCGCTCGTCGGCTTCCTGTTCTTCGTCTCCCAGCACCTGCAGCTCGTGCTCGCGCTGACGCCCATCCAATCGGGATTCGTGCTCGTGCCGGGGCTTCTCACCATGATCGTCGCCGGCCTCGTGGTGGTGCCGATCGCGCGGCGGATCCGTCCGGGAGCGGTGATCGCCGGAGGGCTGACGCTGTCGGCGGGCGGCTACCTGCTCGTGGCGCTGAGCGGCGGGGGAGCGCCGTGGAGTGTGCTGCTCGCGGCGTTCGTGCTGCTCGGCGCGGGGATCGGAGCCGCGGAGACCGTCTCGAACGAGCTCGTCATCTCGACCGCGCCAGCGGCGAAAGCGGGTGCGGCCTCCGCCGTGTCCGAGACCGCGTACGAGCTGGGAGCGGTGCTCGGAACCGCGACGCTCGGCACCCTCATCACCGCGTCGTACCGGGCCGCGCTCGTCGTCCCACCGGGCCTCACCCCGGCACAGGCCGACGCGGCAGGGCAGACACTGGGCGGCGCGGTCACGGTGGCCGGCACGCTGCCGCGACAGGTGGGCGAACAGCTGCTGGTGTCCGCTCGGGCCGCGTTCGACAGCGGGGTCGGGGTCACCTCGGTGATCGGTATCGGGCTCGTCGCGTCTGCAGCGGTCGTCGCGCTGGTGACCCTGCGTCGTGTCCGCTCGTGATCCAGCGCTGACCGCCTCCCGACCTGACTCCTGGCAGCCGTGGAGGTCGCGGCGCGACGATAGGGTGGCAGTACCGGTTCGCCCATCGATCAGCGCAGGAGTGTCATGTCCCGTTCCGTCAAGCTCGCCGTCATCCCTGGGGACGGGATCGGTCCGGAGGTCATCGCCGAGGCCGTCAAAGTCCTGGATGCGGTGACCGGCGCGAGCGGGCTGGAGTTCGACAAGACGCACTTCTCCCTCGGAGCCGATCGCTATCTGGCGACCGGCGATGTGCTGACGGACGACGACCTCGCGGCGATCGCGAGCCACGACGCGATCCTGCTCGGTGCGGTCGGGGGCAAGCCGGGCGACCCGCGGCTGGCCGGTGCGAACATCGAGCGTGGACTGCTGCTGAAGCTGCGCTTCTCCCTCGACCACTACGTGAACCTGCGCCCCACGACGCTGTTCCCGGGCATCTCCAGCCCGCTCGCCGATCCGGGCGAGGTCGACTTCGTCGTCGTGCGGGAGGGTACGGAAGGCCCGTATGTCGGCAATGGCGGCGCCATCCGTCAGGGCACCCCGCACGAGATCGCCAACGAGGTCTCCGTGAACACGGCCTACGGCGTCGAGCGCGTCGTCCGGTACGCGTTCGAGCAGGCCGAGCAGCGCAGGCGGAAGCTCACCCTCGTCCACAAGACCAACGTGCTCACCTTCGCAGGCGGTCTCTGGAAGCGGATCGTGGATGCGGTGGCCGCCGAGCACCCGGATGTCGCGGTGGACTACCTCCACGTCGACGCCGCGACCATCTTCCTGGTCACGGATCCTGCTAGATTCGATGTGATCGTCACGGACAACCTCTTCGGCGACATCCTCACCGACCTCGCGGCCGCGATCAGCGGCGGTATCGGGCTGGCGGCCTCCGGCAACATCAATCCGGCCGGGGCCTTCCCGAGCATGTTCGAGCCGGTTCACGGATCGGCCCCCGACATCGCCGGCCAGCAGAAGGCCGACCCCACCGCCGCGATCCTCTCGACGGCGCTCCTGCTCCGCCACCTGGGCGAACCGGAGCTCGCCGAGCGGGTCGAGTCCGCGGTGACCGCCGACCTCGCCGCCCGCACGGGCGCTTCGCGAACCACCGCCGAGATCGGCGACGCGATCGCCGCTCGTGTGGCGCAGAATTGATTCACCGTCGCGTAAAGGACCTGTCATGACCTCGACCAGCATCTCCCTCACCAGTGGACCCACCGAGACCTCGGGCCTGCTCTGGAACGTCAGCCGCAACGAAGCCGCCCGCGATGCCGCTGCGCGCGCCGAGATCCTCGCCGATCCCGGCTTCGGCAACTACTTCACCGACCACATGGTCGACATCTGCTGGTCCGCGAAGGGCGGCTGGCACCGGCCGCGCGTCTCGCCGTACGGTCCGATCTCGCTGGAGCCCTCGGCCGCGGTGCTCCACTACGCGCAGGAGATCTTCGAGGGCCTCAAGGCGTACCGCCACGCGGACGGCTCGATCCGGGCATTCCGCCCCGAGGCGAACGCCGCCCGCATGCAGCGCTCCGCCCACCGTCTCGCGCTGCCGGAGCTGCCGGTCGAGCACTTCCTCGACTCGCTCAAGCAGCTGATCGCCGTCGACGCCGACTGGGTGCCGGATGCGGCGGAGATGAGCCTGTACCTGCGCCCGTTCATGTTTGCGAAGGAGGCGTTCCTCGGGGTGCGTCCCGCGAACAAGGTCGCGTACTACCTGATCGCCAGCCCGGCCGGAGCGTACTTCCCGAGCGGCGTCGCTCCCGTCTCCATCTGGCTGTCGGACCACTGGTCACGTGCGGGCCGGGGCGGCACGGGCGCGGCGAAGACGGGCGGTAACTACGCCTCCAGCCTGCTTCCGCAGTCCGAAGCGTACGAGCACGGCTGCGCGCAGGTGCTGTTCCTCGACTCGGTCGAGGGGAAGTACATCGAGGAGCTCGGTGGGATGAACGTGGTGCTGGTCAAGAAGGACGGCACCCTGGTCACTCCCGAGTCCGACAGCATCCTCGAGGGCATCACCCTCGACTCGGTGCTGCAGCTGGCGCGCGACCGCGGCCACGCGGTGGAGCGCCGCCGGGTCACGATCGACGAGTGGCGCGACGGCGTCGAGAGCGGGGACGTCGTCGAGGTCTTCGCGTGCGGCACGGCCGCGGTGATCACGCCGATCGGCGAGCTCAAGTCGGACACCTTCACCGTCGGCGACATCACGGCGCCTCCCGGCGAGCTGACCATGTCGCTGCGCAAGGAGCTGACCGACATCCAGTACGGCCGTGCCCACGACCGCCACAACTGGATGTACCGGCTCGACGCGTAGCCGGCGCAAACGGAGGAGTTCTCCTCGGCAGAGCCCGCGATTGTACGGAAACGGAGGAGTTCGCTGACCCTGCCGCCCTCCGCTCCTCCCTTTCCCGCCCTGCGGGCGAATCGAGACGCGAAGTCCTCCCTTTCCGTCGCAGTAGGGTCGAACCATGGGTGATGAGACAGTCTTCGCAGTGGTCGGCCCGGGTGCGGTCGGCGGTCTGCTCGCCTGGCTGCTGCAGCGCGCCGGGCACGAGGTCGTCGCCGTCGGCCGTCCGGCGACGGTCGACGCGATCAACCGCGACGGGATCGAGGTCCGCAGCGAGTCGTTCGGCGACGGCGTCCAACGGATCCGGGCGCTGACCGAGGTCCCGGCCGGCGCGAGCGTCATCCTGGCGACCAAGGCGTACGGGCTGGATGACGTCCTCCCCGGGATCGTCGCAGCACGGCCCTCCGAGGCGATCTCGTTCCTCAACGGCGTCGAGCACATGGGTCCGCTCCGCGCGGCCCTGGCGGACGTACCGGTCGCAGGCGCATCCATCACCGTCTCGGCGCTGCGCGCATCCCCGACGGTGATCGACCATCGCAGCCCGTTCGTCCGCATCGAGGTTCCGGAGGCCGCGGCCGGGTTCGCCTCGGTGCGTGCGCTCACCGACGCCGGGCCGGGCGTCCGGGTCGGCGGCAGCGAGGCCGAGGTGCTGTGGGCGAAGTTCCGCCTGCTCGCCTCTCTCGCACTGCTCACGTCGTACTGGCGGCAGCCCGCGGGCGAAGCGCTCAGCGAGGATCCGGAGCTCACCGAGGCCGTCGTCGCCGAGATCGTCGCGTGCTCGACCGCTGAGGGAGTGCCCGCGTCGGAGCTCGAGCTGATCCGCATCCTTCGCAGCGTGCCGGGCGGGATGCGCACCTCCCTCCAGGAGGACCTGGCGGCCGGCGCGCCGAGTGAGCTGGATGCGCTCGGCGGCGCACTTCTCCGAGTGGGCGAGCGGCACGGCATCCCCACTCCGGCGCTTTCGCGCATCGTCGCGGCGCTAGGCTCGAACGCGTGAAGATCGCACGTTTCAGCCACACTCGCGACGGCTCGAACTCCCCATCGATCGACTACGGCGTCGTGGATGACGATGCCCTGGTGGTTCTCGCGGGCGACCCGATGTTCGTGGGCTTCGAGACCACGGGCGAGCGCGTCCCGCTCGGCAAGGTCGGCTCGCTGCTCGCGCCGGTCATCCCGCGGTCGAAGGTGGTCGCCGTCGGCAAGAACTATCGCGAACACGCTGCCGAGATGGGCGGCGAGGCGCCGGGAGAACCGCTGCTCTTCCTGAAGCCCAACACCGCCGTCATCGGCTTGGGCGACGCGATCGTCGTGCCGGCGCAGTCGGAGCGCGTCGACTATGAGGGCGAGCTCGCCGTCGTGATCGGGAAGATCGCCCGCCACGTCGCTGCCGAGAACGCGGCGGAGCACATCTTCGGCTACACCGTGGCGAACGATGTCACCGCACGCGACCTCCAGGAGAAGGACGGCCAGTGGACGCGCGCGAAGGGCTTCGACACCTTCTGCCCTCTCGGCCCGGTCATCGAGACCGAGCTCCCGCCGGACGCCATGCTGCGGACGCGCCTCAACGGCGAACTCAAGCAGGAGGCGCCGATCTCGGACATGGTGCACGACATCCCGTCGATCATCGCCTACGCATCGAGCGTGTTCACGCTGCTGCCGGGGGACGTCATCCTGACCGGGACTCCGTCCGGAATCGGTCGGATGAAGCCCGGCGACACCGTCGAGGTGGAGGTCGAGGGCGTCGGTTCGCTGGTCAACCCGGTGCGCGCCCCGAAGTAGCGGCCCCGGTAGGATCGGACACGTATGTCTGACTCGATCGCTCATCCCTTCTCCACGGCCGAGGGCTCGGACGTGCGCGTCCGTTTCTGCCCCTCGCCGACCGGTACGCCGCACGTCGGCCTGATCCGCACCGCCCTCTTCAACTGGGCGTACGCCCGGCACACGGGCGGCACCATGGTGTTCCGCATCGAGGACACCGACGCGGCGCGCGACAGCGAGGAGAGCTACCAGCAGATTCTGGATGCGCTCCGCTGGCTCCGGCTGGACTGGGACGAGGGCGTCGACGTCGGCGGCCCGAACGGCCCCTACCGGCAGTCGCAGCGCTATGACATCTATCGCGACCTCATCCAGAAGCTCCGCGAGTCCGGCCACATCTACGAGAGCTTCGCGACGGCCGAGGAGATCGAGGCGCGCAACGTCAGCCTCGGGCGCGACCCGAAGCTCGGCTACGACAACTTCGAGCGCGACCTCACGGATGAGCAGAAGGCGGCCTACCGCGCCGAGGGCCGCGAGCCCGCGCTGCGCCTGCGCGTCCCCGACGACGACCTCAGCTTCGACGACCTGGTCCGCGGCGAGATCACCTTCAAGGCGGGGTCGTTCAGCGACTTCGTCGTGGTCCGGCCGAACGGGCATCCCCTCTATACGTTCGTGAACCCGGTGGACGACGCTCTCATGGGGATCACGCACGTGCTCCGCGGCGAGGACCTGCTGTCCTCCACCCCGCGCCAGATCGCGCTGTACCACGCGCTCATCGACATCGGCGTGACCACCTTCGTCCCGCTGTTCGGCCACCTTCCGTATGTGATGGGCGAGGGCAACCGCAAGCTGTCCAAGCGCGACCCGGAGTCGAACCTCTTCCTGCACCGTGAGCGCGGCTTCATCCACGAGGGCCTCGTGAACTACCTGGCCCTGCTGGGATGGTCGTTGACGCACGACCGGGACGTCTTCTCGCTCGAGGAGATGGTGGCCGCCTTCGACGTGAGAGACGTCAACCCGAACCCGGCGCGCTTCGACCAGAAGAAGGCGGAGTCGATCAACGGCGACCACATCCGTCTGCTGGACGTGTCCGACTTCGCCGAGCGCACCATCCCGTACCTGGTGCATGCCGGCGTCGTGGAGGAGCCGTTGGCGCCTGCGCAGCGCGAGGTGCTCGCCCAGGCTGCGCCGCTCGTCCAGGAGCGTGTGCAGTTGCTCAGCGAGACGCCCGGGATGCTCGGCTTCCTGTTCACGGACGCCGCCTCATTGGTGGTCGACGACGACGCCCGTGCCTCCCTGCCGGAGAACGCGGGCGAGGTGCTCGCCGCCTCCCTCAATGCCCTGGAGTTCGTGCCGGAGTCCGAGTGGACGCATGACGCCATCGAGGCGGCGCTCCGGGACGCTCTCATCGACGGCCTGGGCCTCAAGCCGCGGGTCGCGTTCGGGCCGCTGCGGGTGGCGGTCTCGGGCCGGCGGGTGTCGCCGCCACTGTTCGAGTCCATGGAGATCCTCGGCAAGCCGGAGACCATCGCCCGCCTCGACCGGCTCTCGGCGGCGCTGGGGTAAGTGTCGTGAGCGAGGATCCGGCGGGCACGGCAGAGTCGTTCGAGGTCGTCGTGGTCGGCGGCGGCCCGGCCGGGTTGTCGGCCGCGCTGAACCTGGCGCGCGCACGGCGACGGGTGCTCGTCGTGGACGGCAATCGTCCGCGTCACGCGGCGACCCTCATCGCCCGCGGCTTCCTGACCCGGGACGGCATCCCGCCGCTCGAACTTCGCCGGATGGGTCGTGAGGAGGTCGATGCGTACGACAACGCGTCGGTGGTCTTCGCCCAGGTCGGGGCGGTCGCCGTGGAGGGTGACGGGTTCCGGGTCACTGCCCGGGGTGTCCGCGGCGGCTCCGATGTCGATGTCCGCACGGACACGGTGCTGATCGCCACCGGCGTGACCGAGACCATGCCGGCCATCCCGAGTATCCGCGCGTACTACGGCACCCAGTTGCACAGCTGTGTCGAGTGCGACGGGTTCGAGAAGGCCGACAAGCCGCTCGCCCTGATCGGCGAGACCCACGACCTGGCCGAGCGCGCGCTTCTGTTGACGCAGTGGACGGACGACCTCGTCGTCTTCACGAACGGCACGGATGCGGTCGGAGCGGGCGACGAGCGGATGCTCGCGCCGCTGGGCGTGCGCGTCGAGAGGCGCCGCATCGACGACGTGGTGGGCGAGAGGGGCGTCATGACGGGCGTCCGCCTCGAAGACGGCACGGTCATCGACCGGGCGGGCGGCTTCATCCGTCCCGTCTGGTCGCCTGCGCTGTCGTTCGCCGACGGCCTGGACCTCGACCGGGACGACGAGGGCTACCTGGTCACCGACGCGCACGGCCGCACGTCGCTGCCCGGAGTGTATGCGGCGGGCGAGACGACCGCCCCAGGCCCGCAGCAGCTGATCGTCGCCGCGGGCTCCGGCGCGGTGGTCGCGTCGGCCGTCAACCGCGACCTGATCGGCCTCTCTCTGGAGGGCGCGGCCGTTTTGTAGTCGCGTGCACGGGTAGGCTAGAGTTGGTTCTCGTGCCCGGACCGCGGTTCGGGGCAGTGGGGTATGGTGTAATTGGCAACACGGCTGATTCTGGTTCAGTTGTTCTTGGTTCGAGTCCAGGTACCCCAGCAGTAGACGCCCCGGTTTTCCGGGGCTTTTTTCTCGCACCTGCTTCAGCCTGGGAAAGCCCGCGTCCCTCATCGTCGCATACCCCCTGCACTGGGGTAGAGCGGATTAGGTGCAATCGTTGGGCTAAACCGGGCGGATGGTTTTGACTGAGGAGGATGCTCGTGTACAGGCGAGCCATTTCTCGAAAGTGAGTCGCCCGTTGCGTGATCGTCCTGCATCCCCTGTTCCTGACCAGTTGAAGACGACGCGTACGCGCAGGCGAGGACGCATCTTCGCGACTGTGGCGGCCGCATCGCTCGTGGCCGCCGGAGTCGCCGCTGCCGGTGCCCCGGCCTCTGCCACTCCCGGATCGGCCGCGCCCGTGCCGACATTCGCAACGAACATCAATGCCACCGTGACGGATGTGGCCGCCGACTCGTACACCGCTCAGGTCTTCGCGGCTCACAGCGGCGGGATGGACATCGTCAACGAGTACTCCGGTGAGGTGGTGGCGAACGTTCCGCTCGCCGGAGCCACGACTCCTCTGCTCGATGCCGACCCGACACGTGCGCTGGTGTGGGCGCTGGATGCAGGAAACGACAAACTCTTCCGCATCGACGAGCGCACGAACACGGTGACCGGCTCGGTCGTCATCTCGGGCGATCTCCGTGACCTCGCGGTGGACCACGCCACGGGGAAGGTCTTCGTGACGACGGGTACCAGCGGGACCGTCGTTCCCGTGGACGAGTCGACGCTCGCCCTGGGAACGACCCTCGCCGTCGGTGGGACCGCTGGTCGGATCGGTGTCGACACCGCGGCCGGCGTGCTCTACGTGGTCGATGCTGCGGGACCGTCGGTCTCGCTCGTCAACGAAGCCACGTCCACGGTCACCGGACCCGTCGCCATCCCTGCGAACCCGGTGGCGATCACGGTGGACTCCGCCCACCACAAGGCATACCTGGGCTCCGCGACTCTCGCGACCGTGACGGTGGTCGACGGCACCACGAGCACCGCTTCGTCCATCACCGTTCCCAACGTCTCGGGTCCGGGGATCACAGCGCTGGGCATCGACCCGACCACGCAGACAGTCCTCGGCGCAAATGGGACGCAGATCTTCCGCATCGACACGACGACGGATACCGCGTCGAGCTGGAGCGATCAGGGCGGCCTCGTGACCACCCCCGACATCGCTGTCGACGTCTTCAGCAACACGGCGATCTACGGTGCTCCGACGAGCGTGTTCGCCGACTGGGAGCCGGTCTCGCTCCTGGGCACCGTCTCGGGCGTCGTGGCCGCGGGTGCTCCGTACTCGCAGCAGCTCAACGCCTGGTCATCCACCCAGACCTCCACGCTCGACTTCGCCATCACGACCGGTGCTCTGCCGCCGGGCCTGGCATTGAACGGCGACACCATCTCGGGAACGGCGACGACGGCCGGGTCGTACACCTTCGGACTGACCGCCACGATTCCGGGTTACGGCGACTCCGTGACGCAGACCTACACGCTTCGCGTGGTCACCGTGAACCGTACGGCCGGCGGCGACCGGTTCGCCACCTCGGTCGAGGTGTCGAAGGCGGCGTATCCGGACCCCTCGACCGTGGGTACCGTCTATGTCGCGAACGGGATCTCGTTCCCGGACGCCCTCTCGGGCGGCCCGGCTGCGGCGAAGGACTCCGGCCCGCTCCTGCTGACGGCGCCGGGCTACCTCCCGGCGAGCGTTTCGGCCGAGATCACGCGCCTCCACCCGGCCCACATCATCGTGGTCGGTGGACCGGCAGTGGTCAGCGAAGACGTCGTGACGGCCCTCAAGGGTCTCTCTCCGGACGTCAAGCGCGTGTCGGGCGGCGATCGCTTCGCAACCTCCCGGGCGGTCATCCAGAACACGTTCACATCCGCTCCGACGGTCTACGTGTCGACCGGTCTGAACTTCCCCGACTCGCTCAGTGCGGGCGGCGCAGCGGGCAGCCTGAACGCCCCGCTGCTGCTGGTGAACGGGAACGCGACTTCGGTGGATGCGGACACGGCATCCCTGCTCCAGTCGCTGGGCACGACGAAGATCGTCGTCATCGGCGGGAACGCCGTGATGACTCCCTCCCTGGTCGCGGACTTCGGCCGTTTCGGCACCGTCGTCCACCTGGCAGGCGGCGACCGGTTCGAGTCGTCGCAGCTGATCGTCGAGTCGGCCTTCCAGAACAGCAGCCGGGTCATCCTGGCCAACGGCCTGAATTTCCCGGACGCCCTGGGCGCCTCCGCCTGGTCGGGCAAGACGGCCTCGCCGCTGTTCATCACCCTCGGCGGCTGCGTGCCGCAGCGGACGCTGGACGACACCTACTTCCTGGGGGCGACCAACGTCACCCTGGTCGGTGGGACGGCGGTGCTCGCCCCCGAGGTCGCGGCGCTGACGTCGTGTGGCGGATTCTCCGTGATCGCGCCCGCTTACCCGGCGGCCGCTCCGCTGGTGGCGAAGAAGGCGGGGGCGTCGGCAGGCGGCCCGGTCGCATCCGACCACCGTCCGGACCCGTCGCTGCCGGTCAACCCGCTCACCCACGGCGCAGCGGGACACTGACCGCTCTCGTAGCGCTCGTCTGAAACGCGTCGATCCTCGTCCCGAACGGACGGGGATCGGCGCGTTTCTGCTGAACGCCCACGGGAATGCCCCGAGTCGGTGCGTCCAATGGTGAAGCCGCACTGCCCCTTGCCGCGACGCCTGCCGGAACGGCAGCATGGCGCCATGACGGACACGGACGCAGCCGGCATCGTCGGCGTGAACACCATCGGCATCCCGGTCACCGACCAGGATCGCGCACTCGCCTTCTACCGGGATGTCCTGGGCTTCGACGTGCGCGTCGACGCACCGCTCCCACAGCTCGGCAGCCGCTGGATCATGCTGGCGCCGCCCGGATCCGCAGTATCGGTCTCGCTTGTTCCTGCCAAGGAGGAGGCGCCGGCGGGTGTCGAGACCGGCATCCGGTTCGAAGCGGCGGACGCCGACCAGGCACACCGTGCCTTGCAGGAGCGCGGCGCCGAGGTGGGGGAGCTGCTGCGCTGGCCCGGCGTCCCTCCCATGTTCGCGGCGCACGATGTCGACGGCAACCGCTTCGAGGTCGTCGAACGCGCCTAGTGCGACGTCTGCCCTGTCGCTGGTCCTCGGGGCGGCAGCCGTCATAGGGTGACGGGATGACAGACATCCGGATCCGGCCGGCTTCGCCGGGGGAGTGGGAGATGGTCGGGGGCCTGCGCTGGGACTCGGTGACCGAACTCGGCGGCGAGGCGGTGGATGCGCGTGAACTGTTCTCGGCGCGATTCGCGGAGTGGGCGCGGACGCACCAGGACTCGCACGAGTGCCTCGTGGCCGTTTCGGGCGAGCGGGTCGTCGGGTTGATGTGGCTCGCGATCATTCCGCGGGTGCCGAGCGCGCGCGCGTTCGACCGCGCATCCGGCGATCTTCAGTGCGCGTACGTCGTACCGGACCGTCGAAACCAGGGGATCGGCGGGCGGCTCATGGAGGCCATCGTCGAGCGGGCGCGCGAGCTCGGCCTCGAGCGGGTGACCGTGCATTCGAGTCCGCTCGCCGTCCCCGCCTACGAGCGTCACGGCTTCGCATCCGAGGGACGCCTCCTGCACGTGTACGTGGTGCATCCGGAGGCGCAGCGTGATGCCGGGCGGTGACGTTCGCCCGGCGTCGCCGGAGGATGCCGCGGGGATGGCGCTGGTGCACGTCCAGTCCTGGCAGGAGACCTATCGCGGGCTGATGCGCGACGAGGTCCTCGACGATCCCCAGCTGCTGGCGTCGCGCGAGAAATTCTGGAGGGTCGTCCTGACCGATCCCAGGTTCAGCGAGAACAGGGTCGCCGTCGCGGACAGCGACGGCCGGATCGTCGGGATAGCGATGTCCGGACCACCTACGGACGAGGAGACGTCGCCGTGGCCGGCGCAGCTGTACATCCTCTACCTGCTGCGCTCGGAGCACGGCACGGGTCTCGGCCCAGCGCTGCTGGATGCCGTGCTCGATGCCGATGCGGGGGCGTCGCTGTGGGTCGCCGACCCGAACCCGCGAGCCCAGGCCTTCTACCGCAAGGCCGGGTTCCGGGTGGACGGCATCGAGAAGGTGGAGGAGGGAGTGCGGCACCTCCACTTGGTCCGCGAGGCCCGCCCTCGCTGACCGCCGGGCTTACTCGCCGTTGCGGAGGTCGGCGAGCCGGCCGGGCCGCAGGGTGATGCGGTCCAGGACGGCCGTGCACGACGCGCCCGTCGGAGCCTGCGCCATGAAGCCGACGCTCCAGGGGGCATCGCCCGGGGCGAGGCGGAAAAGCCGGACGAAGTCCCAGCGCGCTCCGTCCACGGAGGAGTGGAAGGCCCAGGCCTCTCCGACGCGCGAGATCCGCAGGTGGATGTCGGCTCCGGTGACGACCGTGCTGTTGCAGTCGTCGGAGAAGTGATCGGTCACGACGCTGACGACCATCGGCTCCCCCTGCGGCGAGTACTCGAAGCAGAGCTTCGCCCAGTGGTCCTCGTCGCTCCAGAGCGTGAGCACCGCGGCGTCGTAGGTGGTCCGGTCTCCGGTGACCCGCGCACGGGCGGCGAGTGTGAAATCACCCTCGGGAGCCGTGAAGCCGAGCGCCGTCGCCGCGTGCTGGCCGCCGCCGCCGAGCGAGTCGTTGGACCAGTCGACGCCGGCAGCGGCCGCGAGCGTGAGCTCACCGCCCGCCTCGTCGTACGACGCTGTCCCGGGTCCGTTCGTCCACGCGAGGGTGGGCAGGTTCGGGATGGTGATCGCCATATCCAGAACGCTAGTGCACGCCGCCGACGGCCCGCAGCGGCGCCATCCCGGCGATGGCGACCCATACCGCTACTGTGGGGACATTGACGTCCCGGAAGCGGAGGAACGATGACCGACAGCTCCACGAGCGCCGAGCCGAGCGACCTGACCGGAGCGCAGCTGCAGGGTCCACCGCAACGGTGGCCTGCCCCACCGCAGCCACCCGTGGCGAGATCGCCGAAGCTGGGGCGGGTTGCGATGGTGATGGCCATCTGCGTGATCAGCGCCTCCGTGCTGACGTCGGTTCTGCTCGGGCTCTTCGGGACGACCATCTACGAGTACCGCACGGGCACGAGCGCCGGTTTCAACATGCGACCCGACCAGGCGTGGTTCACTGTGCAGATGCTTCTGGGTTCGATCGTCGGGATCTGGGCGCTCACCCAGGGCATCGTGGCGGCGGCCCAGAACCGTGGCCGCCGATTCGGCGTCGTTGCGATCGTCCTGGCCGGTGCGGCGCCCCTGGTCTCCCTCATCGTCTGGATCGCTCTCGGGTTCGCGTTCGGGCACCACGCGCAGATGTGACGGAGGACCGAATGCGCACCCCCCGGCGCGAAGGAGCACGGGACGGGTCTGCGGTCCGATGTCACGTCTGCGCCGGCTCGCACGACCGCAGGCGCGACGATCGGCCGCAGACGCGAAGCGACTACACCTGCGCTCCGAGCTTGAAACCCTGCGCCTCGTCGCCCTTGCGCGTGTACGAGAAGCCGTCCGCCCCGATGGTGACGGCCATCTCGGAGTCGTCGGTGCGGGAGGTGAGGGGCTGCGGGTTGCCGTCGAGGTCGAGCACGGTAGACGCCTCCGTGTACCAGGACGGCACGACGGGGTTGCCCCACCAGTCGCGGCGCTGGTTGTCGTGGACATCCCAGGTGACGACGGGGTTGTCGGGGTCGCCGGTGTAGTAGTCCTGGGTGTAGATCTCGACGCGGTGGCCGTCGGGGTCGCGCAGGTAGAGGTAGAAGGCGTTGGAGACGCCGTGGCGGCCGGGGCCGCGCTCGATGCAGTCGCTGCGGCGGAGGGCGCCGAGCTTGTCGCAGATGGCGATGATGTTGTGCTTCTCGTGCGTGGCGAACGCGACGTGGTGCATCCGCGGGCCGTCGCCGCCCGTCATGGCGGTGTCGTGCGCGGTCGGCTTGCGGCGCATCCACGCGGCGTAGGTGGTGCCGGCCTCGTCCTGGATGTCCTCGGTCACGCGGAAGCCGAGGTCTTCCATGTAGGCGACGGCCCGCGGCACGTCCGGCGTGACCTGGTTGAAGTGGTCGAGCCGCACCAGGGCACCAGGCGTGTACAGATCGTAGCGCCAG
>JBQCCO010000149.1:0-9327 GCA_051962155.1 Leifsonia sp. | reverse complement strand
TCGCTGCCGTTCAAGTTCCTGCTCTTCGTGCTCGTCGACGGCTGGGGCCTCATCATCACGAGTCTCATCACGAGCTACCGGGGTGGCGGATGAACCCCAACGCCGTCCTCGACATCGCGATGCAGGGGCTCCTCGTCACGGCGAAGCTCGCCGCTCCCATCGTCATCACCGCACTGGTCGTCGGTTTCGCCATCTCGCTGGTGCAGTCGATCACCCAGATCCAGGAGGTGACCCTCTCGTTCGTACCGAAGGCGGCCGCCGTCGCGGTGGCGCTGATCGTCTGCGGGCAATGGATGATCTCCGAGCTCGTGACGTTCACCCACGTGCTCTTCGACAAGATCCCGCAGCTGCTGGGCGGCGGCTGATGGCAATGCCCATAGAGCTTGGCCCGATCGATCTGGGCGCGATCGAGGCGGTCGCGCTGGCCTCGCTGCGGATGGTGGCGTTCCTCGTGATCGCGCCGCCCTTCTCGTACAACGGGTTCCCGGCACAGGTGAAGGGGATGCTCGCGATCGGTCTCGCGGTCGCGGTGGCGCCGCGCGCCGGCGCCGGATACCACTCGGGCGACACGGGTGCCTTCGTGCTGGCGATGCTGCGCGAGCTGGCGGTGGGGGCGACGCTCGGGTTCCTGGTCTTCGTCGTCTTCGCGGCCATCCAGTCGGCGGGGAGCCTGGTGGACCTGTTCGGCGGGTTCCAGCTGGCGCAGGCGTTCGACCCGCAGTCGATGATCAACGGCGCCCAGTTCACGCGGATGTTCCAGCTGACCGCGCTCGCGCTGCTGTTCGCATCGGGCGGCTACCAGCTGATCATCGGCGGGTTGGTGCGGAGCTTCGACGCCATTCCCCTGGCCGCAGGTCTCGACCTGGCCGACCCGGTGAAGGCGATGGTCACCGGCGTCACGCAGCTGTTCCTCGCCTCCCTGCAGATCGCCGGGCCCCTGATCGTCGTGCTGTTCCTGGCGGATGTCGGTCTGGGCCTCCTCACCCGCGTGGCGCCCGCGCTCAACGCCTTCTCGCTCGGCTTCCCGCTGAAGATCATGCTCACGGTCGTCCTCTCCGGCGTCGTGTTCGTCGCGCTTCCCGGTGTCGTGTCCGGCCTGACCGACACCGCCGTCAAAGCCATGCTGGGGGTGGGCCGATGAGCGACGCGCAGGAGCGCACCGAGAAGGCGACTGACAAGCGGATGAAGGAGGCCCGGTCGAAGGGCCGCCTCGGCACGTCGTCCGACCTCAACGCGTGGGTCGGTGTGGGGGCGGCTGCGGTGATGCTGCCGTTCACCCTCCAGGCCGGGTCGGCCGCGGCCGTCGACCAGCTCTTCTCCGTCCGGTCGGTGATCGAGAGCCCGGACCCCGCGAAGGCGGTCGCTGCGCTCGGCGACGGGCTCGGCAGCATCCTGGCGACGATCGGGCCGCTGCTCGCAGTCGCTGCGCTCGCCGTCATCGGCGCGGCCGCGGTGCAGGGCGGCATCCATCTCAAGAAGCTCCAGGGCAGGTTCGAGCAGTTCGACCTCGTGCAGGGCATCGGCCGGGTGTTCGGGATGCGCGCGCTCTGGGAGGGCGCCAAGACGCTGCTGAAGTCGGCCGTCGTCGCCGTCGGGCTGTTCCTCGTCGTCCAGGGCCTCCTGCCGGTGCTGCTCACCTCCGGCTCACTGCCGCTCGGCTCGCTGCTCTCCGCCGCCTCAGGCGGCGTCGCCGGGCTGCTGCAGGCCGCCGTCGGTGCGGGACTGGTGCTCGCCGGACTGGATGTGCTCGTCGTCCTGCGCCGCAACCGCAAGCACACACGCATGAGCAAGCAGGAGCTGCGGGACGAGAACAAGAACACCGAGGGCGACCCGCTGGTCCGCTCCCACCGCCGCTCGCGTCAGCTGGCGATGAGCCGCAACCGGATGATCGCCGCGATCGGAGGGTCGGATGTGGTGCTCGTCAACCCGACGCACATCGCCGTCGCCGTGAAGTACGAGCCCGGCCGGTCGGCTCCGCGGGTCGTCGCGAAGGGCGCGGGGGCCATCGCGCTGCGCATCCGCGAGAAGGCCGAGGAGGAGCGCGTGCCGATCGTCAAGGACATCCCCCTCGCCCGTGCCCTGCATGCCGGCTGCCAGGTCGGCGACGAGATCCCGGTCGAACTGTACAACTCGGTCGCCCGGGTCCTCGCCTTCGTGCTGTCGCTCAAGCAGCGCGGCTCGGCGGCGGGATTCCACACCATGCGACCCCAGCTGGGAGGGCTGTCGTGAAGCAGAACAAGGGCCTGGCCGCACGGGTGGCGGTGCCGATCGCCGTCGTCGGCATCATCATGCTCCTGGTCGTGCCCGTGCCGGCCTGGATGCTCGACCTCCTGATCATCGTCAACATCATGCTGGCGCTGGTCATCCTGCTCACCACGATGTTCGTGAAGAAGCCGCTCGACTTCTCCGTCTTCCCGTCGCTGCTGCTGGTGGCGACCCTGTTCCGGCTGGGGCTCAACGTCGCCTCCACCCGGCTGGTGCTGGGGGACGGCTTCGCCGGTCAGGTCATCCAGGCGTTCGGTCACGTGGCGGTCGGCGGGTCGATCATCATCGGCGCGGTCGTGTTCCTGATCCTCGTCGTCATCCAGTTCATCGTTGTCACCAAGGGAGCCGAGCGCGTCGCCGAGGTGGGCGCGCGCTTCACGCTCGACGCCATGCCGGGCAAGCAGATGGCGATCGACGCGGACCTCAACGCCGGTCTCATCACCGAGGAGCAGGCGCGGGCGCGCCGCGCGGAGGTGTCGGCGGAGGCGGACTTCTACGGCGCCATGGACGGCGCATCCAAGTTCGTCAAGGGCGACGCGATCGCGGGCATCCTCATCATCGTCATCAACGTCGTCGGCGGTATCGCGATCGGGATGATCCAGCGCGGCATGCAAATCGGCGACGCGGTCAACTCGTACACGCTGCTGACCATCGGCGACGGCCTGGTGTCGCAGATCCCGGCCCTCCTCATGGCCGTGTCGACCGGCATGATCGTCACCCGCTCGAACGCCGAGTCGGACATGGGGACGACGGCCAGCAACCAGCTCAGCCAGTCGCGGAACGCACTCATGATCGCGGGATGCGCCGCCATCGTCCTCGCGCTCATCCCCGGGATGCCGCCCATCCCGTTCGTGCTCGTCGGAGCGTTCCTCATCCTGGCGTCGCAGCGGATCAAGACTGCGCAGGCGGCGGCGAAGAAGACGCAGGCCGCGCAGAACGCGGTCGCCACCGCGACCAAGACGGAGACGACCGAGGACCTGATCGAGCAGATGCGCATCCACGCCCTCGAGATCACGCTCGCGCCGGACCTCGTGGACATCGTCAGCGGCGCCTCCGACGACCTGCTCGCCCGCGTGCGCGCGCTGCGCCGCAAAATCGCGCTGGAGCTGGGCGTCATCGTCCCTCCGGTGCGGACGCGCGACAGCGCCGACCTCCCGCCGTCCACCTACGTGATCAAGGTCGCCGGTGTGGAGGGAGGGCGCGGGCAGGCGCCGTCGGGCCGGGTGCTCGCCCTCGGCGACGCCCTCGACACGCTCCCGGGCACGCCGACCGTCGAGCCCGTGTTCGGCCTCCCGGCGAAGTGGATCCCGTCCGAGATGCGGCACAGCGCCGAGCTCGGCGGAGCGACGGTCATCGACCGCGTGTCGGTGTTGATCACCCACCTGTCCTCGATCGTCACGGCGAACGCAGCACGCCTGCTCACCCGAGAGGACGTCCGCCTGCTCACCGAGGGCGTCAAGCAGATCAACCCGCCCGCCGTGGAGGAGCTCATCCCGGCGCTGCTGTCGCTCGCCGAGGTGCAGCGGGTGCTGCAGGGTCTGCTCGCCGAGCAGGTCCCGATCAACGACCTGCCGCGGATCCTGGAGGCGCTCACCCTGCGGGCCAAGATGTCGAACGATCCGGAAGGCCTGGTGGAGGCCGCCCGCGCGGCGCTCGGACCGGCCGTCGTGGCGCCGCATCTGGACGCCGGGACGCTGCGGGTGATCATGATCGACCCCGGGCTGGAGCAGTCGATGCTCGAGGGTCTGCGCCCGTCGGAGTCCGGCACGCAGATCGTGCTGGACCCGGTGCGTCTGGAGGCGGTGCTCGCATCCATCCGCGATACCGCCGGGAGGCTGGACGAGTCGGGCGTCTCCGCCGTGCTCGTCTGCGCCCCGGCGCTGCGACCCGCGATCCGCCGGATGGTCGCCGGGCAGCTCGCGGGTCTCGCGGTGCTCTCGTACCAGGATGTGACGGCCGTCCAGGCGGCGATCGAGACGGTGGGGGTGGTCCGCGGTGCGGAGTCGATCGCGGCCTGAGTGGATGGCGGCGGACGAGGAGGTGCTGCCGGCCGTCTCGACGTCGTCGCTGGCGTTCCAGGCGGTGCTGGACGACCTCGTCCGCGCGGTCGATGCGCCGGAGCTCGCGGCCGACCGCGCCGCCCTGGTCCCGACGCACGCGCCGAACGAGCTCGCGGAGTCGCCGAGGTGCTCGTCGTTACCCGAAAATGCGCCGATTCGCGACACCTACGAGCACCTCGACGACCGACAGGCGGCGAGGGCGCCCGTGGGAGCGCCGCCGGCGCGCCTGCGCGGGCGCGGCGACCTCACCCTCGTCGTCGGGCTCGGCGGCGACGCGCACACCGCCGCCGCAGCGCTCGCCGCCTCCGCCGGCGCCGACGCCGAGGTGCGCCACGTGGACGACCGGCGCGCCGCGCTCGCCGCCCGCGCCGACGGGGTGCGCCGCGGCATCCCCGTGGTGGCCGTCTTCCCCCTGGCCGGTCCCGCCGACGTGCATGCCGTGGTGCCGCAGCTCGCGGCGATCGCGCCGGATCAGGTCTGGGTCGCCGTGGACGTCTCGCGCAAGCACGACGACACAGCGGAGTGGGTGCGGACGGTGGATGCGGCGCTCGCCGTGGACGCCGTCGCCGCGACCGGCGCATCCCTCACCGCATCGCCGGGGTCGGTCCAGGCGCTCGGCCTGCCGGTTCTCTGGCTGGAGACGCCGCCCGGCGGATAGGCTGGGCGGATGCTGGTACTGACACGCAAGGCGGGGGAGCGGGTGCTCATCGGCGACGACATCGTCGTGACGATCCTCGACTCCCGCGGCGACGGCGTCCGGATCGGCATCGAGGCCCCGCGCGGCATCCGCATCCAGCGCGATGAGGTCGTGAAGGCCGTCACCGAGGCCAATCAGGAGGCGACCGAGCGGGCCGCGGGCACCGACGACGCCGAGGCGCTCATCAAGAAGTCGCTCGGCCTCTGACCTCCCGCACAGGGAGCGCCGGATAGTTTACGGAGGTGAACGATCTCCGGCTCGACCCTGCCCGCACCGTGCTCCTCATCATGGACGTCCAGCAGGGCATCCTCTCGCGTCATCCCGATCCCGACGCCTTCGTCGCCGGACTCGTGCGGGCACGCGCCGCCGCCCGCGCCGCCGGGCTGACCGTCGGCTACGTGCGCGTGGCGCTCACCGCGGAGGAGGCGGAGCGCATCCCGCCGACCTCCCGCTTCGCCGGATCCGCCGCCCGCCTGGACGCCGGCAGCCCGGTCACCCAATTCGACGATCGCCTCGCGCCGGCTTCGGGCGAGATCGTGGTCCGCAAGCGGCGGGTGGGCGCCTTCAGCACCACCGACTTGGCCGACCGGCTCGCGGAGCGGGGGATCGACACCCTCGTCCTCTCGGGCATCGCGACCGCCGGCGTCGTGCTCTCGACCGTTCGCGACGCCTCCGACCGCGACTTCCGCCTGGTCGTCCTCGAGGATGGATGCTGGGACTCGGACGCCGAGGTGCACCGCGTCCTCACCGAGAAGGTCTTCCCGCGCGGGGGCGTGACGGTCGCCTCCCTCGAGGAGTTCAGCGCGTCGCTGTGGTGACGGACGCCGGCGCCGGCTCCGAGTCCTGCGACGGTGCCCGGAATCCGCGCACGGTCAGGTAGATGCCGAGGAACGCCTCCCAGACGAATTCGGGGAGGGTGGCGATGGCCGACCACGGCGAGACCTGGTCGTAGGCGCCGAGCAGCACGGCGATGCCGGAGAGGGAGACCAGCGGGCCGGCGATCATTCCGAGCACCGCCCAGCCGCGGGGCACGAGTCCCGCGCGCAACAGCATCCAGCCGAGGATCAGGCCGTTGCCGAGGGCGACGACGAAACCGGGGCCGAGCAGGAACGTCCATCCGTGCAGCGCCACCAGGGCCTGCGCGACGACCACCGCGGCCGCATCCGTACCGCCCGACGCCGGGCCGTTCTCCCGGAGGGTGACGACGGTGAGCAGGCTGAGGATGCCGACGGCGATGAGGGCCGACTCCATCACGCGGGCGACCACATAGGCCACCGCCAGGGACGGGCTCGTGCGGCGCAGCACGGGATAGAGAACGAGCGCGGTGCCGAGGTTGGCGATGACGAGGGCGATCTCCAGCAGGGCGCCGGCCAGCACCGCGGCGGTGGGACCGGCGACGACATAGTGCGGGTCGGTCAGGATCGGGCCGTACAGCAGCGCGCCGGGGATCGACGTGGCGAAGGTGAGCAGGAAGAAGACGCCCGCGGCGAGCGAACGGCGACGGTCGTAGGGATGCATGCTGTGTCCTCTCGGGCGGAGGTGTACGGCGTACACCTCTCGGAGACGACTGTAGGTGTACGCTGTACACCATGTCAAGGGAAGGATCGTCGACGCCGCGACCCGGCCTCACGACCGACCGCGTCATCGACGCCGGGCTCGCCCTCGCCGACAGCGATGGACTGGACGGACTCAGCATGCGAACGCTCGCGCAGCGGCTGGGCGTTGTTCCGATGGCGCTCTACAAGCACGTCGCCAACAAGGACGATCTCCTCGACGGCATGGTCGATCGGGTCTGGGCGGAGGTCGAGGCGCCCTCGGCCGACCAGACCTGGCGTGAAGGGATGCGCCGCCGCTCGGTCTCTCTCCGCCGGGCGCTGCTCCGGCACCGCTGGGCGGTCGGCCTCATGGAGTCGCGGCTGCGCCCGGGCTTCGCGAACCTCCACCAGCACAACGCGATGATGGGATGCCTCCGGCGCTCGGGATTCTCCTTCCGCACGACGGTGCACGTGACCTCGGTGCTCGATGCGTACGTCTACGGCTTCGCCCTGCAGGAGAAGACGCTGCCGTTCGACACCCCGGAGGAGTCCGGCGCGGTGGCCGAGCAGAAGCTGGACGCGACCCCGCCCGAATTCGCCCTGCACTTCCCGTACCTCCTCGAAGTGGTTTCCGAGTTGGCCCGGGCCGGTTACGACTACGACGAGGAATTCGTCACCGGGCTCGACCTCATCCTCGACGCGGTCGAGCGGGCGCGTCCGGACTGGGCGACGGCCGAGGCGACGCCGGCCGGCGAGCCCTCCACAGCACCTGACTCGTGAGGCAGAATGTCGGCATGGCGCAGCTGCGGAGTGAGCGGGGTCTCGACCGGCTGGTCAACTTCTCGGACGCCACGGTCGCGATCGCGATCACGCTGCTCATCCTGCCGCTGGTCGACGCGGCCACGCACATCGGTGGAGAGCCCTTCGACGCGTTCTTCGCGAAGTACCAGTGGGAGATCCTGGCGTTCGTGGTCTCGTTCGCCGTGATCGCGCGGTTCTGGGTGGTGCACCACCGCATCTTCGAATCGGTCCGCGCCTACTCGTCGTCGCTGGTCTGGGCGAACTTCCTCTGGCTCTTCTCGATCGTGATCATCCCGTTCACGGCGAACGTGCTCTCGAACGGCAGCGGCCAGCGCGTCGACGTCAACGCGCTATACATCGGCAACCTGCTGCTCGCGGCGATCGCCTCTCAGCTCATGGGCCGCGTGCTCGTCCGCCACCCCGATCTCATGTCGGAGGAAGCGCGTGCGGCGCAGGACCGCACGGCCGGCCTCGCAGAGCTCCTCCTCATGGCGGTGGCGCTGGTCCTCGCCATCCTCATCCCGGCCGTGGGGATGTTCTGGCTCTTCCTCCTGTTCCTCGCCGGCCCCCTCCACGGGCTGTTCCGCCGCGCGGTGTACGGGCCGGGCGCCGGCCGCCGGGCTTCCCGAACGGACAGCTGAGGTCTACGTTCGGGTCATGCGACCCAAGACCCTCTTCATCCTGGCGATCGTCGCCTTCGCCTACCTGCTCGGTGCGCGAGCAGGCCGCGAGCGCTACGAACAGATCACCGGTGCCGTCACGTCGTTCTGGAACTCCCCGGATGTGAAGAAGGCCCGCAAGAAGGCGAAGGCGGAGGCCGAGAAGGCCCGCAAGCGCTACGCCTGACCCGGCCGCTACGCGGCTGGCCGGGATCGCTACGACGTCGCCTCAGGGCGTGTCGTAATCGCTCTCGGTGTACTCGCCCTCGGCCGCCTCGGCGGGCTCGTCGACTCCGGTGTAGCTGCCCTCCGTCGCCGCCTCCGGGCCGACACCCTCCGTCTCGGTGTACTGGCCGTGGACCGTCCGCTCGTGCGGCGCCTCCCCGTCGACCTCGGTGTAACTGCCTTCGAGGTTCTCGCGTGCGTCGCCGGCCGGCTGCTCTGGGTTGCTCATACGAGGGACACTACGCCGCGCCGGGTCGGTCGGCCATAGCCTCGGCGACCTGTGGATGACGTAGACGTCCGTCCACAGGCGAGAGTAGTCTGCGCCCGTCAGACCGACGAGGGGCGGATGGATGAGCGACGACGCGCACCCCGACGACGCGCAGGCCGACGCGCCGTCTCCCGACGCGCCGTCTCCCGTCTGGCCTCACCACGTCCTCGAGCTGCGTATCCACGGCATCAAGAACACCCCGCCGACCGAGATCCTCGGCCGCGAGCAGAGCGAGCTCCGCCAGACGCAGGGCGACGAGAACGGCGGATTCTGGTGGGCGCCGAAGCAGGACGACCCGGACCGCGACCCCGACGAGCCGCCCGGCACGGTCGACCCGGTCGTCCCGCCCGCGGACGTGCGCACCGAGGCGTACTCCTGGGGCCGTCTCGCCCGGTACGGCTCGGGGCCCATCCTCTTCATCGGACAGCTCTTCGTCCAGCTCGCGTGGCTGCTCCTCGCTCCTTTCGGTCTCGCGAACGCCGCCTACTGGACACGCCGCATCCCGACCCAGCGGCCGGGCGGCGAATGGGATTCCGGGGTCGGCGGCTCCTCGCTGCGCATCTTCGCGCTCGGGCTGACCCTGCTCTACGTCTGCGCCCTCGGCTCCGTCAGCCTCGACCTCGGCGTGCAGTGCATCACCGGGACCGCCTGCACGGCATTGCCGACCTGGGTGACCGGCTTCTTCGGCAGCGCCCCGCTCAGCGGCCGCGGGCCCCAGCTGGCGCTGCTGTCGCTGTTCCCGATCGCCGGCATCCTCCTGCTCTACGTGGTCTCGCGGCGGGCCCGCACCCGCTACGAGGCCGCGATCTTCGACGCC
>JBQCCO010000148.1:0-12527 GCA_051962155.1 Leifsonia sp. | reverse complement strand
AGACGCTGCAGCGGCCGGCCTAGCCCTCGTCGGCGGCGCGCCGCGGGCCCGCCGACATGGACGAACGTGCTGCTTCACCGGGCGCAGGGCGACATGCGGGACGAATGCCGGGCTCCGGGCGGCGGCCCGGAGCCGGTCCGCCGCGCTGAGCGCTGGACATTCGCGCGCATGACCTGTTATGGTCGTCAGCGCTATGAAGTGAGAACCTCCTGACGTCCCGCGCCTGAGGCGCCGTCGATGTGAGTGAGGACCCTTCGGTCGCTGCGTTGCCCGGTCAGGCACCTGGGCGCTCCGGCGCCGCTCACGACGGAGATCGCCCGGCGGGAACCCGCTCCCTGTGGAGCGCCCGGAAGGACGGTTCCCATGCATACCATCACCCTCGCACCCTTGCGTGCCGACGGCGTCTCCGTCAGTTACGGCGAGCGACGCGTGCTCACCGACGTCTCGCTCACCGTCGCGCCCGGCGCCCGGCTCGGCCTGATCGGCGAGAACGGAGCGGGCAAGTCGACGCTGCTGGGGGTGCTGTCCGGCGCCGAGACCCCGGACGCCGGCGTCTTCACGCGCCCGGCGCGCACCGGCTGCCTCTGGCAGGAGGTGCGGTTCGAGCCGGGCGAGACCGTCGGCGCACTCCTCGAGAGCGGCTTGTCCGAGGTCCGTGCGATCGAGCACGAGCTCGAGCTGGCCTCCACTGCTCTCGCCCACGGCGAGGCCGACGCCGCCGCTCGCTATGACGCTGCCCTCGAGGCGGCCGAACGCGCCGAGCTGTGGAGTGTGGATGCGCGCCGCGACGAGCTGCTGAACGGGCTCGGCGTCGGCGACATCCCGCTGGCCCGGCGGCTGAGCGAGGTCTCCGGCGGGCAGCGCAGCCGGTTCGCGCTGGCCGCCCTGCTGCTCGGGCGACCGGACGCACTCCTCCTCGACGAGCCGACCAACCACCTGGACGATGAGGCCGCGGCCTTCCTCGAGCGGCAGCTGCGGGACTGGCGGGGTCCTGTCGTGTTCGCCAGCCACGACCGCGCGTTCCTCGATGCGGTCGCGACCGGACTACTGGATCTCGATCCGTCGCGGTCCGGGACGACGGTCTTCGGAGGCGGTTACAGCGCCTTCCTCGCCGAGAAGTCGGCCGAGCGGGCCCGCTGGGAGAAGCAGTTCGCCGACGAGCAGCGGGAGTTGAAGGAGCTGAAACACGCCGTGGATGTGACCGCTCGCTCGATCGCCTGGTCCGGGAAGGTCCGCGACAACGACAAGTTCGTCAAGTCCGTGAAGGGAAATGCGCTCGACCGCCAGATCAGTCGACGCATCCGGAACGCGGAGGGGCGGCTCGAGGAGTTGCGCGACGGCCAGGTGCGGAAGCCGCCGGCGCCGCTCAGCTTCCCGGGCATCCCGTCTGGGTTCCAGTCGCTCGGCGACGGTTCCGGGGTGCTGGTCCTGATTCGCGGGGTCCGCATCCCGGGTCGTCTCGACCTGGCCGAGCTCTCGGTTCCCCCGGGCGCGCGCATCCTCGTCACCGGGGCGAACGGCGCCGGGAAGTCGACCCTGCTGTCGGTCCTCGCGGGCCGCCTCGAGCCGGAGTCCGGCGCCGTGCAGCGCCGCCGCGGCCTCCGGGTGGCGCTCCTGGAACAGGATGTGCGGTTCGCCGACCCGACCTCCACCCCGCGCCGAATCTACGAGGCAACGGTGGGGGAGGGGCGGGCCGAGGCCGTTCCGCTGACCTCGCTCGGCCTGATCGCCCCGCGGGATGCGGACCGCCCGGTCGGCTCGCTCTCGGTCGGGCAGCAGAGGCGGCTGGCGCTGGCGCTCATCGTGGCCCGGCCTCCGCATCTCTTCCTCCTCGACGAGCCGACGAACCACCTCTCCCTCGCGCTGGCGACGGAGTTGGAGGAGGCGCTGGGCTCGTATCCGGGCGCGGTCGTCGTGGCCAGTCACGACCGGTGGCTGCGATCCGGGTGGACGGGAGACACGGTGCACCTTGCTTAACCTTCGAACATATGTTCGAATAGAAGCATGAGGTGGAGCGGTCAGGAACTGTCGGCGGACGAGCCGTCAGCCCTGCCCGGGCTCGCCCGTCTGAACAATCTCGTGCGCTCGGTGCGCACGCCCGACTTCGCCGGCATCACGTTCCACGAGGTGCTGGCGAAGTCGGCGCTCAACAAGATCCCGGGCGGGGGAGGGCCGATGCCGTTCGGGTGGACGATCAATCCGTACCGTGGATGCTCGCACGCCTGCGTGTATTGCTTCGCACGTCCCACGCACACCTACCTCGACCTCGACTCGGGCAAGGACTTCGACAACGAGATCATCGTGAAGGTGAACGTGGCCGAGGTGCTGCGCAAGGAGCTGACGAAGCCGAGCTGGGGTCATCATCCGGTGGCGCTCGGCACCAACACCGATCCCTATCAGCGGGCAGAGGGGCGGTACGGGCTGATGCCGGGGATCATCGATGCGCTGGCGGAGTCGGGCACGCCGTTCAGCATCCTGACCAAAGGGTCGCTGCTCCGACGCGATCTGGATCGGCTGGCGGAGGCGAACAAGCGGGTTCCGGTCGACCTGGCGATGTCGATCACGGTCTACGACGACGAGCTGCAGCAGTCCGTGGAGCCCGGCACGCCGTCCACGAAAGCGCGTCTCGCCACCGTGACGGCGGTGCGGGAGCACGGGCTCGACTGCGGGGTGTTCCTGATGCCGATCATTCCGTACCTGACCGACACGAAGGCGCACCTCGATGAGGCGTTGCGGCAGGCGCAAGAGGCGGGGGCGACGTCGGTACTGTACTCGGCGCTGCATCTGAAGCCCGGCGTGAAGGAGTGGTTCTACCTCTGGCTCGGGCGCGAGCATCCCGAGCTGCTGCCGCAGTATCGACAGTTGTACGGTCGTGGCACGTACGCACCGCAGGAGTACCGGAAGTGGCTGGCGGCCCGGATCAAGCCGCTCATCCGCGCACACGGGCTCGAGCGGGGGCGGGAAGACCCGGCGACGGGCGGCGTGCGATCGACGGCGCTCGGGATGCTGCGGAACGACGAGGGCGAGCGCCGGCCCAAGGGGTCCGTGATGCGGACGGGCGGCCCGACGGAGGCGCCCGATGCGGCCTCCGTCGTGAGTGCGTCGCTCACGGGACTGGGGGTGCAGCCGACGCTCTTCTAAGGCGGCACCGGACAGCGCGGGACGGACGGGGCTGTCGCGTCGCAGGGTACGCAGCGCCGCGGGGTACATCGGGCCGCGGGGTACCCGGCGCCGCGGGTGCACGATGTCGCGGCTGAACGGCGCCCGGGGTACACACCAGCGGTCCGGAATGCCATAATCCCGAAAGGACCGAGGTGTGCTCGGGTCCAGAAGGGACGGCGACGTGTCGCTCGGTCTGCCCAGCCACCTGGCGCGACCCGCGAACTCCCGCGCCCTCGCCGCAGCCGCCCGGTGGGCGGGCCTCGTCTGCCTCGCCGCGGCCGTCGTCAACGTCGGGAGTGCGAGCCTGATGCACGGCACCGTGGCGTCGTGGGTGACGCTGCTCGTCCTCATCCCGATGGTCGTCGTCCTGCTCGCGCTGTCCCGGGGCCGCACGGTGGCGCTCACGATCACGTACCTCCTGGTGGGAACGGCGTGCACCTACTTCTACGTCGTGGCGCTCTTCCTCGGTACGCCGTCCTACCGCGACACGAACCTCTTTGTGATCGCCCTGCCGGTCATCGCGATGACCTTAGTGGGCGGAACCGGGACGGGAGCCCCGGCCGGCATCCTGTGGGCGAGCCTGGGGTTCGCCCTGGCGGAGACCGCCGTCATCCTGGGCGCGGCCACGGCCTCGCGGGCCTACGTTCCCGACGCCGTCTCCCTCGGCGCCTACCTCCTGCTCGTCGGAGTCCTGGTCTACGACGGACTCACGCGCGGCACCCGGTCCCGAGCGCAGACGGCGCTCCACCGGGCGGTGCGGGACGCGCGACTCGTCGACCTCCGCCGGGAACTGGCGGCGTCATCCGCTGCCGACCTGCACGACACCGTACTCAGTGAGCTCCTGGCGCTCGCCGGGTCCCGGCCGGGTCCCCTCGACGACCGCCTCGCCCGGCGGATCGAAGCCGACCTCCGCACGCTCCCCGGACTCCCGAGCGGCCCTCCCGGTGCCGCCGGAAGCCCCGCCGAGCGGCCCGCACCGGCCGATGCCTGGTACGACAGCGAGCTGCACCACGCCATCGAGGCGGCACGTGATGAGGGGCTCGCCATCGACATCTCGGGTGACCGCACCTCGTACGCCCGGCTGGGGGAGGACGCGCGCCGCGCGCTCGGCCTCGCCGTGCGGCAGTGCCTGGTCAACGTCCTCCGCCACTCCGGAAGCGCGAGTGCCGAAGTCGCCCTGTCGGCGGGAGGCGGGTCCGTCTCGGTCATGGTCGTCGACGGAGGCAGCGGGTTCCCCGCTTCCGCACCGGCTGCCGACCGGCTGGGCCTTCGGCAGTCCGTCCAGGACCGCATCGCGCGGGTCGGCGGCTCGGTCGACATCTACTCCAGCGCGGACATCGGCACGACGGTCATCATGACGATCCCCGTCGCTCCGGGGGCAGCGGTCACGAAGGGCGCCGCATGAGCGGTCTGAATGCTCGCACCATCGTCGGCGCACGGTCCGTTGCCCTGGAACGCACACCGCAGCGGCTCGACCCGATCGGAGCCCAGTCGGCCTGGCTGCTGGTCCCTCTGCTCGGCGGGGTGGCCGTCGCCTACGCCGTGTATTCGACGGTTCTGCACGCGGGCCAGCTGCGCGATGTCTCGCTCGCCGTTATCGCGATCGCAGTGCTCCTGATCGCCGTGGTCGTCGCCTCCATCCGTTCGCACCCCGGCTTGGCGCCGTTCGGACGGTGGTCGCATTTCTCGGTGATCGGCGTCACCGTGGTGGCCGCGTGCCTGTTCAGTTCGTCGGTCTGGGGACACAACGAGCGCCTGCAGGACGACTGGGGCCAGATCGCCGTCGCGCTCCTCCTCGTCTGGATGCCGCTGTACCGGCCGGTCGGCGAGGTCGCCGCCAGTGCAGTCGTCTCAGCTCTCGTGATCGGTTGCGTCGCCGCCGCCCAGAGTTCGCTCGTGATCGCCAATGTGCCGCTCGTGTACGCGACCGTGTCGGCGACGCCGATCCTGGCGCTCGCTGCCGGCGGCGCCGGGTACGCCTGGACGCTCACCGGCGAGACACTGCGCTGGCGGGAGGTCGCCCGCGAGGGCCAGACCCGGCTGGAGGGCGAGCTGCGCCAGGCGGCGGAGCGGATGATCGTGCAGGACCAGATGACCGCTCTGGACGCGGAGGCCGTCCCGTTCCTCGCTGCCCTCCTGCGCCGCGGAGCTGTCACCGAGGGCGACAGCGAGCGTGCTCGGGCGATCGCCGACGATCTGCGCGCGATGTCGGTGCGAGCAGTCGGACGGACCTGGCTCGAGGACACCCTGCAGCTCGCTCTGGCGCCGAGGCTCGCGGCCGGTGAGGCCTCCGAGCCCGCCGCCTCCGAGCCCGCCGCCTCCGCAGCCCGCGCCGCAGCCGCAGCTCCCACCGATTCCTCCCGCGTCGAGGACCCCGACCGCCTGGAGCGCGTGCTGACGGCCGACCAGCGCGCGATCGTGGGTGCGCTCGTCGCCACCCTCGCCGCGCGTCCCGGCCTCGACCCCTCGACGGTGCGCATCTCGGCGAGCGAGCCCGAACGGCCCGTCTTCCTCCTGCGGGCGCACGTGGAGGAGCCCCGCGCGGAACTGCGCCGTGCGCTGCTGCCGTTCGTCAGCTCCCTCAACTCGGTCGCCATGCGCGCGACGATGCGCTTTAGGAGCAGCGAGCTGACCGTCCGGTTCGCCTATCCCGAAGCCGGCTTCCCTGTTCCCGAAAGGGGGAGACGATGACTCGAACGCCTCCGTACGATGCGGCGGCGACCACGCCGCCGGCCGCGGGCCGCGACGGCGAGCCTCCGATCCGCTTGGCCATCCTCGACGACCACGAGATCCTCCTGGACAGCCTCGCCTCCTGGATCGAGAAGAACGCCCCGCAGTTCGACCTCGTGGTCCGCGCCAGCAGCTGGCTGGAGCTCGTCCACAGCGAGGCGTTCCCCACCGACCTCGTCATCATGGACCTCCAGCTGAAGGAATCGGTCTCGATCGGCGCACGCGTGCGCACCTGCCGGGCGGCAGGGGCCAAGGTCGTCGTCCTGAGTGCCGTCGACACGCCCGAGGACCGGGATGCGGCGCTCGCCGCCGGCGCCATCGCGTACGTCACGAAGTCGCAGCCGATGACCGAGCTGCTGACTGCGGCCCTCGCAGCGTCGGGCCGCGGACCCGAGCGCACGGCGCCCACGCAGCAGGCGTGGCGTCCGAAGCCGCTCATCCCCGAGTCCGCGCGGCCGCGCCTCAGCGACGGCGAGCGGCAGGCGCTCGTGCTCTACGCCGACGGACGCACCACCTCCGAGGTGGCGCAGGCGATGAACGTGCAGTACGAGACCGCGAAGACCTACCTGCGCCGCGTGCGCGAGAAGTACGGAAAGGCGGGCCGTCCGACCAGCTCCCGGGCCGACCTGATCCGCAGAGCCGCAGAGGACGGCTACTTGACCTGACGCGCCGTCGCCGTCGTCCTCGCCGCCTCACAGCCGGGCCCGAATAGGATCGGTGCGTGGCAAAACTGTATTTCCGCTACGGCGCGATGAACAGCGGCAAGAGCACGGCCATGCTTCAGGCCGCGTACAACTACGAGGAACGCGGGCACCGCGTCCTGCTCACCAAGCCGTCGATCGACACGAAGGGCGACCTCGGCGTCCTCTCCCGGCTGGGTGTGACCCGGGCGGTGGACTTCCTGATCACGCCGGAGACGGATGCCTACGGCGCCTTCCAGCGGCACCGCGAGCGCACCATCAAGCGCTTCGACACGGATATCAGCGCTCTGCTCGTGGACGAGGCCCAGTTCCTCACCGAGGCGCAGGTCGACGACCTCCTGCGGATCGCGCTGCTCGACAACGTGCCGGTGCTGGCCTACGGCATCCGAACCGACTTCCAGACGGTCGCGTTCCCCGGCAGCCGCCGGCTCCTGGAGGTCGCGCACAGCATCGAGGAGCTGAAGACGATCTGCCGCTGCGGTCGCAAGGCCATCTTCAACGCGCGCAAGATCGACGGCGTCTTCGTCTTCGACGGCGACCAGGTCGCCATCGACGGCGCCTCCGTCTCCTACGAATCCCTCTGCGGGAACTGCTACCTCGATGAGAGCCGGGGCGTGCTGAACAACGGACGCAGGCATTGGCCCGTGGATGCGGCTCCCGCGTACGTCGACGAGCCGGACCCCGACTTCACCTGACGCCTCACGGTGCGGAACTCATTCCGCCCCGACGGCCACCCCACCCGAACGAAGGGGCCACCCATGAGAATCTCCGTGATCGGCTGCGGCTATCTCGGTGCCGTCCATGCCGCGTCGATGGCGCACCTCGGGCACGACGTCGTCGGCATCGACGTCGACGAGGCGAAGATCGCCTCCCTCGCGGCCGGCCGGGCGCCGTTCTTCGAGCCCGGACTTCCGGAGGTGCTGCAGTCGGCCGCAGCGACCGGCCGGCTCCGGTTCACGACAGACCTGGCTGAGGCGGAGGACGCAGACGTGCACTTCGTCGCCGTCGGAACACCGCAGATCGCCGATGGGGATGCGGCCGACATGCGGTTCGTGGATGCGGCATTCGCCTCCCTCCTGGATCACCTGAAGCCCGGTGACCTCATCGTCGGCAAGAGCACCGTCCCCGTCGGCACGGCCGCTCGCCTCGCGGAGCTGATCGCCGGGAAGCAGCCTGACGCGACCCTGGCCTGGAACCCGGAGTTCCTGCGCGAGGGATTCGCGGTGAAGGACACCGTCAGCCCTGACCGCCTGGTCTATGGAGTGCCCGACGGCGAGGCGGGGGAGCGTGCCGCGCGCCTGCTCGACGAGGTGTACGCCTCCGCCGTGGCCGCGGGAACGCCCGTCATCGTCACGGACTATGCGACGGCCGAGTTGGTCAAGGTATCGGCGAACGCGTTCCTGGCGACGAAGATCTCGTTCATCAACGCCATGGCGGAGATCGCAGAAGCGACCGGAGCGGACGTGACGAAACTGGCGGATGCCATCGGTCACGACGCGCGCATCGGCCGCCGTTTCCTCAACGCAGGCGTCGGGTTCGGCGGCGGCTGTCTGCCGAAGGACATCCGTGCCTTCAGTGCTCGCGCACGTGAGCTGGGCCGTGGGGAGGCGGTGCAGTTCCTGGACGAGGTGGACAAGATCAACCTGCGGCGGCGCACGCGGGTGGTCGAGCTGGTGCGCGAGGAGGCGGGCGGTCTCGCCGGCGTGCGCGTCGGCGTCCTCGGTCTGGCGTTCAAGCCGCACTCGGACGACATCCGCGACTCGCCGGCGCTCGAGATCGCCATGCGCCTCGCGGAGGCCGGGGCGATCGTGACGGCGACGGACCCGGAAGCGCTCGAGAACGCCCGCCGGCGCGCGCCGGGCCTGAGTTTCGCGGCGACCGCGGAGGAGGCGGTCCGGGATGCGGACGTCATCCTGCTGATCACCGAGTGGCCGGAGTTCACCGAGCTCGACCCGGCGGTTGTCGGTGAGCTGGTGGCGCACCGCACGGTCATCGACGGCCGGAACGCCCTCGACCCGGCGAGCTGGCGTGCAGCGGGATGGACCTATCGCGGTCTGGGGCGCTGAGACCGGCCGACTCGCTGATTTTGGGGGGAGCCAAAAAAGTGAGGATTTGTTAGATTTGTCGCATGGCGACAGGTCTCAACGTGCCGAGCGTGTTACCGGGGCCCGCCGCGGCGCCCTCCGGAGCGTCTGAGGGGACCCCTCCGCTCGTGGAGCGACGTCGGCGACTGCGTCGTCCCGCATCCACGGGAGTGCTCCTCGGCATCGGAGTCCTCCTGCTCTTCACGATCGTCTGGATCGGGTTCCGCGGCTTCCTCGCCCAGCGGGAGCTGAACGACGCGATCCCGGCAGCAACCCGGGTCAAGACCGCGATCGCATCGGACGATGTCGCCGCCGCGGGCCGGGCGGCGACCGACCTGCGGAACCACACCCGTGCGGCAGCGGCACTCACGTCCGACCCCGTCTGGCTGACGGTCGAGGCCGTGCCGTGGCTCGGCCCCAACCTCACCGCTGTGCGGACCGCGGCGGCTGCGTCAGACACCGTGGCCGCGCGCGTGGTGCAGCCCCTCGTCACTGTCAGTGCCGCGGTCGGCCTCCGCTCCATGGCCATCGCGAACGGCCGCATGGACCTCGCCCCGATCATCGCAGCGCAGCCGGCGGTGGCTCGCGCGCGGACCGCCTTCGCCGCCGCCCGCGCGAGCGTGGCCGGCATCGACACCGGCGCGATCGCGAACCCGGTCGCCGTGGGGATCGACCGGCTGAAGGATGTGCTCGGCCGCGCGGCTCCGGACATCGAAGCACTCGACAACTCCGTCCGCCTGCTCCCGGGCATGCTGGGCGCGACCGGCCCACGCGACTACCTGCTGGCGGCGCAGAACCCGGCGGAGCTGCGGGCGACAGGTGGCCTCATCGGCGCCGTCGCGCTCCTGCACGCCGACAAGGGGGCGATCACGCTCGGCCGCCAGTCGGCCGGCACGGCGATCGGGCCCTGGCAGAACTCCGTCGCCGACGTGCCGCTGAGCACGCAGGGCCTGTACGGCCCGCTCGTCGGGCGATACCTGCAGGATGCCAACCTCACCCCGCACTTCCCTCTCGCCGCCGCGACGGCCGCGCGGATGTGGACCACCACCTACGGAGGCACGATCGACGGGGTCATCGCCGTCGACCCGGTCGTGCTCAGCGCCCTCCTGACCTCCACCGGCCCGGTCACCCTTCCCAGCGGCGACCGGCTGACGTCCTCCAACGTGGTGAAACTGCTCCTGAGCGACGTCTACCAGCGGTTCTCCGATCCCGCACAGCAGGATGCCTTCTTCGCCTCGGCGGCCAGTGCGGTGTTCGATCGGCTGTCGGCCGGACATGTCGACGCACGGAAGCTCGTGAGCGCGCTCGCCGCTTCGGGCGCGTCGCACCGCGTCCTCATCTGGAGCGCCCACGACTCGGAACAGAAGATCCTCGGAACCACCACCATCGCCGGAGCCCTTCCCGCCTCGGACCTCTCGACCGCCGGCATCGGCGTCTACTTCGACGACGCCACCGGCGCCAAGATGGACTACTACCTCAGCACCTCCGTCGCCGCCGGTTCCGCCGTGTGCCGGGCCGACGGCCTGCCGTCGAGTGTGGTGCGGGTGACCCTGACGAATCACGCCCCGGCGGATGCTGCCACCTCGTTGCCGCGCTATGTGACCGGCGGCGGGACCTACGGCGTGCCTCCCGGCTCCATCCGGACCCGCGTGGCGGTGTACGGCCCGACCGGCGGTCTGCTCGCGGCGACGCAGAGCGAGGACGGCGCAGACTACGCCACCGTCGCCGGCGTCGACCAGGCGCGTCCGGTCAGCCTCTTCACGGTGGTGCTGGCGCCGGGGCAGTCGAAGACCGTCACGGTGCAGTTCCTGAACAAGCAGCAGACGTCGACCGCGCTCAGCGTCGTCACGACTCCGACGCTTCCCGGCGATGGCACGCCCCCTGTTGTGGGGGTACACGACTCGGTCGCCCCCATTGTCGTGCAGTGCTCTTCCATCGTAAGGTGAGGATTGCTCAAGTCTCGGACCCCGTGCCGGACCCCACCAGAAAGGCGGCCCCATGTTCAAGAAGATCCTGGCGGCGATCGCTGTGACAGCGGGGTTGCTGCTTGCGGCTCCGGCTGCGGCGAACGCCGTCGACTACACCAACGGCGCTCAGTGCACCTTCGACGTGAGCGTCGCGCAGGCAGGCGGCAACGCCACCCTGATCTGCATCCCGGGCACCTGGTCGCCCGGCGAGGCGATCACCTGGACCGTCACCGGACAGGATGGGTCGTCCTTCACCCTGGCCTCGTTCCACTCGGCGGCCAGCAGCCTCAGCTTCACCAAGCACTCCAACGGCGACGGCAGTGACGTCCTCAGTGTGAAGCTGCCGGCCGGCGCAACCGGCACATACAGCATCGTCGGTGTCGGACAGACCAGCGGCCACCAGTGCTCCGCCTCGCTGACCGTCCTGCCGGCAGACCAGTCGAGCACCGTCCTCGACCCCGGCAGCGGCCTTCCCCACACCGGCTCCGTGGTCGCGACCTGGGCCGCGTGGATGGGCGGCTCGCTCATCGCTCTCGGCCTGATCGCCCTCGCCATCGTGGCCTGGGCGCGCAAGGTCAGGGAGTCCTGACCCCGAAGCGCACGATTCCCGGCCAGGCCCGCGTGGCCCGACCGGGAATCGCTGCGTCGGGGACCGCGTTGCAGCAGGGGTGACTCGCCCCAGCATCCCTCTGAACGTCCTCGACCTCGCCAGCCGTCCAGCGGGCGGCAGCAACGCCGATGCGGTCGCCGGAACCATCCGGCTCGCCCAGGCCGCCGAACGGCTCGGGTACGACCGCTTCTGGGTCGCCGAGCACCACGGGATGCCCGCCATCGCCTCCAGCGCGCCCGCGGTGCTCATCGCCGGAGTCGCCGGCGCCACCCGGCGGATCCGCGTCGGCAGCGGTGGCGTGATGCTCCCCAACCACGCCCCGCTGGTGGTCGCCGAACAGTTCGGGACGCTGCGCGCCCTCTACGGAGATCGCATCGACCTCGGCATCGGGCGCGCGCCCGGCACCGACGGCGCCACCGCGATGGCCCTGCGCCGCAGCCCCGAAGGTCTCGGCGTCGAGGACTTCCCGCAGCAGCTGCTCGACCTGTTCGGCTTCTTTCACGGCGGGATGAGCGACGCCAACCCGTTGCGCGGGATCACGGCCGTTCCCGGCCTCGGCGACGCACCGCAGATCTGGCTGCTCGGCTCCAGCGGTTACAGCGCCCAGGTCGCGGCAGCGCTGGGGCTCCCGTTCGCCTTCGCCCACCACTTCGCCGGTGACAACACCGAAGCGGCACTCGATCTCTACCGGTCGCGTTTCGAACCGAGCGACGCCCTGAGCGAGCCGCACACCATGATCGCCGTGAACGTCGTCTCCGACGAGGACCCGGAGGTGGTTCGTGCCCTCTCGCTTCCCGGCCAGCTGTCCTTCCTCCGGATGCGCCGCGGACTGAAGCCCGAGCCCGTGAGTGTCGAGGAGGCGCTGGCCTACGAGTTCACCCCGCTGGAGGAGGAGTTCATCGCCACCCGCAACGCGCGTCAGGCGATCGGAACCCCGGACGAGGTGAAGGTCCGCTTGGATGCGCTGCTCGCCTCCACGCAGACCGATGAGCTGATGGTCTCATCGGGAGCGGCGACCGTGGAGGGACGCATCCGTTCCCTCGAGATCGTGCGGGAGCTGTACCCGGAGAGGTGACGGAGCGTCGCGGTGCGCCCTAGGTCGGTTGCCCTGACGGGTTCTGAGGGGGATGCAGGGGCCACGCTGCGCGCAAGGTCGAGGTCGGTGTCGGGGGGTGCGCCCCACCGCTACCCCAGACGCCGCTCCTCGCTTCGCTCGGGGCGGCGCCCGGGGCCCCTCGCGGCGGGGACCCCATTAGTCATCAGCGAGTGATGA
>JBQCCO010000147.1:0-6063 GCA_051962155.1 Leifsonia sp. | reverse complement strand
GACGCTCTTCCGATCTTGCTACCGGAAATGCACGCCCGCCCTTCCGCCGCTCCTCCGTTGCCCGGCGCACAGCCAGGCGCCGCCCGGCCGCTGGGGGCACAATGGAGGCGTGAGCGACGAGACACCCGACACCCCTGCACCCCACGCGATGGGTCCCGCCGCCGCGGCCGGGCCCGTGCAGCCGCCGCTGCCGCGCTGGGCGACGGCGACGAGCATCGGCTCGGTGTGGGTCGTCGCGCTCGTGCTCGGCATCCTGATCGGTGTGCTGTCGCGCCCCGCGGCCTATGCGTCGTGGCTGTCCCTCGCGCTCGCCGTCTGCGTGCTGCTCGCCTTCGTCGCCCAGCTGGCGACGCAGCAGAAGGACGGCTTCATCGACCGGCTGGCCGTCACCTTCGCCGGGACCTTCGTCGTGCTGGGGCTGATCGGCGGCATCCTGGCACTTGCCTTCGCGGCCGCCTGAACGCGAACGGATGTCGGCGGTCCCTGGTTAGACTGGAGCCATGCTGGTCGCTCTCGAACTCTTCTTCGTCGGCCTTCTGGGCCTGGCAACGCTTGCCATCCTCGGTGTCTCGGGGCTGGTCGTCTACAACCTCTTCCGCGGTCAGCGCTGAGCCTCTCAGCCGGATCATGATCGAGATCCCCACCGATCTTCCCGCCGAGCTGGTTCCTCTCTCCTGGCTGATCGGCGTCTGGGAGGGAACCGGTGTGCTCGACTACGCCATCGAAGCGGAGCACACCCAGCTCGAGTTCGGCCAGCGCATCAGCTTCAGCCACGACGGACTGGGCTACCTGAACTACTCCGCGAACTCGTGGATCCTCGACGAGCAGAACACGCCGCTCGCCGCTGAGACCGGCTACTGGCGGCTGCGCAGGAAGCTCGTGGAGGGCGACGCCGGACCGGCGATGCTCCCCGGCGTCGGTGCGCGGCCCTTCGGCACGGCGCAATCGGTCGAGACGCTGCGCAACTCGAACGGCGCGTTCGATCTCGATGTGTCGATCATCCATCCCGACGGGGTGAGCGAGGTCTACATCGGCCAGGTCGCCGGTCCCCGCATCGATCTCGCGACCGACGCGGTGCTTCGCACCTCCGGCGCGAAGGAGTACACCGCGGCGACGCGCCTGTACGGCCTCGTCGAGAGCCATCTGCTCTGGGCCTGGGACATCGCCGCCCTCGGCCACGAACTGCGGACGCACGCCTCCGCGCGCCTCGCCAAGGTCGACTGAAAGGCGGCGGACCGATGGATGCTGTACCTCGCGCGACCCCGGCAGGGGCATCGCCGTTCCTCGACCTCCCGGGCGCCGTCGACACGGATGGGCTCGGCGTGCCGGCCCACTACGGGAGCCCGCTCTCCGAACAGCGGGCGCTGGTCGAGCGGGGCGCGATCGTCGATCTCTCCGACCGTGCCGTGCTGACCATCCAGGGCCCCGACCGCCTGACGTGGCTCAATTCGCTGACGAGTCAGTCGCTCGCCGGCCTGCGTCCGGGGGAGTCCTCGGAGACCCTGCTCCTGGATGTGACGGGCCACGTCGAGCACGCCGCGCGCCTGCTCGACGACGGCGACACGCTCTGGCTCCTTGTCGACCGTCCGGAGGCCGGGGGACTTCAGGGCTGGCTGGATTCGATGCGGTTCATGCTGCGCGTCGAGGTCGCCGACAGGACGGCCGACTTCGCCACGATCGGGACCCTGGGCGATCCGCCATTGCCGATCGCAGCGCCGAACGGCATCCCGCTGATCTGGCACGATCCGTGGCGCGCCGTGGCGCCGGGCGGGCATCAGTACGCGCAGGGCGAGCATCCCGGCGCCGGCTGGACGTGGAGCGAACGCCTCATCCCGCATGACGCCCTGGCGTCGCTCGTGACCCGTGTCCGCGCCGGAGAACTGTCCGCTGCCGGAACGCTGGCCGCCGATGCCCTGCGCATCGCGGCGTGGCGGCCCCGGTTCTCGACCGAGGTCGATGAGCGCACCATCCCGCACGAACTGGACTGGCTCCGCACCGCCGTCCACCTGAGCAAGGGCTGCTACCGCGGGCAGGAGACGGTCGCCAAGGTGCACAACCTCGGCCATCCGCCTCGCCGTCTCGTGATGCTGCACCTGGATGGCTCGGAGGGTGCGCATCCCACGAGGGGCGCGGTCGTCTCGCTCGACGGTCGCGAGGTGGGTGCCGTCACGTCCTCGGCTCTGCACTACGAGCTGGGACCGATCGCGCTCGCCGTCGTCAAGCGGTCCGCCGATCCGAACGCGACGCTGACCGTGGATGCGGACGGTGTCGCCGTCGCCGCCTCGCAGGAGATCGTGGTTCCGCCGGAGGCGGGTGCGGAAGCGCACGTGCCGCGCCTCCCGCGCCTGGGTGCGGTGACCCGGGCTCCCCGCCAGTAGCCGCGCCGTCACTCCGCCGGCGCGACCGCCTCCCATCCGACCGTCAGCTCACCCAGCCGCCAGCGGCTCCGGCCGCCGTGGACCGGCCATCCGGAATCCCGCATCCCCTGGGCGACGGCGATCCAGCGCTGACTCGGCCCGTACGCGGCGAGCGGCGAATGGATGCGCCAGAGCCGGTCGAGCTCCGACAGGAACGCATGGACCGGCTCGCCGCGGACGTTGCGGTGGATGAGCGCCTTCGGCAGCCGCTCCGCCACGATCGAGGGCGCATCCAGCCCGCGCAGCCGGAGCGAGATGCTGAGCGAGCGGGGACCTGCGGCATCCAGGGCGATCCAGCTGGAGATGCGGCCGACCTCGTCGCAGGTGCCCTCGACCAGGAGGCCGTGGGGCTGCAGGCGGGAGCGCATCCGCTCCCAGGCGTGCGGGACCTCGACCTCGCGATACTGCCGGAGCACGTTGAAGGCGCGGATGACCGCGGCGCTCCGGCCGTCCGGCAGCGGGACTTCGAAGCCGCCGAGTGCGAAGCGGATGCGCGCCGCCGGGTCGAAGCCCGTCCGGCCGTCTCGCACCGCCTCCAGTTGCTGGTTCGCGCTCCGTACCCGGCCCGGCTCGATCTCGAGGCCGACTACCTCGACGTCGGCGCGTGCCTTCGCCAGCCGATGCTGGAATTCGAGCGCTGTAACGCCGCTGGCGCCATAGCCGAGGTCGACGACGACCGGGTCGTGCGTGCGACGCAGCTCGGGCTGCGCAGCGATCCAGCGGTCGACGCGGCGCAGCCGGTTCGTGTTGGTCGTGCCACGGGTCACCGTGCCGACTGCGCCCGAAGCCATACGTCCATCCTGCCAGCCGCCGGCAGGCCCGCCGCGAGCAAGCGCCGGCAGACCGGCCGCATACCGCCGACACGATAGATTGGGAGCATGCCCGCTCCCTACACCCTGATCCTCCTGCGCCACGGCAGCAGCGAGTGGAACGAGAAGAACCTGTTCACCGGCTGGGTCGACGTGCGTCTCAGCGAGACCGGCGTCGCCGAGGCCAAGCGGGCAGGCGAGCTGCTCCGCGACTCCGGGTTCCAGCCGGACGTCCTGCACACCTCGGTGCTCAGCCGTGCCATCCAGACCGCCCATTTCGCGCTCGACGTGTCCGACCGGCTGTGGATTCCCGTCCAGCGGTCCTGGCGCCTCAACGAGCGTCACTACGGTGCGCTGCAGGGCCTCGACAAGGCTGAGACGCTCGAGAAGTACGGCCCCGAGCAGTTCCAGCTGTGGCGCCGCTCGTTCGACGTCCCGCCGCCGGTGATCGCCGACGACAGCCCGTTCTCGCAGGTGGGCGACGCCCGCTACGCCGACCTCGGCGACGGCGTGCCCCGGACCGAATGCCTGAAGGATGTCATCGCCCGGATGCTTCCCTACTGGGAGTCGGACATCACGCGCGACCTCTCGGCGGGCAGGACGGTCCTCGTCACGGCGCACGGCAACTCGCTGCGCGCGCTGGTGAAGCACCTCGACGGGATCTCCGACGAGGACATCGCCGGCCTCAACATCCCGACCGGCATCCCGCTCGTCTACACGCTCGGTGAGGATTTCGCACCGCTCGAGCCGTCGTACTACCTCGACCCCGAAGCGGCAGCCGCGGGTGCGGCAGCGGTCGCGGCGCAGGGCAAGAAGTAGCGGGCAGCCACGGCCAGCACGTTCGTCGTCGTCGCGTTCCTCCCGGGGCGCGGCGACGACGCGTCTCCGGACACGTTCCCCGCGTCGGATTGGCCGTTGCACGTGACCGTCGTCCCGCCGTTCGAGACTGAAGCGGATGCGGAGGCCGTGGTCGCCCTGGTCCCGCGCGTGCCGCCCATCCCCGTGGTGGCCGCGGCCCGGGAGCGCTTCGGCGCGCACGGCACGGTGCCCGTCACGGTTCTGCGTGACTCCGGCGCACTGCGCTCACTGCACATCGGGCTCGTGGATGCGCTGGAGGCGTCGGGTGCCACCCTCCGCGACCAGCACCACCTCCGCGACGGCTACCGCCCCCACGTGACGGACCAGCGGACCGGTCGCCTCCACCCCGGCGAGCACGCCCTCCTCGCCGAGCTCTCCGTCGTGGCCCGTGCCCCTCACGGCCTCCGCCGAGTCGCCGCCCGCGTCCCCCTCCGTCCCTGAAGCCGACCGCCCCACCGTCGAGTCCACAAAGACTGCACATGACACGCCGCGTCGACGTGCAATCTTCGTGGACTCGATGGTGGGGCGGAAGGGGGAGATGGTCAGGAGGCGAGCTCGGGAGCCCAGTCGCCGGTGGCCAGGTACTGCACCTTCTTGGCGATCGAGACGGCGTGGTCGGCGAAGCGCTCGTGATAGCGGGAGGCGAGCGTCGCGTCGACAGTGTCAACCGCCTGGCCCTTCCACGTCTCGCCGAGCACCTTGTCGAAGACGCTGATGTGCAGCTCGTCGATGTCGTCGTCGTCGTTGCGGATCTCGTCCGCGAGGCGCAGATCCTGCGTTCGGAGCAGTTCGGCGAGCTTCTGGGCGATCTGGACGTCGAGCCGGCCCATCTCGCCGAAGGTCGAACGGAGGCTCTTCGGCACGACCTTGTCCGGGAAGCGGTACCGCGCGAGCTGCGCGATGTGCTCCGCCATATCGCCCATCCGCTCCAGGGACGCGCTGATCCGCAGTGCGCTCACCACGATCCGCAGGTCGCGGGCGACCGGCTGCTGGCGCGCCAGGATCTGGATGGACAGCTCGTCGAGCAGCACCGTGAGCTCGTCGATCCGGTGGTCGTTGGCGATGACGTCCTCGGCGAGCGACACGTCCGAATCGTTGAAGGCGAGCGTCGCGTTCTTGATGGAGTGGACCACCAGCTCGGCGATCTCGACGAGGCGGTCCTGAACTTCCGCCAGCTCCTGCTGGAAGACTTCGCGCATGGGGTGTGGTCCTTCCTGGCGTGCGCGGGCACGCGGGATGTCGGGCCTTCTGACCCTGTGTTCCATGTTCGCCGCGGCAGGTTAACAAACGGTGCCCCGCGGCTGAACAGTCTCTAACGTACCCGCGAAAAGACGCGGCCGGGGGCGGGACGCGTCCATGCGTGCGTATCGGCATCACCTACGCTGGAGGCTATGGACTCCACCGGTTTGGTGCTGCTGTCGCTGAGCCTGGGGCTCGCCGTCGGCGCCGGTTTCGTGTGGATCCTGCATATCGCCGCGCGGCGCGGTCATCATGCGGCGCAGGTGGTGAATCCGGTCGTACCGGATGGGGTGGATCAGGTGCTCGACGCGCTGGAGTCCGCGGGTGTGGTGCTCGACCCGTCGAACAACGTGATCAAGGCATCGCCCGGGGCGCATGCGATCGGTCTGGTCTGGAACGGCGCCCTGGTGCACCCGCACCTCATCGACCTCGTGAACCGCGTCCGGCGCACGGGCGAATCGCTGACCGAGGAGTGCGAGCTCTCCCGGGGCCCTTTCGGCGATGCGAACATCCACCTCAGTGTCCGAGTCGCACGGCTCGGGTCGCGCTACATCCTGCTGCTCGCCGAGGACCGCACGGAGTCCTACCGACTGGATGCCGTCCGGCGCGACTTCGTTGCGAACATCAGCCACGAGCTGAAGACGCCGATCGGCGCACTCGGGTTGCTCGCCGAGCCGTTGCTCGCGGAAGACGACCCCGACGTGAGCCGCCGGCTCGCCGAGCGCATGTTGGCCGAGGCG
>JBQCCO010000146.1:0-2792 GCA_051962155.1 Leifsonia sp. | reverse complement strand
AGGGCGTAGTCGCAGGGTTGTTGGGATCGGCTGGCATCGTAACTGCGGATGCCGGCTCACAGAGGCCTACACCTCCCCCGAAGAGGAGCAGTGCGAACAGCACAGAGGTTAACAGGCCGAGCGCGCGCGCCCTGCGGGACTTCCTCGTTGCATCCATGACGGCCTCGGCGTATCTGACTGATTCTCACCTTTTGAGGACCAGGCTACGCCGAGGTGGATGCGGTTGCACGAGAAAACACGCGTGCAGCCAGCTAGGGAAGCGCGACCTCCCGGACGGTCCTCCACTGTCCGCTGGAGGCGCTCACGAGCGCAGCATCCACGATCTCCGCGGCCGACCAGGCATCCGCAGCAGAGGGAGCGTATTGGATGCCCTCGGCCACCGACCGCAGGAACAGCGAGGCTTCGATCGTCTTGAGGTCGTCGAAGCCCATGCTCGTCCCCGCGCCGGGCTGGAAGCGGGAGAACTCCCCGAACCCGGGGGATGCCATAACCCGCCGGTAGCCGGAGAGGTCATCGGCGAGCTCGAGCTCGTTGAGGCGCTCGAAGTCCCAGCGGAGGGAGCCGGCCGTTCCGTAGATCTCCAGCGAGTACCCGGCCCGCGGACCGACGGCGACCCGGCTGGCTTCGAGCGTGCCGACCGCCCCCGATTCCAGGCGGACGAGCAGCGCTGCGTAGTCCTCGTTCTCCACCCTCCCCCGCGGATCGTCGGCTCGGCCCTTGCTGAAGTGGCTGGCGGCATCCCCGCGCGGCAGCGGGCGCTCCGCGATCACGGTCGAGGTGACCGCCGTGACCGCGTCGATGCGCCCCGCGATGAACTGGACCAGGTCCGCAGCGTGCGAGAGGAGGTCGCCGAGGACCCCCGACCCCGCTCGCTCCTGCTGGAACCGCCAGGTGAGCGCGCCGGCCGGATCGGCGGAGTAATCGGCGAGGAAGGAAGCGCGGACGTTCGTTATGGTTCCGATCGCGCCGTCGGCGACCAGCTCGCGGGCCCGGGCGATGGCGGGTGCGTGGCGGTAGTTGAAGCCGACCGCAGTGACCAGCCCGCGGGCCGCTGCCGCCTGGGCGATCTGCGCGGACTCGGCGGCGGATCTGCCCATCGGCTTCTCGATCCAGATCGGCTTGCCCGCCTCGATCGCGGCGAGCGCGATCTCACGGTGCAGGAAGTTCGGCGAGCAGATCGAGACGACATCCACAGCAGGGTTCGCGAGGACCTCGCGGTAGTCCGAGACGGCCTCGCGAAAGCCGAGCACCTCGGTGGCGAGGGCCCGGGTCGCCGCGTCGGGGTCGGCGGCGACCACCAGCTCGGCCCGAACTGGAAGCTCCGGGAAATGCTGCCGGGCCGCCAGGTACGCTCGCGAATGGAGCCGCCCCATCCACCCGATCGAGATCACGCCGACGCCGAGAGACCGGGTCTGTGCCATCTTCTGCTCCTGATTCTGCATGCCTCGTCGGATGCGCGTCGATGCTATCAGGTGCTGATGAACGAATGTCCATACAAACTATTGACAGCGCCGTCGCGCATGGTTCAGACTCATCTCGACGCCGACGTCACGTGAGAGGGGTGCAGCAATGACGCAGCCGCCTCATGGGCCGCTCGGCGCACCGTACGCGACCGTCGACCCCGCCCGGTGCCCGGTGATCGTGGACGTTCATCCCTCGCGCCGCCGCCTCGGCCGGCGCCCCTAGAGAGGCACATTCCCGATAATGAAGCGCATATTCGCCGTGGCCGCTGTTGCGGCAGCCGCCTGCATCACGCTCGCTGCATGCACCGGAACCGGTCAGGCAGCCGCAGACAAGACGAGCGGAACCACCAGTGGGGCCACCAGCCTGAACCTCACGTATGCCGTGGTCACCCACTCCGGTCCGGGAGACGCCTTCTGGGACCGCGTCAAGGCCGGCGCCGAGAAGGCGGGCACCGACTACGGAGTCAAGGTCACCTACAACGCGGACCCCGACCCGGCCAAGCAGTCGCAGCTCATCGACAATGCGGTCGCTCAGAAGGTCAACGGGATCGTGGTCTCGATGGCCAACCCGGACGGCCTCGAGGCGAGCATCAAGAAGGCGGTCGCCGCAGGCATCACGGTCGTCACCATCAACTCGGGGATCGAGCGGTCCGCCGAGTTCGGCGCGATCACGCACGTCGGCCAGAGCGAGACCGTCGCTGGGACCGCCGTCGGAAAGCGACTGGCGGGCGCCGGACTCAAGAAGGCGCTCTGCGTCATCCAGGAGGCCGGGAACGTCGGTCTCGAGGAGCGGTGCAGCGCCGCGGCCAAGGCATTCGGCGGCACGATGACGAACCTCCAGGTGGACGGCACCAACGACTCGGACGTCAAGGCGACCATCAAGTCCAAGCTCCAGGCAGACCCGTCCATCGACTCCGTCCTCACGCTGGGCGGCCAGTACGCCATCGACGCCGTCGGCGCCGTCGACGAGTCGAAGAGCTCGGCCAAGGTCGCGACCTTCGACCTCTCGACCGACGTGGTGACCGACGTCAAGGCGGGCAAGATCCTCTTCGCCGTCGATCAGCAGCCGTACGTGCAGGGTTTCCTCGGAGTCACGGCTCTGTACCTCAACTCCATCAATGGGAACATCATCGGTGGCGGACAGCCGATCTACTCCGGTCCGGCATTCGTCACGAAGGAGAACGCGGCTCAGGTCGAGAAGTTCGCCGCGCAGGGCACCCGCTAGCTGAAACCCTTCGGGCGGGGGGGGGGGGGCAAAGACCCAACACCCCCCCCAAAACCCCCCAAAAAAAAACCCAAACACCCCCCACAAACAACTATTTTTGCATA
>JBQCCO010000145.1:0-2676 GCA_051962155.1 Leifsonia sp. | reverse complement strand
CGACACCGTGTGCGCCGCCGGGGCGTTGGGGGCGGGCGCCGGCCACACCGCGGCCACCGACATTGCCCTCGCCGGGATCGTCGAGCTCGCACGGATGGACGCGGAGTCCGCCGCGCACGGCCTGACCCGCTGGATCGGCTGAGCCGCGATGACCGCAGCGATTGCGAAGACGAACTCGATCCTGCCCCACTCCGAGCGCATCTACGCGGGCGTCCTCGGCAAGATCTTCGGCGTCTACCTGGGCCGGCCGATCGAGGGATGGACCTACGATCGCATCCGCAAGGAGTTCGGCGAGGTCGACTACTACGTCTCGGAGCGGCTCGGGGTGCCACTCATCGTCCCCGACGACGACATCTCGGGCACCTTCGTGTTCTTCCGGGCGCTGGAGGACAACCGGGTGCTCGACGCGCGCACGGTCGGCGACGCCTGGCTCAACTACATCGTCGAGAACAAGACGGTGCTCTGGTTCGGCGGGCTCGCCCGCTCCACCGAGCACACGGCCTTCCTACGGCTGGCGTCCGGCATCCCCGCCCCCGAGAGCGGCTCCATCGCCCGGAACGGCCCCGCGATGGCGGAGCAGATCGGAGCGCAGATCTTCATCGACGCGTGGGGGATGGCCAACCCCGGCGACCCGCGGCGGGCGATCGAGATGGCGCGTGCGGCGGCCTCCGTGAGTCACGATGTGCTCGCCGTGGACGCCGCGGCCTTCGTCGCCGGCATGGAGGCGCAGGCATTCGTCGAACGCGACCTCGACACCCTCATCGAGGCCGGGCTCGGCCTGGTCGACAGCCCACGGCTCGCCGCGCTCGTCGGTCAGGTGCGGGACCGCTGCGCCGCGACCGACGACTGGCGGGAGGTGCGGGACTGGATCGAGGCCGAGCACGGCTACGACCGCTACCCCAGCAACTCTCCGATCCAGACCAACCATGCCGCGGTCATCATGTCGCTGCTGATGGGCGGCGACAGCTGGCACCGCAGCGTCATGATCTCGACCTCCGCCGGCTGGGACACCGACTCGAACACTGGCAACGTCGGCGCCTTCAACGGCATCCGGCTGGGACTTCAGGGGCTGGAGGCCGGCGCCGACTTCCGCACCCCAGTCGCGGACCGTTTCTACGCGGTGAGCGCCGACGGCGGAGAGTGCGTCACCGACGCGGCCCAGCAGACCAGGCGCATCGTGCACGCGGCGTCCGTCGCGCGCGGGGAGGAGCCTCCCGGGCGCTCGCCGCGGTTCGCGTTCGAGCTCCCTGGGTCGCTCCAGGGCTTCCGGCTCCACCCCGGCACCGGCCTGGTGCAGGCCGCGACAGACGTCCGGAACGTCGGCGCCGGCCTGGGCATCGGCTTCCGCGCGCTCGCCGCCGGGACGATCGCCGCGGTGAGCACCGATACCTCCGCGGAACCGCGCCCGCGCGCTCGCGCCGGGACGAGCGACTTCGAAGTGCTCGGCAGCCCGACCCTGTACCCGACGCAGACGATCCGGGCGATGATCGACGCAGCGGAGGCCACCCCCGACGCCGCGCTGTTCATCGACTGCTTCGGCGACGACGGCCTGCTCGAGACAGTGAGCGGCCCGCCGCTGCGATTGGAGGCCGGCACGAACACACTGACGTGGGAGGTTCCGGACGTCGGCGGCCGCACCATCCACCGGGTCGGCCTGGCGCTCACCTCGGCGACGCGACTGGACGGCCAGGTCGTCCTCCGCACGCTCGACTGGCACGGCGCACCGCGCGACTACCGGCTCGGGCGCAGTTACGAGCTGACCGACGGGCTGGACCCGTGGACGACCGACACCGTCTGGCTCCGCTCGTTCGTCAGCTCGGCGCAGAACCTCGCCCCCGACTACACCACGACGTTCTGCGTCTCGCACCCGCGGGCCGGCGGGGTGGTCACGACCGGCACCAGGGAGTGGGCGGACTACCAGGTCTCCTCCCGGATCCAGTTCAACGCCTCCGACGCCGCTGGCCTCGTCGTGCGGGCGCGTGGGCACAGACGGTACTACGCCGCGGTACTCGTGGGCTCGACCCTGCAGATCGTGCGTCAGAACGACGGCGACCGTGCCGTTCTCGCCGAGGTGCCGGTCGATCATCGCACCGACGAGACGCACGAGCTCGCCTTCGAGGCAAATGGGACGAGCCTCGTCGCCTCGTTCGACGGCGCCGCCGTGGCTCGCGTGGAGGACGCGGCCTACAGCAGCGGAGGCGGCGGGTTCGTCGTCGACTCCGGCGCCATGCTGGCCGACGGTTTCGCGGTTCGGGCGGTCTGACGAACGAGTGCGCGTTGACAAATAGGTATGAAGGTCATAGAGTCAATACAACCGAACCAATAGGCGCGAAGAAGCGTCTGTCGGAACCCGAAAGGTAGGACCTCGGCATGAAACGAAAGAGGCTCGTTGCTGCGGCCATCGGCATTGCAGCTGCCGCCGCCATCACGCTCGCCGGCTGCTCCGGGAGCGGCGCAGGCGGCCGCCAGACGCTCCAGCTGTGGTTCTGGGGTGCGCCGCCGCAGCAGCAGCAGACCATGAAGAAGGTGCTCGTCGACGAGTTCAACGCCTCGCAGAAGAAGTACACGCTGCAGGTCACCTTCAACAACGCGGTCGACAAGAACGTCCAGGTCGCGCTCAGCGCCAACAAGGGCCCGGACATCGTCTACGGCTCCGGCCCGTCCTTCTCCGCCGCC
>JBQCCO010000144.1:0-43802 GCA_051962155.1 Leifsonia sp. | reverse complement strand
CCCCCGCGAACCCCCCCCCCCAACCCACCCATCATCTTCTAGTGGTGTTTTTTGTTGCTTGCTCCCCGCCGGCTCGTGGTACACCACCCACCACTTCGGCGAAAGACGGACGGACGGGAGCGGAGGGACGGGCGGCCGAGGCGAGGGCGGCGAGGCGAGGGCGGACGGACGGGAGCCGAGGGTGGGGCGGGGAGGGACGTGTCGCTCAGCGGAACACTTCGTCGAGGAAGCAGACGAGTGCACGCCAGCTGCGCGCGTCCGCGACCGGACGGTAGCGGTCGGTCCCGGGGATCGTGAACGCGTGCGGCGCCCCGGAGTACGTGGTCACCTGCCAGTCGACATGCGGCGCGCCGCGGAGCTCGTCCTCGAAGGCGGCCACCGCAGCATCCGGCACCACCGGGTCGTCGCCTCCCGTCAGAACCAGCAGGGAGGCGGCGATCTGCGCCGCGTCGGACGGCTCGTGGGCGATCAGGCGGCCGTGGAACGACACGACCGCACGGGCCGGCGCTCCGGTGCGCGCGAACTCGAGGGCGGCGGAACCGCCGAAGCAGTAGCCGATCACCGCAAGCCGGGCCGGATCGACGGCGGGATGCTGCCGCAGCCAGCTGAATCCGGCGGCGACCCGGGAGCGCAGCAGGGGCAGGTCGTCGTAGTACTTGCGCGCCTCGGCTGCAGCCGCATCCCCGGTGGGTCGGACGCCGGCCCCGTAGAGGTCGGCGGCGAAGGCGACGTATCCGCGGCGCGCCAGCATCTGCGTGCGCATCCTCACGTTGTCCGCGACGCCGTTCCAGTCGTGCACGACGAGCACCGCGGGACGCCGCTCGTCCGCCTGGATGTCTCGCGCCAGGTATCCCTCGAGCGGCAGGCCTTCGTGCTCGTAGGCGACGGTCTCGGCTTCGATCACCGAGTGCTCCCCGATCGGCACCTGCTCGAGCAGGGCCTGGAAGGCGGGGGCGAGTGCGGGCGACGGGGTGTCCAACGTCACGGTCGTGCTCCAGGGTCGTCACGTCGCACGGTCGGCGGGTGCCGCCGGCGGCCGGGTCTGCTGTGACGTGGTCGCGGGATGCGCGCGGGGACCTGAAGGTGCGGGCCGGGTTCCCACAGCTTCACACTACCCGGCTTCCCGCGCGAGTCGACGGACGTAGCATGGGCACATGGGCACGGAGTTCAGCGATCAGAAGGACGCCAGCCGCTACGCGATGCAGATCGATGGCGAGCTGGTCGGCGTGCTCGACTACCGCATCCTCGGCGATTCGATCTCGCTGACCCGGGCCTTCACGGTGCCGCATCGCCGCGGCAAGGGGTATGCGGCTCAGCTGGTCGAGTACGCGGTCGACGACATCGAGAAGAGCGGCACGCTGCGCATCGTTCCGATGTGCTGGTACGTGGCCGACTGGTTCGAGTCGCACCCGGAGCGCGCAGCCCTGCTGCAGCGCCGCGCCGGCTGACGGCCGATGGGTTCCTCAGAGCACGACATCCCCTCGCGCCTCGTCTCCCGGGTCTCCCGTTTCGGCGACCCGTCGGCCGTGGTGCTCGCCCGCGAGGCCCTGCCGGCGCCGCGCGGAACTGACGTGGTGGTCCGCGTGACGTACGCCTCCCTCGGCTCGACCGACCTGCTCGCCCGGCGCGGCGGCTATGTGCTGCAGCCGCGCCCCGGGTTCGTGACCGGGTACGACTTCGTGGGCGAGCTGGTGACGGAGTCGGCCGTCTCGCTGGCCCTCGGCCTCCGGGAGGGGACCGTTGTCGCCGGCGTGCTGCCGCGCATGGGCGCTCACGCGACGTTCCTGACGATCTCCCCGACATTCCTCGTCGCGCTGCCGAGCGGGATGGACGCGGGCGCGGCCGCCGCGCTTCCCCTCGACGCCGTGACGGCCGCCCGCGCCCTCGAACTCGCCGGTCCGGCGCGACGCGTGCTGGTGCAGGGCGCATCCGGCGCGGTGGGTGCGCTCGCCGTCCAGTTGGCGCGGCGGGAGGGGCGCGTCGTCGTCGGCACGGCGTCGGAACGCGGACGGGATGCGGTGGAGCGTCTGGGAATCCCGTTCGTGGATTACACCGCGGCGGACTGGCCGGCGCGCGTACGCGAGGCGTCCGGGGGAGGCGTGGATGCGGCGATCGACCACACCGGTTCACCGCGCGTCCGCGAGGCGCTGGCTCCCGGCGGGGCGCTCATCCACACGGCGTTCGCCGGCCGCCCGGGCCACGAGCGGGGCGACGCTTTCCGTGGCTCCCTCGATTCCGCCGCCCACCTGCGGGACCGCGTGTGCAGCGTCCCCCTCTATGTCGCCACGCGTCGCGCCGAGTACCGGCGCCTTCTCGCTTCGCTGCTCGCCGACGCCGCGAGGGGTTCGCTCCGCACGGCGGAGCCGGTGCTCTTCCCCTTCGGCGAGGTCTGGGAGGCGCACCGGTTCGCCGAAGCGGCCGAAGCCGGTCGCAAGGTCGTCCTCGCCGTCGGCTGACGCGCCCTCGGCTGACGCGCCCTGGGCTGACGCGCTGGCAGGTCAGAGGTCGTCGGGTGAGCCGATCACGACCGGCACGCACTCCGAGAACCGGTAGCGGATGACCTCCGGCCAGAAGGAGGAGTCGCAGAGGTCGAAGACGTCCATGACGGCAGCTCCGCCGATGTGCGAGGGGAGGCGCAGCTCGAAGGGGGGCTCGCTCGTCCGCTCGAACTCGATCTCGAACGCGACGTCGTCGCGCTCGAGCACGGCGATCACCGTGTCCACGCGCATCCCTCCCTCGTCCGGTCTATCGGCTACGCACATCCGTACGCCCTCCCCGGGCCGGAGGAAACCCCCCTAGCGGCGCATACCGGATTCACGGATGATTTGTGGCATCAAGTGCCATAATCAAAGTCCCACCCCCGGACGAAAGGGACGGCGATGACCGATCCGAAGCCTCTGACCGCACACAGCACCATCGGCGAGTGGTTGGCGCATCCCGAGGGCGCCCCGCTCATCCAGGGACTGCTCGCACAGGCGGGCGTCGGCGAGGAGATGCTCGCGCCGGTCCGCGGACTCCCGCTGCAGCAACTCGTCGCCCTCAGTCAGGGCCAGCTTCCGCAGTCGGTCGTCGACGACCTCGTCCTGCGGGTGAACGGCGGCGTCATGCCCGAGGATGTCGAGTCGGGATGGGTCGAGAAGCTCACGCCAGGACGTTTCGACGGCAAGACGGTCATCGTGACAGGAGCGGCATCCGGGATCGGGCGGGCCACCGCATCCCGCATCGCGCGCGAAGGCGGTCGCGTGGTCGCTGTCGATATCTCGGCCGCGCGTCTGGAGGAGCTCGCAGCCTCCCTCCCGGACGGCTCCGTGCTGACGGTGACCGGCGACATCACGCAGCAGGCCGACATCGACAGCATCGTCGCCGCGGCGGGCGATCGCATCGACGCGCTGGCGAACGTGGCCGGGGTCAACGACGACTTCTCGCCGGCGCATGAGACCTCGGACGCCGTGTGGGACCGCACCATCGGCATCAACCTGACAGGCGGATTCAAGCTGACCCGCGCCGTCCTGCCGGTCATGCTCCAGGCGGGCACCGGATCCATCGTCAACGTCGCGTCGGAGGCGGGCCTGCGCGGCAACGCGTCCGGGACCGCGTACACCGTCTCGAAGCACGGCGTCGTCGGCCTGACCCGCAGCACGGCGTTCATGTACGGCTCGCAGGGCATCCGGGTGAACGCCGTCGCGCCGGGTGGCGTCGCGACCGGAATCCCTATGCCCGCGCACCCGTCCGAAGCGGGCACGGCGCGCCTCACCCCCTTCCAGCAGCAGATCCCGACCATCGCGACGGCGGAGCAGCTCGCGGCGTCGATCACCTTCCTGCTCAGCGACGACGGCGTCAACATCAACGGTGCCGTCCTGCCGAGCGACGGCGGCTGGTCGGTGCAGTAAGGCCGCGCCGGGATGCGGCCGGCCGCCCGCAGGTCACAGGGCGCGCTGGAACGCGGTCAGCCGATCCGCGTCACGAAACGGCCCGTTGGATAGCTGGTGCGAGTGAAGGAGAATCGAACGAAAACCGTTCGGATCTCCTTCACCACTGCCATCCGAAGGCGATTCGACACAAGATCTCCTTCGATAGGCCGCGGCCGAATCCGGTCTCCGCATTCGCCGGCCCAGCCCCTATGCTGTTCCGGGGGGAAAGGGGAGTCGGATGGGCGCGATCGCTGTGCACGAATTCGTCTCGCTCGACGGCGTCTTCGAGGATCCGAGCTGGACGTTCGACTTCGGATTCGACCCGGCGATGGGCGAAGACATCGGGCGGTTGACGCGAGAGTCGGATGCGATCCTGCTCGGCCGTCGCACCTTCGAGATGTTCGCGCCGGCCTGGTCGACGCGCACCGCGGAAGACGATCCCGGGGCCCCGTTCTTCAACGACAGCCCGAAGGCCGTCGTCAGCTCCACTCTTGACGACGAGACCGCAGAGCGCACCTGGCGCAACTCCCGCTCCCTCGGCGGATACGACGTGGCGCGCATCCGGGAGTTCGCCGACGGCTTCAGCGGCGGCGTGTACATCAGTGGATCCGGCTCGCTCGTGCGCAGGCTGCTCGGCGACGGACTCATCGGATCCCTGCACCTCTTCGTCTATCCGGTGGTCCGGGGAACAGGCGCCCGCCTCTTCCCGGAGGGCAGCCCGCCCGCTACGCTACGGCTGCGCCAGCACGACGCCTATGACAACGGCGTCCTTCACCTCCACTACACCGCCGCCTGACGCGTCATTATTGAGGACGTCCCGCGTCCTCAATAGTGAATAGCGTCGAAGGCGTCGTGCATCGTCGACACCGATATCCGCACACAGCACACCCGGGACTCACTGTGACTCTGCTTCGCCTCTCCTTCCGCTTCGTGCGCCCCTACTGGCGCTCGGTGACCGCGGTCGTGATCCTTCAACTGATCGCGACGATGGCCGCCCTCTATCTGCCGACCCTCAACGCCGACATCATCGACAAGGGCATCTTCACGGGCGACACCGGATTCATCTGGCGCACCGGCGGTCTCATGCTGATCGTGTGCTTCGCGCAGGTGATCGCGGCGGTCACCGCCACGTACTTCGGCGCGCGGGCCTCGATGTCGGCAGGCAAGGACATCCGCCGCTCCTTCTACCGCAAGGTGGATGCGCTGCCCTCGCTCGATCTCGCCCGCTGGGGCACGCCGACTCTGATCACGCGGAACACCAACGACGTGCAGCAGGTGCAGATGCTCCTGCTGATGACGTTCAACTTCATGGTGTCGACGCCGATCATGTGCATCGCCGGCATCATCTTCGCGGTCCGCGTCGACGCGGGTCTGTCCTGGCTGATCTGGGTGTCCGTCGCCGTCCTCTTCGTCGTGGTCGGCATCCTCGTCTCCCTGCTGCTGCCGATGTTCCGCATCATGCAGGAGCGAATCGACGGGGTGAACGGCGTCATCCGCGAGCAGATCGTCGGTATCCGCGTGATCCGCGCCTTCGTCCGCGAGCGGTTCGAGACGAAGCGCTACGACGACGCCAACGCCGCTCTCACGCGCATCTCGGTCAAGGTCGGCAACGTCTTCGTGCTGATGTTCCCGGTCATCATGCTCATCCTCAACGCGGCCACCGTCGCCGTGCTGTGGTTCGGCGGGCACCGAGTGGATGCGGGCGACATCCAGATCGGCGCCCTCACGGCGTTCCTGCAGTACCTCCTGCAGATCCTCGTCGCGGTCATGATGGGCGTGTTCATGGCCATGATGATCCCCCGCGCGATGGTCTGCGCGGAGCGCCTCGAGGAGGTGCTCGGGGCCGAGCCCAGCAGCACCCAGACGGGCGTCGGAGGGGCGACCCTCCCGACGAGTGGACGCGTCGAGGTCCGGGATGTGACCTTCGGCTACCCGGGTGCCGAGAAGCCCGTCCTGAACCAGGTGTCGTTCACGGCCGAACCCGGTGAGGTGACGGCGATCGTCGGCTCCACGGGCTCAGGCAAGACCACGCTGGTGTCGGTGATCGCGAACCTGTTCACCCCGCAGAGCGGAACGGTCCGGGTCGGCGGCGTCGCGGTCGACGGTCTCTCCCGGCAGGAGGTGGCGGGCGTCCTCGGACTCGTGCCCCAGCGGCCCTACCTCTTCTCGGGCACCATCGCCTCCAACCTCCGTTTCGGCCGGCCGGACGCCACCGACGACGAGCTGTGGGAGGCGCTGCGGATCGCGCAGGCGGCGGACTTCGTCCGCGCCAAGGAGCACGGGCTCGACGAGCGCATCGCCCAAGGCGGCACCAATGTGTCCGGAGGACAACGTCAGCGGCTCTGCATCGCCCGGGCTCTGGTCGCCCGGCCGAAGGTGTTCCTGTTCGACGACTCGTTCTCGGCGCTCGACGTCGCGACCGACGCGCGCCTGAGACGCGCGCTCGCCGACTCGATCGGGGACGCCGCGCTGATCGTCGTCGCACAGCGCGTCTCCACCATCCGCGAGGCCGACACGATCATCGTCATGGACGATGGCCGGGTGGTCGGACGCGGCACCCACGACGAACTGCTGGAGACCAACGAGACGTACCGCGAGATCGTCGAGTCGCAGCTGAGCCTGGAGGTGGCCTGAGATGGCACGCACCACGGAACGCAAGAAGCGCGGCGGCCGCCCCGAGGAGGGGCAGACCCCGGCCGCGAAGGACATCGTGCTCGACCAGCTCGAAGAGGACTACGACTTCACACCCGGCGAGGGCGACGGCGACATGTTCGGCGGCGTGCCCGCGAAGAAGGCCGAGAACTTCTGGCCGTCGTTCAAGCGGCTGATGGGTCTGCTGAAGCCCGAGTGGCTCGGGATGACCTGGGTCACGCTGCTGACGGTCGTCTCGGTCGTGCTCGTCGTGATCGCGCCGAAGATCCTCGGCGACGCGACCAACGTGATCGCCCGGGGAGTGTACGGCCCGCACACGGGCATCGACTTCACCGAGCTCGGGCGTCTGCTGATGATCGTGCTGGCGATGTACTTCGTCGCCGCGCTGCTGCAGTGGTGGCAGGGCTACCTGCTGAATGCCCTCGTCATGCGCGTTGTGTACGGGCTGCGCAAGGACGTCGAGTCGAAGCTCAACCGCCTCCCGCTCAGCTACTTCGACACGCGCCAGCGCGGAGACCTGATGTCGCGCGTGACCAACGACGTCGACAACATCCAGACCGCGCTGCAGCAGGCGTTCTCGCAGCTGATCCAGTCCGTGCTCATGGTGCTCGGCATCGGCATCATGATGTTCATCGTGTCGTGGCAGCTCGCGCTGATCGCGCTGATCTCCATCCCGCTCTCCGGGGTGATCGCCGGGGTGATCGGCTCGCGCTCCCAGAAGCTGTTCAAGGCGCAGTGGGCATCGACCGGCACGCTGAACGGCCACATCGAGGAGTCGTACTCGGGTCTCGACCTGGTGCGGGCATTCGGCCGGGATGCGGTCATGCTGGAGGAGTTCGACGCACGCAACGCGAAGCTGCACAAGGCGCAGGTCGGCGCGCAGTTCGTCTCGGGCAGCATCATGCCGGCGATGAACTTCGTGTCGTACCTGTCCTATGTGCTCATCGCCGTGGTCGGTGCGCTCCGGGTGGCGGCGGGGCAGCTGACCATCGGAGACGCGACCGCGTTCATCCAGTACTCGCGCGAGTTCTCGCAGCCCATCGGCCAGATCGCCGGCATGGCCAACATGCTGCAGTCCGGCGTGGCGTCGGCCGAGCGCACCTTCGAGTTCCTCGACTCGGAGGAGCAGGAGGCGGAGACGGCGACCGAGCACCTGCCCGAACGGGCGGACGGACGTGTCGAGCTCGACCACGTCGACTTCTCGTACGACCCCGAGGCCGAGCTGATCCGCGACCTGTCGCTCAGCGTCCAGCCGGGCAGCACGGTCGCGATCGTCGGACCGACGGGCGCGGGCAAGACCACGCTCGTCAACCTGATCATGCGGTTCTACGAGCTGACCGGCGGCGCCATCCGCCTCGACGGCGTCGACACCACGCACCTCTCGCGGGACGAACTCCGCGGTCAGGTCGGAATGGTCCTGCAGGACGCCTGGCTGTTCTCGGGGACCATTCGCGAGAACATCCGCTACGGCCGCCTCGACGCCACCGACGATGAGGTGATCGCCGCAGCCAAAGCGACGATGGTCGATCGTTTCGTGCGCCAACTGCCGGACGGCTACGACACCGTGATCGACACCGAGGGCGGAAACGTCTCGGCCGGCGAGCGACAGCTCATCACGATCGCGCGCGCGTTCATCGCCAACCCGTCGCTGCTCATCCTGGATGAGGCGACCTCGTCGGTCGACACGCGCACCGAGCTGCTGGTGCAGCACGCGATGGCGGCTCTGCGCACAGACCGCACGTCGTTCGTCATCGCGCACCGGCTCTCGACGATCCGTGACGCCCACACCATCCTCGTGATGGAGCAGGGACGGATCGTGGAGCAGGGCGACCATGTCGCCCTGCTGGAGCGACGCGGCGCGTACTACGACCTGTACATGACACAGTTCCGCGGCGACGACGCGGAGGCCGAGCAGGAGCGCGAGCGGGAGCAGGAGCTGGCCGACGAGGTTCCCGCCGGCTGACGCCGGCGGCCAAGAGAGGAGGTGCGCGAGCCGCCGATCGGGGTTGATGCCGCTCGCGCACCGGAACCATCTCATCGTGCCCACCCTGCGGTGGCCAGTGATTGACACCTCCGCGACGGGGTGCGCCTAGAACGACCCGTTCAGCCCAGACGCATTCTCCGGAGTCGCGTCACGAACAGCTGAGTGGTCCGTCCATTAAGGCGAGTGGGGGAGGCGATCGGCGCCTTCGTCCCGAGCCGTCCTGGAGGACCCATGTCGACTGAAGCCGACGCCACACAGCCGCAGCCACCCGCGCCCGAGGAGGGAAGCATGCAGCCGCCCGTTTATCAGCCGCAGACGCCATCCCGCACCAACGTCCTCGCCATCATCGCGCTGGTCGGCAGCTTCTTCATCGGTGTCGTCGGTGTGATCTGCGGTGTCATCTCCCTGACGCAGATCAAGCGCACCCGAGAGAAGGGGCGGGGCCTCGCAATCGCGGGGATCGCAGTGGGTGGCGCCCAGATCATCGCCTCGATCGCGGTGACGATCGTCATCGTCACCGCTGCGGCGGCACTCAGTTCGACCGCTGCGCTCGCCGGCTCCCTGGAGACGTTCCCGAAGCTCACGCCGGCGGCCGGCGAGTCCCAGGAATGCACCGACCTGCTCGCTCTCCTGACGGAGAGCCGCTCATCGATCCAGGATGACCTCTCCACCGAGGTCGCCACAGATCCACAGGCTGCAGTGGATTCGATCGCCGCACTTTCCGGCAAGCTGCATGACGCTGCAGACAGCTCGACCAATCCGAAGTTCGCCGAGGCTGTGCTCAACGCTGCGTCCGAGCTGGATGACGCGGTTGACGAGCTCCAGGTGATCGCGGACGACCCGGCCTCCGCGAGTGCTTCCGCGCAGGCCGAGGTCGTCGGCCACTTCACCGCCTTCGGTAATGCTTTCGAGGCCCTGAATGAGGTTTGCGCGTCGGGAAAATAAACGGACGGGTGTGGCCCTACACCGTTTCGCTAGGCAGGTGAACGAGTTGTCCCCGCGATCCCGCCGCCGTAGAACGGGAGCATGACGAAAGACGAGCGCGCTTCCCTGCCTCCCGGGCCGGAATTCTCCTACGGCGGGTACACGGTGCGGCTGCAGCCCGAGCATGGGCGCACCGGGCGGTGGCGCGTCGTGGACGACGGGAGCTACTACGGGCTCATCGCGGCGGCAGACCCCATCCATGGTGAGCCCGAGGTGCATTTCGCAGCGCACTTCCCGGGCGAGGAGGACATCCCGCCGATGAAGATCGTCCCGCTGTGGACGTCGGCGGTCGAGTTCCTGCTCGACGCCGGCCACGGCGAGGCGCTCTGGGGGCTGCCCGAGCAGCGGACCGCGCCGCATCCCATCGTGGCGGACGAGTTGCCCCACCCGGAGGAGAGCGAGCCCGAGGGCGCCTCGGGGAGCTGAGCACGACGGGGAGTCGGCTGCGACGGAGAGCCGCGCATACAGAGAGCCCGGATCCATCCGGATCCGGGCTCTCTGTGCGGGATGTCTAGCCGTTCACGCCGATGGCGAAGCTGACCGCCCCCTGGTCGTCGACCCGCGCATCCAGCACCTTGTCGTCGAGCACCTCGGCGGCCTGCGTCTCCAGGAAGATGCGGGCGCCTCCCGACTCCACCACCTGGTCGGTGGCTTCCGGCTCCGGTGCGACGTTCGCCGCGAACGCGGTGCTGTCGGGGTTGCTGCTGCTGATCCGCAGGCCGGCCGTCTCGTCGGGGGACTGGTCGGTCAGCGTCTTGACGATCGTGCTGGCATTCTCCGTGAGGGTGAGCATGCGCTCTCCTTCCGTTCGATGGTCCACGAGTGCCCCACGCTCCCGCAGATGCCGCCCGGTCGCAACCGGCATGGAGGTCATTGCCAGGGAACGCCGACCCGCCTCCGACGCGCCTCTACTCGAACGTCGTGACCGGCTCGCACGGCTCCCTACCACCGTGATCAGGACGCAACCGAGCCTGCCGACACTTCTGCCGGCTCCGGCTCCGGCTTCGGCCAGCTGGCCAGGGCGAGGTCAGCCACGCCCAAGAGTTCCGCGCGGGTGCTCCCACTCGTCGCCTGGACGGCGATCCCGTTGGCGACCGTCCTCAGATACAGCGCGAGAAGACGAGGATCCGACGACGCCGGAAGGTCGCCGGCGTCCACGGCGTGCTGGAACCGCCGCGTCAGGTGGGCGACTCCGTCCTCGCGCCACGCGATGAGCGCGTCGCGCACCGGGCTGCTCTCCTCCCCCGTCGCCAACGCGCCCTGGACCCCCAGGCAGCCCGTGGGCAACCCCGGCATGGTCGCCGCCTCGACCATGCCGTGGAGCACGGAGGTCGCGACCGCTTCGCTCGTGGGTTCTGCGAGCGCGCGGGCGAAGTACGCGGTCAGGCCGTCGGTGTATCTCTCCAGCGCCTTGTAGAAGAGATCCTCCTTGTTGCCGAACGCCCGATACAGGCTGGGACGGCTGATCCCCATCGCCGTAGTGAGGTCGTCGAGGCTGGCGCCTTCGAATCCCTGCGACCAGAACACCACGACCGCACGATCGAGCGCCTCGTCGATGTCGAACGCGCGGGGCCTGCCGATGGGGACTGTGGTCGACTCGTCCATTTCCTCATCCTAACCCTCGGGCGTACCGATCGGTACAGATGTGCTAGCGTACTTTCGTACCAATCGGTACAGATAGGGAGAGGCGACATCGTGTCACAGACCGTACTCATCACCGGCGGAACCTCGGGCATCGGCCTGAGCCTCGCGGAATCTTTCTTGGAGCTCGGCGCATCCGTCGTCGTCTGCGGGCGTTCGCAGACCGCGCTCGACCGGTTCGCACGGGCCCACCCCCAGGCGCAAGCCGTACGCGCCGATGTCACCGACGCCGCCGATCGCGCAGCGCTTCTGCAGGCCGTCGCCGATCGCTTCGGCGATCTCGATGTCCTGGTCAACAACGCCGGCACTTTCGAGGAGCGCGACTACGTCTCGGGAGCGAATCCCAACGCGAGTCTCGACGACGAGGTGGCGCTCAACCTCACCGCCCCGATCCATCTGACCGGCGAGGTGCTCGAGCGCTGGCCGTCGCCCGAGGCCATCGTGTTCGTCACCTCGGGCTTCGCTCTGGTCGCCCCCCGACGTGCGCCGACCCACGGCGCAGTCAAGGCCGGTCTGCACGGATTCGCCGACGGCCTTCGCCGACAGCTGGCCACACGCGGCGGGACGCACGTGCTCGAGGTGCTCCCGCCGTCGACGGACACCCCCATGAACGCCGAGGCCACGGGCAAGAAGCTCGCTCCCGCCGAGGTCGCGGCGGTCACGATGAAGGCTCTGCAGCGCGGACGGACCATGGCATTCCCCGGACAGACGAAGGCCATGCCCGCCATGTTGCGCATCGCGCCGGGCTTCCTGCGTCGCGTCGTCTCCGAGCTCTGACGGCGAGGCATCACCTCGACGCCCGCGCCCGGGCAGAATGAAGCCATGGCGAGCACCCCGGAGCTGACTCTCAACGACGGCAACACCATCCCGCAGCTGGGCTTCGGCGTGTACAAGATCCCGGAAGCGGAGACAGCGGATGCCGTGGTCGCCGCCCTGGAGGCCGGGTACCGCCACATCGACACGGCGGCCTTCTACGCGAATGAGCGCGGGGTCGGCGAGGGGGTTCGCCGAAGCGGGCTCGACCGCTCGGAGGTGTTCGTCACCAGCAAGGTGTGGTGGACCGAGAACGGCTACGACTCGACCCTCCGCTCGTTCGACCGGAGCCTCGAGCTTCTCGGCTTCGACACAATCGACCTGTTCCTCATCCACTGGCCGGCGCCGAAGAGCGACCGCTACGTCGAGACCTGGCGCGCGCTGGAGCGCGTGCGCGACGAGGGCCGCGCGCGGTCCATCGGCGTGGCCAACTTCCACACGCACCACCTCGACCGGCTGGCTCGCGAGACCGAGACCGTGCCCGCCGTGAACCAGGTGGAGCTGCACCCGTGGCTGCCGCAGACGGAGGTGCGCGCCTACGATACCGCGCACGGCATCGTGACCGAGTCGTGGTCACCGCTTGCGCGCGGCCGCATCCTCGGCGACGCCACGCTTGACCGTCTGGCGGCGAAGCACGGTGTGACGCCCGCCCAGATCGTGATCCGCTGGCAGCTCCAGTTGGGCAACGTGGTCATCCCCAAATCGACGTTGCCGGAACGCATCCGCGCGAATATCGACGTCTTCGGCTTCGTGCTCGACGCCGAGGACCTCGAGGCCATCGCGGAGCTGGAGAGCGGTGAGCGCACCGGGAAAGACCCGGACGATCTCGGCTGAGCCGTTCGTGCGGCTCGCGCCCGCGCGCCGCTATGCTCACTTCAGCGACGGGTCGGAGCGTGCACGGTGCACGCAGGCCCTCCCAGGGGACACGTCGTTGGGGGAGTCTCTCGATGAAGGTCCGTCTCGTCGCGGTCGCCGGCGCGCTCGCCGTCCTCGCCGCTGCGCTGCTGCCCGCGACATCCGCCTCGGCGTGGGCGGTGCTCCCGCTCGCGCCGGCCGGATCGATCGACACCGTGACCGTCTCGTACGTCGGTGCGGAGACCAGGCCGACGCTGCATCTGACCGGCTGGGCGGCGGACCTCAACGACCGTGGGGCGAACGGTCTCACCACGGCCGGCATCGAATTCACGGCCGCCGCTCCCGGCGGCGCGCGTGTCTCGATCGGCTACGCCGAGAACAACGACTTCGCGTATCCCCGGCCGGATGTCCCGCGCGTCTACCCGGCGGCCGGCCCGAACCAGGGCTTCGACTTCCACTCCGGGTACCTTCCCGGCACGGGCCTGGTCAACGTCTGCGCCCGCCTGTACAACATCAACGCGCAGCCGTACACCGCGGTCTTCACCTGCTTCAACGTCTCCGTGCCCGCATCCCGTCCGCCGCTGGCCACCATCAGCGGCCCGGTGACCAGCGGTTTCGCCACAGCCGGGTCGACACTGACCGTGTCGCTCGCTGCTCCGAGCGGCGGCACCGACACGTACCGGTGGACCAGCTGGAACCTGCTCGGCGGGGGCAACCCCGGAGGCTATCCGTCGCCGATCCCAGACGCGACCTCGGCCACGTACACGTCGACGGTGGGCGACGTCGGCCGCGACCTCCGTGCCGTCGTGACCACGCGACTGCTGAGCGTGACCATCGAGCAGCAGACGGACCCGGTGGGCATCGACCTCCCGCTCTCCGGCGGCTGGTCCCGCGTCGCCTCCTCGGACCGCTTCGCCACGTCGGTGGCGGTCTCGCAGAGCGCGTTCCCCGATTCTGCGGCCGGCGTCCCGGTCGCGTACGTCGCCTCCGGCGTGACGTTCCCGGACGCGCTCTCGGCCGGCGCCGCCGCGGCGAAGAAGCACGGCACGCTCCTCCTCACGCGCCCCGGCGCGCTCGACCTGAACGTGGCGGCCGAGCTGGTCCGCCTCCACCCGCAGCAGGTGATCGTGGTGGGCGGCGTCCAGGCGATCACGGATGATGTGGTCGCCGCGATCCGCGCGCTGCCGTTCTCGCCGGACGTCCGGCGGATCGGCGGCGCCGACCGCTTCGAGGTGTCCCGCGCGATCATCGACGACGCTTTCGGCACGAGCGCGCCCGACGTCTACGTGGTGACGGGCAATGCCTTCCCCGACGCCCTGGCCGCCGCCGCTGCGGCCGCGCAGACCGGTCGGCCGGTGCTGCTCGTGAACGGTTGGCTGGGTGCCGCTGATGCGGGGACGACGGATGCGCTCCGCCGGTGGCGGACGACGCACGCCACCGTGGTCGGCGGTTCGGACGTCGTCACCGACGGCCTCGCCTCCACCCTCGGCGTCCCGGTGGACCGCGTCGCGGGGGCGGACCGGTTCGCGACGGCGGCCGAGCTCGCGCGCACCCTCCCGCACACCGGCGTCACCTACATGGCGAGCGGTCTCAACTTCCCCGACGCCCTGACGGCGGCGGTTCTGGCGGTCGCGCATCCCGGACCGCTGCTGCTCGCCACGGGGTGGTGCGCTCCGGTCAGCGCCCTCTCCGCCATGCAGGACACGGGCGTCACGCGCCTGGTCGCCGTCGGCGGCGACGCGGTGCTGAACAGCAACTCCTGGTCCAACGCCTGCTGACCCGGCAGCCGCGCTCCGCTGCTGACTGCGGTCGTTCGGAACGTCTGCGCCCGGTCGACCCGGCGCAGATGTGACGAACCGGCGCAGTCACGCGCGGGTGACCGGCTTGCAGGATGGTGCGCAGCTCGACCTTCACGGCAACCCCCGTCACTCCCCGGATGGATGCGCTCCCACGACGTCGAGCAGCCAGGCCAGTGCGAACGCCCGCTCGCGCCAGGCGGCGTACCGGCCGGAGACGCCGCCATGCCCGGCGGCCATCTCGATCTTCAGCAGCACATCCGCATCCACGTCGCGAAGCCGGGCCACCCACTTCGCCGGCTCGACATAGAGCACGCGCGTGTCGTTGAGGCTCGTGATGGCGAGGATCCGCGGGTAGCGGGTGGCGTGCACGTTCTCCAGCGGCGAGTACGACTTCATGTAGTCGTAGACCTCCGGATCGTGCAGCGGGTCGCCCCACTCGTCCCACTCGATCACCGTGAGCGGCAGGGACGGGTCGAGGATGCTGGTCAGGGGGTCCACGAAGGGCACCTCCGCGAGGACGCCGGCGAAGTCGCGCGGCGCCAGGTTCGCCACGGCGCCCATCAGCAGTCCGCCCGCGCTGCCGCCCTGCGCGGCAAGACGCGAGGGTTCGGTCCAGCCCTGGTCGACGAGGTGGCGTGCGGCCGCCACGAAGTCCGTGAACGTGTTCTTCTTGTGCAGCTTCTTGCCGTTCTCGTACCAGAGCCGGCCGAGCTCGCCGCCGCCGCGCACATGCGCGATCGCGAAGACGACACCGCGGTCGAGCAGGCTGAGGCGCGGGATGCTGAACGACGGGTCCATGCTCGCTTCGTACGAACCGTAGCCGTACAGCACCAGCGGCGCCGGCTCGCCGGGGGTCACCAGGTCGCGTCGGTAGACCAGCGAGACCGGGATGCGCGCACCGTCCTCCGCGACCGCCCACTCCCTGCGCTGCGCGAACAGCGACGGGTCGAACCCGCCGAGCACCGGCTGCTGCTTGCGCAGGGCCAGCTCTCGCGTGCGGACGTCGTAGTCGTAGACCGTCGACGGCGTGACGAAGCTGCCGTAGCCGAGGCGGAGGAAGGGCTGCGTCCACTCGGGGTTGCCGCCCACGCCGACTGTGAACAGCTCCTCGTCGAAGTGCAGCTCGTGCGGGGTATCGTCGGCGGGCTGCTCGCTGTCCGGCTGTGGGACGCAGGCGACCGCGACCCGGGTCATCCCTTCTCGGCGGTACTCGACGCTGACGAAGTCGCGGAACGCATCCACTCCCTCCAGGCGTACGGCCGGGTCGTGGGGGAGGAGCATCCGGCGGGGTCCCTGCGGGTCGTCGGCCGAGACGCTGACGAGCTCGAAGTTGACGGCGCCGTCGTTGTGCACGATGAGCAGCCGGTCGTGGCCGCCGACGATCGCGTGCTCCACGTCGTACTCGACGCCCTCCTTCCGCGGCCACACCACCGTGAACTCGCCGGTCGGCTCGTCGGAGCGCAGCAGCCACGCCTCGCTCGTGATGCTGGAGCCCGCCTCGATGACGAGGAACCGGCGGCTGCGGGTCAGGCCGACGCCGATCCAGTACCGCTCGTCGGGCTCGTGGAACACCTGGACGTCGCTGGTCGCCGGGCCGTCGCCCACCCGGTGGCGCCACACCGTGTCCGGCCGCCAGGAGTCGTCCACGGTCGTGTAGAACAGGTAGGCGCCGGTCTGGTCGAAGAGCGCACCGGCTCCCGTCCCCGTGATCTCGTCGGGGAACGTGACCCCGTCGTCCACGAGCGACCGCACCCGGATGGTGTACCGCTCGTCGCCCTCGGTGTCCACGGCCCAGAGCAGGCGGGTGCCGTCCGCGCTGACGTCGAAGCTGCCGAGTGAGTAGAAGTCGAGGCCGGCCGCCTCCACGTTGTCGTCGAGCAGGATCTGCTCGCCGGGGAGCCCGCTCTTCTGCGCGTCCTCGTCCAGGGTCGGAGGCACCCAGTCGTCGGGCGAGGCGATCGGGGCGCGACAGTGGATGCCGTACTGCTGACCCTCGACCGTCCGGGTGTAGTACCACCAGTCGCCCTCGCGGACGGGCACGCTCAGATCGGTCTCGCGGGTGCGGGCCTTGATCTCGTCGAAGATCTGCTCGCGCAGCACGGCGAGGTGCTCGGTCCGCGCGTTCGTGTACGCGTTCTCCTCGTGCAGGTGCGCGATGACCGCCGGGTCGTCCTTCTCGCGCAGCCACTCGTAGTCGTCGAGGTAGACGTCGCCGTGGTGGGTGCGTTCGACGGGTTTCTTCGCGGTGACCGGCGGGGTGAGCATGCTCCCAGGCTAGCGGGCCACGCTCACCCCGGGCGGGGTCGATGCCGGTCGGTGCGGGCCGGTCAGGGGCGCAGCAGGACCTTGCCGACGCGTCCCGGTTCACCGCTGGCCGCGACGGCCGCCGCGATGTCGTCGAACGAGTGGATGCCCGACACCGGCAGGGTCAGTGTGCCGTCGATGATGCGGGCGATCAGCTCCCCGAACAGCCGGCCGCGCTGGTCGGCCGGCATCTCGCGGCTGACGACGCTGCCCCAGAAGCCCTTCACCGTCGCCTGCTTGAAGATGAGATCGCCGGAGGCGAGCTCCAGGATCGGCGACGCCATGGCGCCGAAGACCACCAGGGTCCCGTTCTCGGCGAGCGTCGAGAGGACGTCGCCGGCGGCCTTCCCTCCGACGGAGTCGACCCCGGCGCGGATGGGCGCTCCGCCGGTGATCTCCGCCAGGGCATCCCGCCAGCCCTCGTCGTCGGTGGCGACGACCCGCTCGATGCCCTGCGCGCGAAGCTCTTCGACGCCGGCCGCGCGACGGATGAGCCCGACCACGTTGAGTCCGCGTGCGGTACCGAGCTGAGCCACCATCCGGCCGACTGCCCCGTTGGCGGCATTCTGGATGAGCCAGTCGCCCTCCTCCAGCTCGAGCGATTCGAGCAGGCTGATCGCGCTGAACGGCATCGAGACCAGCTGTGCGGCGGCCTCGTCCGGCAGTGCCTCCGGCACCGGGATGAGGCTCGCGGCGCGGGCGACGAAGTACTCCGCCCAGACGCCGAAGGTGCCTCCGGTCACGACCCGCTGACCGACGGTCAGCTGCTCTACACCCTCGCCCAGCGCATCCACGACTCCGAGCGCTTCGGTGCCGGACGCGGCGGGCAGTTCCGGCTTGAAGCCGTACGTTCCGCGCACGGTCCACAGGTCGTGGTTGTGGATGGGGGAGAGCAGCACCCGGACGCGGACCTCGCCCGGACCCGGCTGCGGAAGCGGGCGCTCCCCGACGGCCAGGACCTCGGCGGGGTCGCCGAACTCGGCGTGGATGAGGGCGCGCATGGTCGCATTCGTGTCGGTCATGTCTCAGTCCTCCGTGACGGTGATGGTGACGTCGATGTTGCCGCGCGTCGCGTTCGAATAGGGGCACACCTGGTGCGCCGCGTCGGCCAGCGCCTGTGCCTGCTCCGCCTCGATCCCGGGCAGGACGACCTCGAGCAGCACCGACAGCTGGTAGCCGCCCTCGCCGTTCGGGCCGATCTTCACGCGACCGCCGACGGCGGAATCCTCGAGCTTCACCTTCTGGATGCGGGCGACCGCCTGAAGCGCCGAGTGGAAGCAGGCGGCGAAGCCGGCGGCGAAAAGCTGCTCCGGGTTCGTGCCGGCGCCGGAACCGCCCATCTCCTTCGGGATGGCGAGATCGAGCGCGAACGAGCCGTCGCTCGTGGCGACGCGGCCGTTGCGGCCGGCCCCGGTCGAGAGGGCTTCCGCGGTGTAGAGGGTGTCCAATTCGGGCCTTTCAGGTGGTTCTTGGTTCGTGATTCGGTAGTTGGTGCGGTGGGCTCAGCTCGAGGAGACCTGCTGCTGCGCCGAGACGGCGTGCATGGTCTCCGTGAGCCGGTGCAACGTGTCGATGAGGGCGGCGGCCGCCTGCTCGTCGGGCAGACCGGTCCCCGCGGCGATCCGTCCCGGGATGTGGGCGAGTTGCGGGCGCAACTCGCGCCCGTGCTCGCCGATGGCGACCGTCACGACCCGCTCGTCCGCCGAGCGGCGCTCGCGCCGGACGAGCCCGGCCTGTTCCATGCGCCGCAGCAGGGGGGAGAGCGTTCCCGAGTCGAGCTGCAGGTGCTCGCCGAGCGACCCCACGGTCTGCTCCCCCTCCACCCACAACGTCACGAGGACGAGGTACTGCGGGTACGTGAGCCCCCAGGGTTCGAGGAGCGTACGGTACGCCTGGGTCGTCGCGCGGGTCGCTGCGTACAGCGAGAAGCACACCATCTCATCGGTCACCGGCATGCCTCAAGCATTGCACGCAATCAAGTTGTGCACAACTTAAATCGTCGGGCGGTCCGTCGGGGAGGAGCGATGCGCGTGGTTGGGCGACGGGTCCGTGATCAGGATTGTGGGTCGCCGCGCAGTGCGTGGGCGAGGGCGTCGAGGGCTTCGCGCGTCCTGGCGAGTTCGACAGGGGCAGCGAGGCTGCGTCGTGCGCGACCGATACTCGAACGAAGAAGCTCGCGGTCGCCCTCATCCGAACTGTCGTGGGCTTGCGCCAGCCGGGCGTCGAGGGCCGCAGGCAGGGCGTTCGCCGCCTCGATGCAGTCGATCGGAAGGATGCCCGGACGACGGCGGAGAAGCCGGGTCGCGCGATGCGCAGGCGCGAGCTGTTCCACGCGCGCGACAGCCGAGTGGAAGGCGGCGACACGTGTCCGCCGATCCGGTGCCTCACTGGGGAAGACGTCGCTCAAGGCGGTCAGCATCTCGGAAAGCCGTCGTCGCAGCACGTCGACGCTCCTCACCGGCAGGACGAACCAGCTCGCCGCGATGCCGAGGACGGCGCCGACGACGATCGCCAGCATCCGCTCGGCGAGCATCCCGGTCTCCCCGCTCAGCGACGCCGTGCCGATCAGTTCCTGAAGCAGTGACAGCACGAGCGTCACCGTGAGCGCCCAGAAGGCGTAGCTGTACGCGCGCAGCCAGGTGCCGGCGAAGAGCGCCACGAAAATAACGGCGATCGCTGCGAGCCCGGACTCCTGAGGGGCGGCGAGGCCGGAGACCTCAGGACCGACGGCGATGAGGGCGACCGCGCCGATGGTGCCGCCGAGCGCTCCGAGGATGCGCAGTGCGCTCTTGTGCACCACATCCGCGCGGCCGCGGTTGCCCGAGCAGACGAGGAACGCGGTCAGCACGACCCACATCGCGTGCTCCGGGAAGACGAGCCAGCCGACCACGAATGCCGCGGTCAGCGCGACGGCCATCTGCAGCGCCATCCGCGTGCTCGCGGGAAGCCGCGCCGGTTGGGGTTGCGACTGCGACGCCGGCGCTGAGGATCCCGCCGACGTCGCAGCCGAAGCCGACGCCTCCGCGGGCTGCTCAGCCGCTGGCGACGGGGCCGCCCGACCGGGCAGCAGCCTCGCTGCTTCGCGGCCCAGCGCCACCCAGAGCACGGCGACAACGCCTGAGAGCAGGACGATGAGGGGAGCCAGCCACGGCGGTCCACCGGTGGGAGGGCGGACGGGTACGACGAGGATCGCGGTCAGGGGCAAGGCGACCAGCGCCCCCAGCCGCGAGGCGCGCGGGCCGAACCTGCGCAGCCAGATGGGCACGCTCATCCCGGCCACGAAGAGAGCGGCTCCCACGGGCGGCAGGGCGACCATCAGCCAGCCGACGGCGCCGGCGGCGAGCCCGATCGTCGGCAGCAGCGCCGCGGACCGCGCGAACTCCGCGCGCGACGCGAATGCGCGGCGTCCCAGGCTGAGAGCGACGACCGTGGCGAGCACCATCCCGCTGGCCAGGCTCGTGCCCGCCGCTGCGCCGACGAGCGACGACGCCAGCCACCAGATGGATGCGCAGGCGCCCGCTGCGGCGGCCGTCGTGATGAGAGCCGATGCACCCTCTCGCAACACGGTCAGCGTTCGCCCTCTGGTCACCGCCACATCCTCTCACTGCAGAGGTGCGGGCTCCCCGACGCCTGGTGTTGCCACAGTCTCAGGTCGCGACCGGCTTCGACCGCGCGCGTCCAGCCACCTCGACAGGAAGCCCCCGAGCGAAGATCAACGACAGCAGGCTGATGGCGATCAGACCGACGAAGGCGACACGCAACGCGGCGAGTTGCGAATCGCGGTAGATCTCCGCGAGCTTCTGCGAGTCGGCGCTTGAAAGCCCCGCCTTCGTCGCGATCTGGTCGACGCTGGCAGAGGGAACGATGGCGACGCCGCCCTGAGTCTTCTGCTGCACGATGGACACCGTGGCGGGGGAGAGCCCGCTCGTCGTGACCCCGGACGCGAACGAGGTCGACAATGCTCCGATGAGGATGGATCCGATCAGCGCGGTGCCGAGTGACGATCCGAGATTCTGGAACACGCCCTGCAGGCCGCCCACCTCGCTGGTCTCCTTGTCGCTGACGCTCGACATGTTCACGTTCCCCAGCTGCGACGCCAGCAACCCCAGGGCGGAGCCCGTCAGGAACATCCCGGTGGCGAACAATCCGCTTCGCAGGTCGGCCGTGACCGACGAGAGCAGAAGAAGCCCGCTGAGCACGAGGACCAGTTGTCCGACCCACACGATCCGGCGCGGCGGCCACCGCCGGGACAGCCTGGTTCCCACGATCGAGAAGAGGATGATCGCGATCGACAGCGGGAAGATCCGGATGCCCGTCTCCAGGGCGTCGAGGCCGAGCGTCATCTGAAGGTAGACCGGGACCATGAAGAACAGACCGGCGGTGACCGCGTACTGAGCGCCCAAGACCGAGAGCCCGCTGCGCAGCCGGGTGATGGAGAACATGGTGACATGCACGAGCGGCGGTCGGCCCCGGGCGACCAGGCCCTGTTGACGCCGGACGAACAGGAAGAGGAGGACACCGCCGACGGCGATGAACCACGCCGTCAGCGACACTCCGAGCGGTGCGATCGGCACTCCGCCGATCTTCGGCGAGGACAGCGGCAGGACCCATCCCCAGGTCTTGCTCTGCAGCATCCCGCCGACGAGGAGCACGAGGCCCAGGGCCGAAAGCAGCACGCTGAGCACGTCGATACGCACCTTCTGCCGGACAGTGGCATCCTTGACGCGTCGCGCGACGATCGCGACCACCGCCATGATCACGACTTCACCGGCGAAGACGAAGCGCCAGCTGGAGTAGGTGGTGATGAATCCACCGATCAGGGGGCCCGCAGCGACCGCCGCCCCGGAAACGGCGCCGATGATCGCGTAAGCGGTGATCCTGTCCTTCCCCGAATAGTTGTCCGCGACGAGTGCCGCGATCGCCGGGATCACCAGAACGGCGCCGAGGCCCTCGATGATGGACCAGCCGAGGAAGAGTATTTGGATGCTCGGGCTCAGCGCCGTGGTCAGCGACCCGAGACCGTACACGCACGACCCGATCACGAAAGCCCGTCGTCGGCCCCAGACATCGCCGAGTTTGGCTCCGAAGAGCATGGCGGCGGCCATCGTCAACGTGTAAAAGGTGATCGCGGCCTGCATCGCAGAGACCGTCGTGCTGAGATCCTTCACCACAGTCGAGATCGACACGTTCATGACTGTTCCATCGAGGACCATCACGAACTGGGCGCAACCGAGAATGACCACCACCGACCACTTCTTCATACGAGAGCACCCATCGCCGTAGCCTCCCTCTGGACCTGCCGCCCGTCGCGCTCACAGTAGCGCCGCCGCTCGACGTGGTGAAAGGTGGTGGGTCCGTCGGCGACCTCAGGACACGGGTGCCCTGGGCGACATCCGTCAAGACTCGTGCGCGCGGCGCGCCGAGTCGCTGTTCACCGGGCGCTCGGGATGCGGTTGACTATGCCTGCTCCATCTCGACGCTTGCCACGACCTCGCTCGGAAGGATCCATCATGACGACTCCGCAGACTCCCGCCGCCGCGCCCCTCGACCAGCCGCTGTACGGCGCCTCGTTCGGCGACGGCATCCGCCGCTTCTTCAAGAAGTACGCCGACTTCTCGGGGCGGGCGAGCCGCAGCGAGTTCTGGTGGTGGTTCCTGTTCGCGGTGATCATCGCCGCCGTCTACGAAGTCCTGCTCCTGATTCTGGGAAACGTGGGTAACGGCGGCCGCGGACTCGGCCCCATCGGGTACATCCTGATCGTGATCTACGTCGTGTGGGGGCTGGTCATCCTCGTGCCGAGCCTCGCGTTGAACTGGCGCCGACTGCACGATGCCAACCTGCCGGGCCCGATGTGGTTCCTCGGTTTCATCCCGCTGGTCGGCTGGATCATCCTGCTGGCCTTCTACCTGATGCCGTCCAAGCCGGAGGGAGCGCGCTTCGACAGCCGGCGCGCCTGACGGTCCCTTGCGGCGCTGCCGCCGCTCCGGCAGGAGCGCACGGCCGGTCATGGTTCTGATCGACGCAATCCGATCTCGGCCGATCGTTATCCTTGAGCCATGGACGCCGACTGGATCGAGCACCTACCCTCCGACGACGGGGAGCGGGTGGGATGGATGCAGCCCATCGACGAAGGATTCGTCGCGATCGATCTGTTGGGGCGCCCGCGGACAGACGTTGTGGACTGGCTGGCTGCGGAAGAGACTCTGGATGAGCTCGGCCTGGGCTATCTCGCGGACCCGCACGAGTTGAAGCTGGATGACGGTTCCTGGCTGAGGGTCCGGATCGCAGAGGTGTCGTCCGCCGAGATCCGGGTCAAGAAGGACGACTGGGGAGACATGACCGCGACGCAGCTGTACTACACGCTGCCCTTCCCCGTGATCGACGACCGGCTTCGCCCGCTCGAACGCTGACGCATCCCTCAGCGGGCGCCGTCGGCCGGTTTGAGCACGAGGAGCCAGGAGAGGTAGTGCTCGACGACCGTGCCACCCAGGTCGTGCACTGCCGCCGCAGCTCGGTTCACCTCGCCTGGTGACCAGTTGCTGAAGGTCGCGAACAGCCGACGCACACCCTCTTCATCGAGTTCGATGCTCCATCGGAACGTCGAGATCCTGTCGACCGCGAAAAGGCCTGATGCCGTCAACTGGCGGGCTGTCGCATCGGCGTCCTCGGGCCCCGTGCCGGGGGTCACTAGCGGGCCGCGCTCTGCGACGATCTGCATCATACGTTGGCGGAACGGCGTCACGGGCCCTTCCGGATCACCGAACACCGTTCGCCAGACGAGCAACGTGCCGTCGGGTCGCAGCGCTCGACGAAGCTTGGGAACGACGATGCCGAGGTCCATCCAATGGATGGAGGTGGCCGCCACAGCGATATCGAACGAGTCCGCCGCCAGCTCCGCGTCTTCGGCACGCGCGACAACGACGTCCGCGGCCGGGTAGGACGCGTGAAGCCGCTGAGCGAGTCGCTCGCCGGGCTCGACCGCCGTCACGTGGAGCCCTGCCGCGAGGAGCGGGCCGGTTGCTTGACCGGTGCCGGCCCCGAGGTCGAGCGCTCGCCGCCCGGCCTTCATCACCCCCAGCTCGGTGATGGTGTCCCAGAGCGCCGGTGGGTATGGTGGCCGGCCGGCTGCGTACTCGTCGGCCATCGCGTCGAAATGCATCGGATCCCTCACGCCGGAATCATATTCTCGGTCCCGGCCGGCGCTCCCCTCACCCTGCACGAAGAAGCGATCGGCTTGCGCACGGCAGCGGACGGGTGTGGGATGGGCGGCACGGACGAGGGGGTGGCGATGGGCAACTATGTGGCTCGGGCGGAGATCGAGGTGGAGGCGCCCCGGCGCGCGGTGTGGCAGGTGCTGACGACGAACGGGTCGCGACCGGAGATCATGTTCGGCGCCGAGGTGGCGTCCGACTGGAGACTGGGCTCGCCGATCGTGTGGCGCGGCGAGTGGCAGGGGAAGACGTTCGAGGACCACGGCCGGGTCATCGAGCTGGAGGACCAGCAGGAGCCCTGGCGGATCGTGCTCACGCACTTCAGTCCGCTCAGCGGGCTGCCCGACGAGCCGGAGAATTACCACACCCTCCGCTTCGAGCTGGATGAGGTCCCCGGCGGCACGAGGATCACCCTCGACCAGGACAACAACCCCACACGAGAGGCGGCCGCGCACGCGCAGGCGAACTGGGCGCAGATGCTCGAGGGCGTGAAGACGGTCGCCGAGCGGGAGTCGCGGTAGCGGTCAGTCGCCGAAGGCCTCGCGCAGGAAGGCTCCGAGGAAGAGGTCGAACGCCTGCACGGTGGCCGTACGGTCACCGCTGATCAGGAAGCCGAAGTGCAGGCCCGCGGCCGAGTCGACCATCCAATGGGCGAGGACGCCGGCGCGGCGCGACTCGATCCCCTGCGCCTTGAGCCACGCCTTGACCGTGTCCCGCCACTGCGCGAACGAGGTGGTGATCCGTTTGCCGATGTCCGGGTCGATCGGCTCGAGCGTTCCTGCCTCGAACTGCAGCCGGAGGCCGGTGCGGTTGCTCTCGCGCAGCGAGTGCCGGAAGGCCTCCTTGTACCAGTCGCGGAACTGCTCCCGGTCGAACGCCGTCACGTCCACGGCCCGGAGCGATTCCGTCTGCTGCCGCACGCCCTCCTCGAGGATGGCGTCGATCATCTCCTGGCGGGACCCGAAATGGTAGACGAACGAGTAGGTGCTCACACCGAGCGCACTGGCCAGACTGCGGAAGGTCATGCGTGAGAGCGGCTCGGTCGCCACGTGGTCCATGATGCGGCCGAGGAGTTCTGGCTTGCGGTTCGGATCTGGAGTTCGTCCCACGCGATAACACTAGTCCGAATATCGCTCAGGATGGATAGACAGGTCGGATCACGGTTTGCCCTTCGGGGGACCGCCCTTTCCGGGGGTGCCGCCGCCACCCGTGCCGGGTGCCGGAACCGTCGGAGTGGTCGGTTTCGGCGGGGCCGGTGCCGTGACGAACTTGCCGTTGGGCGCAGGGAAGGCCGCCCCTCCGTATGCCGCGTTGAGTGCGGCGATGATGCGCTTGGCGATCGCGAACTTGACGTTGCCGCCACCGATTCCCTGGAAGGTCTGGCTCCGCAGCGCGACGGCACCCTCTACGTTGCCGACCCAGGTCGCCTGGGCCACCTTCGTGCTGGAGGTCACCAGCCAGTTCTCGATGGAGTTGTCCGTCGTCCCTGTCTTTCCGAAGATCGGGATGCCGTCGTTCGGGTTCGCGGATGCCGCCGTGCCGCCTCCGCGGAGGACACCTTGCAGGGCGTAGATGGCCGCTGCTGCGATCTGCGGGTCGATCGGTGTGGTGGAGCACTGCGACTTCGGCACCGCATGCGCGGCGCCGTTCGCGTCCAGGACCTTGTCGATCGCGACCGGGCTGCAGGCCACACCATTGTTCGCGAGGCCCGCGTAGGCGGTCGCCATGGTGATCGGCGCGATGTAGTTCGTGCCGAGCACCGAGGACGGGTTCGCCATGAACCGGTTGGCGGACTCGTCGGCGCCGTGGACCAGCAGGTCCTGCGCCCGCTCCTTGATGCCGCAGAGATCGAGCTGAGTCGCCATCTTGGCGAAGATCGTGTTGATGGACTGTGCCGTGGCGTTCATGACCGTGGTGGACGTCACGCTCTCGCCTTCGTCATTCGAGACCGGCCAGGGGGCCCCTCCGATGTCCTCGCAGGGCTCGCTCTCGTGGAACGCCGTCTGCGGGAAGAGATGCTGGGTCCCACTGACCGACTGGTAGAGGGAGTGCCCCTCCTGCAGCCACTCCAGCAGGTCGAACACCTTGTACGCCGATCCGGTCTGGAAGCCCTCCGAGCCCCCATAGTTGTAGTCGGTGTTGTAGTTGACCGCCGTGGACGCGGGGGACGGCGTCGCGGTGTTGTCGTAGGGCCTGTTCTGCACCATCGTGACCACGCGCCCGGTTCCGACTTCCACGGAGACGTTGGAGGAGCCCAGGTCGAGGGCAGGATGGGCCGGCGGGATGTAGGAGCTGATCGCTGCCTGCGCCTGTGTCTGGAGGTCGAGGTTCAGCGTGGTGTAGATCTTCAGCCCGCCGCGGGTGAGGAAGTTCGAGCGGTCGTCTTCGGTCTTGCCGAAGATCGGGTCCTGCTCGATGATGCGCTCGACGTAATCGCAGAAGAAGGCGGCGTTGTACTTCTGCGCGGTCATGCAGCCGTTCGACATCGGGCTGATCTTCGGCTCGACCTTGGTGGCACGCGCGGCGTCGTGCTCCTCTTTGGTGATCTTGCCGTTGGCGAGCATCCGGTCGAGGACGTAGTTGCGGCGCTCCAGCGTGGCCTTGTAGCCGTTGGCGGCCCCGTTGTCCTTGCTGTCGGGCCTGTCGATACGGAGGTTGTCCGGGTTGTTCAGGATGGCGATCAGCGTCGCCGCCTGCTGCAGGTTCACATCTTTCGCCGCGACCCCGAAGTAGTACTCCGCCGCGGACTGGACGCCGTACACCCGGCCGCCGAAGAGCGCGATGTTGAGATAGCTCTGCAGGATGTCGTTCTTCGAGTACTCCTTCTCGAGGCCGATGGCGTAGCGCATCTCTTTGAGCTTGCGAGAGGGGTCGACCTTGGTGGCGTCGTTGTAGCAGGACTCGTAGATCGTCAGCTGCTTCTTCTGCACGGCCTCGGTCGCCGTCGGGTCCGGCTGCTTGTTCTCGCAGCGCTGCACCAGGATGTTCTTCACGTACTGCTGCGTGATGGACGAGCCGCCCTGGACCGACTTGTGCAGCGCCGTGAGCACCGCTCCGCGGAGGGTGCCGCTGACATCGACACCGCCGTGCTCGTAGAAGCGCGGGTCCTCGGTGGCGACCGCCGCATCCTTCAGGTTCTGCGAGATGGCGTCCCAGCCGACCTCGATGCGGTTCTGGGAGTAGAACGAGGCGATCGGGACCTGCTGCCCGTTGCTCAGTGCGTACATCGTGGAGGCCTGCGCGAGCGGCTCGACTTTGATGTACTCCGGCAGCCCGTCGAACACGCTGATCGTCGAGTCGGCCGCACTACCCGTGAGCGCCACCGCCGGCGTCACCGCTGCCGCGGCGAGCACGCCCGCCAGGCCGCTCAGCGCGACGAATCCGACCAGGGCAGGCGCCCATCCCCATCTCATGCGTCTTCCCCTCGTGGTGAAACCATTCGTCCGTGGCCGCAATGATACGCGGCGATTTCGACGGCTTCGGGAGGTCGACACTCAGGTTGGGGGGAACAGCGAAGGCCGCCCGGCCTGTGGAGAAATGGTCAGGAGTTCAGGCGCAGCTTGTCGCAGAGCTCCGCCAGGGTTTGCAGCTCTTCGGTGCTCAGCCGGGACCCGACGCGATCTGTGATGGTCTTCATGTGCTCGATCGCAACACGCCTGAACAGGTCGTAGCCGGCGTCGGTCAGGCGGATGACCGTGCCTCGTGCATCGGACGGCTCCGGGCACTTCGCGACCAGCCCGCGGGAGACGAGACGGTCGACCAGGCGACTGACGCTCGGCTGGGTCAGCAGCACGTGCGTGTTGAGATCGCGTAGACGCAACGTGCGGTCGGGCTGGCGCGACAGGTTGAACAGCACGTCGTACTCGTTCAGCGAGATGTCCTTGGTCGGGAACTCGGCAGCCAGGGTACGCATCACGGCCACCTGGGCGCGGAAAAGCGACTCCCACGCCGCCACCGCGCTGATCCTGGCACGCTTTCCCGGTTCCGTCGCCGTCGTGCTCTCGGCCATCGCCGTCCTCCTCCGCGAGCTCAATGCATTCGCATCTTCTCATCATCCGCGCGCGGGCGATATCCGTGCCACTACGGGGAGGGCCGACGGCCTGGAGGAGGTCGCCGGCGGGAGGACGAACGTGGCGGACACTCAAAAGATTGAGGGCCGGCCGCAGAGGCTAGCGGCCGGCCCTCTCCCTTGCACCAAGAGTGTCCTGCAATCACATTCCGCGATGGCTGCCACAGCAAACAACCATTGCCCTTGAACTATATAACGAAGAGGTAACGGCATCTAGTTATCAAGTCGTGAATTTTTAAGCGAAATAACTATGCGTCCCTGTGAGCTGGTGCGGAGACGGTTGCGGGAGCGATCTCGCCGGAGCCGCGCACGATGAGTTCGACGGGGAGGACGAGGTCGGTCGCCGGGAGCTGCTCACCGGCGTGGATGCTCGCGAGCTGGGCGAAGAGCCGCTCCGCAGCCGTCCGGCCCATCGCGACGGGATCCTGCGCGATCACGGTGACCCCGGGGTCGAGGAGGTCTCCCAGCTCGATGTCGTCGAAGCTGACCAGGGCGACCTCATGCTGGCGGCCGAGTTTGCGCAGGGCGCGGACGACGCCGATCGAGATCAGGTTCTGGCCGGCGAAGATCGCCGTGGGTGGAGCGGGGGAGCCCAGCAGGGCCAGCACGGCCGCCTCCGCGGCTTCCGCCGTGGTCACATCGTCCACGATCGTGTACGAATCCGGCGGGACGTCGAACTCCTCGAGAGCGTCGAGGAAGCCGATCTTGCGCTGGGAGGCGGTCCAGATCCCGGAGCGGTCGAAGATCCCCGCGATCCGCCGGTGGCCCCGCGCGAGCAGGTGCCGGGTGCCGAGTGCAGCCCCGCCGACGTTGTCGGAGCGGACGACGTCGGCCTCGTAGCCGAAGGGCTCGCGGTCGATGAAGACGACAGGGATGCGCGGGGGGACCAGCTCCTCGAGGTAGGACTGGTTGCCGGTGGAAGTGGTCAGGATGAGACCGTCGACCTTCCGCCGGATGAAGTTCTCGACCGCGGCGACCTCGCGCACGGGGTCCTCATCCAGGCTGGATGCGAGGACCGCCACGCCATGTGAGGCGGCGACGTCTTCGATGGCACGATGCGTCGTGGCGGCGAACGGGTTGTCGACGCTTCCGAGCAGCAGCCCGATCGACTTCGTCCGGGTGTGCGTCCGCCGCAGATTGCTCGCGTGGGAGTCGGGTTCCCACTGCAGCTGGGCGATGGCCGCCTTGACACGTTCCGTGGTCGCGGCTGAGACGTTCGGCTCGCCGTTGATGACCCGCGAGACCGTCTTGATGCCGACGCCGGCCTGCTGGGCGACATCTCGGATCGTCACGCGGCCGGAGCCGCGCCCGACCGACCTTGATAACGATGTCATTACCAGCCTTCCGAATGTGAGGAAAGTGTAGCGTTTTCCTCCGTGTTGTGTCAGACTCCTCATTGACACCGTTGTCAGGGTGTTCATTCACCCCCGATGAAAAGGAAGCAAAGATGCCCACCCGATTCTCACGTCGCTCGCGCACTGTCGCGATCGCCTCCCTCGCGGCGGCCTCCGCTCTGGCTCTCTCCTTGACGGCGTGTTCGTCCGGAGGCTCAGGCGGAAGCTCAGGCGGGAGCAACGATCACGTCGGCGTCTCTCTGATCGTGAAGACCACGAGCAACCCGTACTTCGTCGCCATGGAGACGGCTGCGAAGGCGGACGCCAAGAAGAACAACGTCACCCTCACCCTCGCCGCAGGCAAGAAGGACGGCGACACCGACTCCCAGATCCAGGCCATCGAGAACGCCATCTCCCGCGGGGACAAGGGCATCCTGATCACGCCGAACGGATCGGCCGTCAACAACGAGATCCAGAAGGCGCGCCGCGCCGGCCTCTACGTGATCGCGCTCGACACGGTCCCCACCCCGGCGAGCACCGTCGACATCACGTTCGCGACCGACAACTACGCTGCCGGCCAGTCCATCGGCAAGTGGATGTCGAACACCCTCGGCGGCAAGAAGGCGGTGATCGCCATGATCGACCTCTTCTCCGACCAGATCGTCTCGGTCGATGTGGACCGCGACCACGGCTTCCTCAACGGCATGGGCATCGACGTGGGCGACAAGTCCAAGAACGGCGGCGAGGCGTCCAGCGGCTCCTACACCGGCGGCAAGGGCGGCCAGTACCAGATCGTCGGCCACCAGCCCTCGCAGGGCGCTGAGGACGGCGGGCGCACCGCCATGGAGACGCTGCTGTCCAAGAACCCGAACATCAACGTCGTCTACACCATCAACGAGCCGGCGGCGTATGGTGCGTACCAGGCGCTTAAGGCGGCGGGCAAGCAGGAAAGCGTGACCATCGTCAGCATCGACGGTGGCTGCACGGGTGTCGGCTACGTGAAGCAGGGCATCCTGGGCGCCACGGCTCAGCAGTACCCGTCCAAGATGGCGTCGCTCGGCATGGAGGCCATCGCCAAGATCGCGCGCGGTGGAGAGAAGCCCAAGCCCAGCAACGGCCTGGACTTCTTCAACACCGGCTCCACGCTCATCACCGACCACCCGGTCTCGGGCCTCGACAGCGTCGACGCTGCCAAGGGCGGGACCACCTGCTGGGCGAACTGACCTCGCGGGAGGGCGCCCGATGCGGCGCCCTCCCGGAACGTCAGGCCAGCTGAATCGTCAGGAGCACTCATGTCTCAACCGAAAACCGCCTCGCCTCCCACCTCGTCGCTGAACCTCGCGGATGAGTTCATCAACCGGCAGACTCCGCTCATGCGGGTCCGCTCGGCCCTCCACCGGTACCCCGCGCTCAGCCCGGCCATCGTGCTGGTCATCTCGATCATCGTCTTCGGCGTGATCAATCCGCGCTTCCTCGCACCGACGAACCTCTCCCTGATCACCCAGCAGGTGGCCGTCATCGGCACCCTGGGCGTCGCGGAGACGCTCGTCATCCTCACCGCCGGCATCGACCTGTCGGTCGGCGCCGCGATGGTCCTCAGCTCCATCGTGATGGGGAACGCGGCCGCCAGCCTCGGGATGCCCGCCATCGTGGCCCTGCTGCTCGGCCTCCTCGCCGGACTTGCGACCGGTGTCCTCAACGGTCTCCTGGTCACCCGGCTCAACCTGCCCCCCTTCATCGTGACGTTGGGAACGCTGAGCATCTTCACGGCCCTGACGCTGTTGATCTCGAACGGCGCCACCGTGCAGGGCAACCAGTTGCCCGACATCCTCACCTGGACCGGCCTCACGGTCCGCGTCTTCGGTGTGGACATCACCTACGGCGTCATCCTCATGATCGTGGTCTACCTCATCGCGGCCTTCGCGCTCGGACGGACCTCCTGGGGACGCCACGTCTACGCCGTCGGAGACGACAAGGAAGCGGCCCGACTGACCGGTATCCGCGTCAGCCGCGTGCTGCTGAGCGTGTACATCACCGCCGGTGTGGTCGTCGCTCTCACCGCGTGGATCCAGATCGGCCGCGACTTCGGGTCCAGCCCGAACGCCGCGGTCGACGCCAACCTGAACGCCATCACCGCTGTGGTGATCGGCGGGACCAGCCTGTTCGGCGGTCGCGGCAACGTCTGGGGCACCCTCCTCGGTGCTCTGATCGTCGGCGTGTTCCGCAACGGTCTGGCCCTCGCCGGCCTCGACGTCCTCTACCAGACCCTCGCCGTCGGCGTCCTGGTGATCGTCGCCGTCTCCATCGACCAGTGGATCCGAAAGGTGCGGAAATGAACGCCATCGACACGCAGGACTCCGTGACCCCCAGCGAGACCCGGACCCCGGTCCTCTCGGCCCGCCGCCTCGTCAAGACCTACGGTCACGTCGTGGGCCTCGACGGCGTCAGCCTCGAGCTGTTCCCGGGCGAGGTGCTCGCCATCATCGGCGACAACGGCGCAGGGAAGACCACGCTCATCAAGTGCCTCACCGGAGCAGAGATCCCCGACGAAGGGGAGATCGAGCTGGACGGCAAGCGGGTCCACTTCCGTCGTCCGCAGGATGCGCGCGAGGCGGGCATCGAGACGGTGTACCAGTCGCTGGCCGTGTCGCCGGCGCTCGACGTCGCCGCCAACATGTACCTCGGCCGCGAGCTGCGTCGTCCGGGATTCCTGGGCTCCGTGCTGCGGATGGTCGACACCAAGACGATGCGCGCCCGTGCACGGGACGAGCTCACAGAGCTGGGCATCTCCACGCTGAAGGATGTCGCCGTGCCCATAGAGAACCTCTCCGGTGGTCAGCGGCAGGCTGTCGCCGTCGCCCGCGCGGCCGCCTTCGGCTCGAAGGTCGTCGTGCTCGACGAGCCCACCGCCGCGCTCGGCGTCCGGGAGTCGAACCAGGTGCTCGATCTGATCAAGCGCCTGCGCGAGCGGGGCATCCCCGTCATCCTGATCAGCCACAACATGCCGCACGTCTTCGAGGTCGCCGACCGGATCCACATCCAGCGGCTGGGCAAGAAGGCGGCGACGATCACGCCGCAGTCGCACTCGATGACGGACGCCGTGGCCATCATGACCGGGGCGAAGCGCGAATGAGCACCTCCAAGTTCCTGTATGCGGAGTTCGAGGCCCTCCCCGGCCATGCGGACACCGTGACAGCCCTGGTGGAGGAGTACGGCCGGACGGTGCGCGCAGAGCCGGGCAACCGGCGCTTCGACGCCCACCGTCTGGCCGACCGCCCGGAGCGCTTCTTCGTCTACGAGGAGTACGCCTCCGACGTGGCCTTCCAGGCTCACGTCGAGGCCGACTACTGCCACCGCTTCAACGAGGCTCTCCAGCCCCTGGTGGCGGGAGGCGGATCCACGCTGACCTGGCTGGAGCCGGTCGGATGAGCATCGAGCCAGCCCCAGCGGGCGGTGCGGCCGCCGGCGTCCTCACCGGCGTGCTCGTCGTCGGCGAAGCACTCATCGACGTAGTGGACCGGGACGGGGTGCGGTCCGAGCATCCCGGCGGAAGCCCTATGAACGTGGCGTACGGCCTCGGCCGGCTGGGCTTCCCGACGATCTTCGCCACCCGGTTCGGCGATGACGACCGCGGGCGGGCCATCGAGGCGCACCTCCACGGAGCCGCTGTGCAGGTCATCCGCGGACGGTCCGCCTGCCGCACCTCGACCGCCACCGCGCGAATCGATGAGACGGGCTCTGCGACCTACGAGTTCGCCGTCGACTGGGAGCTCGAGCCGCTGCAGTTCCCCCGGACGGCGGCTCTGCACGTCGGCTCGATCGGAGCCTTCCGCGAGCCGGGAGCGACCGTGGTGCGACAGCTCGTGGATGTGCGCCCGGCCGAGACGTTCGTCTCCTTCGACCCGAACATCCGGCCGGCGCTCATCCCGGACGTCGAACACTCGCGCGAGCTCGACGACTGGTACAGCAGCCGCGCGCACCTGGTGAAGCTGAGCGACGAGGATGCCGCCTGGCTGTATCCCGGCGCATCCGACGACGAGGTGCTGGATCGGCTCCTCGCCAACGGCGCCCGTATCGCGGTCCTCACCCGCGGGGCGGAGGGAAGCCTTCTACGCAGCCGTGAGGCGTCCGTGAGCATCCCGGCCGCCGCCACGACGGTCGTCGACACGATCGGCGCGGGCGACGGCTTCATGACCGGGCTGATCGCCGGCGCTCTCGAGCACGGGACGCTGCCGCTCCTCGCCGGGCCGGCATCCGAAGAGGTGCTCCTGGGCATCGGGACGCTCGCCGCGACCGTTGCAGCCATCACCGTCTCGCGCGCCGGCGCATCCCCGCCCGACCGCCGAGAGGTGGAGGCCGTCCTGCGAGCCGAGGCCGCTCCCGACGTCATCCGGTAGCCGCGGGCCGAGCGCCGACGGGGAGCACCGCCTTCCGCGAGGACCTGCCCGAGCGGGCCCGTCCCGGTATATCGTCAGCCCCGTGGACGACGACGCCGCGGCCTTCCGGGACTCCATCCCGGAGCACTACGACTCCGGCCTGGGGCCGGTGCTGTTCCGTCACTACGCCGAGGTGCTCGGTGCTGCGGTCGCGGCGACGGATCCGCAGCGCATCCTGGAGACGGCCGCGGGCACGGGAATCTCCTCTGCGGCGATCGCGGAGCACTGCCCGGGCGCTCAGCTGACCATCACCGACCTCAGCGAGGGGATGCTGCAGCTCGCCCGCACGAAGGTGCCGCCGGCGACGCGCATCCAGACCGCGGACGCCCAGGCGCTTCCGTTCGACGACGGCAGCTTCGATGCGGTCGCCTGCCAGTTCGGCATCATGTTCATGCCCGATCTGCCGGCGGCTTTCCGCGAGCAACGCCGCGTGCTGGCCCGGGGCGGCGTCTTTCACTTCAGCGTCTGGGACAGCCACGCCAAGAACCGCTTCGCTGCCATCATCCACGGGCTGCTGGTCGACACGTTCCCCGACGATCCGCCGCCCTTCTACCGCGTGCCGTTCGGGATGAGCGAGGTCGATCCGCTCCGGAATCTGGCGCAGGAGAGCGGTTTCGGCCGGGTGACCATCGATGTGGTGCCGCACGACGCGCCTGTCGCCTCCTGGGAGCGGTTCGCCGACGGACTCATCGTGGGCAACCCCGTCGCCGACCAGGTGCGAAAGCGCGGAGGGGATCTGGATGCGCTCGTGCGGGAGGCGGAACGCCGGTTGACGGACGAGTTCGGGCCCGGGTCCACGACGACCCCCGTGCAGACGCTGTTCTATCGCGCCGTCGCCGTCTGAGATTCCGCGTCAAAGGGCTGGACACGATCACTCGATATCGAATACTCTGAATCGAGTAATCGATTCCGGAGGTGGGAGATGTCGAAGCGCGTGGTGGCCAACCCCTTGGCGCTGGCGGTGCTCTCGTGCCTGTGGGAGCGGCCGATGTATCCCTACGAGATGACCACGACCATGAAGGAGCGGGGCAAGGAGGACAGCATCCGCCTCAACTTCGGCTCGCTCTACTCGGTCATCAAGTCCCTGGAGAAGCACGGCTTCATCCGGGTGGCCCAGACGGAACGCGAGGGCAACCGTCCCGAGCGCGTCGTCTACGCCATCACGGACGCGGGCCGCGCCGAGGCCGAGGAGTGGCTGCGCGAGCTGGTCGAGATCCCCGTCAAGGAGTACCCCGCGATCGAGACCGGGCTGTCGCTGCTCCCGATGCTGCCTCCCGAGACGGCGGCCGCCCTGCTCGAGAGCCGGCGTGAGCGCCTCGAGGCCGAGCTGGCCGAACGGCGGGCCGTCGCCGAGGAGGTGCGCGCGCTCCCTGAGCTGTTCATGGTCGAGAGCCAGTACCGGATCGCGGTGCTGGAGGCGGAGCGCGATTTCGTCGCCGACCTCGCGGCCCGCATCCGCGACCGCTCCATCGGCGGCTACGGCTGGTGGGAGCAGCTGCACCGGCTGCTCGGCCAATGCGTGAGCATGGAGGTGCTGAGCGGCCGGATCGCCGCCGGCGACTTCGGGGAGGAGGCGGCCGCCCTGTTCACATCCTGACACCACAGAACGATGGCCGGAGAGCGGCAACTCTCCGGCCATCCACACCTTCAGTCGTTCCGTCAAGGAACCTGCGTCAACAGTCACCGAGGGCTGTCTCCAAGGATATCCCGCGTCGGTGGCTGCCAACCAAGAAAGAAAGGACAGCCACCATGGCATCCGCAACCGGTCCGGCGCTCGTCGCCGACCACCTTGTGAAGACCTACAGCGGCGGCAGGGGAAAGCCCTCCGTCCGCGCCGTCGACGACCTCGGATTCGTGGCGGAGACCGGAACCGTGTTCGGCCTGCTCGGCCCCAACGGAGCAGGCAAGTCGACCACCATGAAGATCCTCTCGACCCTCGCCCGTGCCGACGCCGGCTCGGCGTATGTCGCGGGGATCGATGTCACCCGGCATCCCGCTCGCGTCCGCCGGGCCATCGGGTTCGTTGCCCAGAAGCCGGTCTCCGATCCCAACGACACGGGCATCGAGAACCTGGTGCTCGCCGGACGGCTGCAGGGCATGTCCGGACGGGATGCGGCGGCGCGCGCACGCGAGCTGCTCGACCGCTTCGGACTGACCGAGCACGCCAGCCGGCAGGTGAAGACCTACTCCGGCGGGATGGCCCGCAAGCTGGATGTGGCGATCGGCCTGATGCACCGTCCGCAGGTGCTCTTCCTCGACGAGCCCACGACGGGTCTCGACCCCGAGGCGCGCGCCGAGCTCTGGCTGGAACTCGAGCGGATGACCACCGCCGAGAACCTCACCGTCCTGCTCACGACGCACTACCTGGACGAGGCCGACCGCCTGGCGGACCGCCTCGCGATCGTCGACCACGGTCGCGTCGTCGCCGGCGGGACCCCGGAGGAGCTGAAGAACGACCTCCGGGGTGACGCCGTCGTCGTCGAGCTGGCCGGGGACGCCGACCCCTTCGCCGGGCTCACCGCGCTCCAGCGGGTGGATGGGCTCCGCGAGGTCGGCGGGGACGGCCGCACGCTCCGCGCCCGCGCGGACAGCGGCGCCGCGACCCTCCCGCTCGCCCTCTCGGCACTGGAGGCCGCCGGCGTCGCCGTCGCCTCCGCCACGGTCGCCCGGCCCAGCCTGGACGACGTCTACCTGCGGCACACCGGCCGCACCTTCACGCGGGCGCAGGAGTCCGCCGAGCTCGTCCTGGAGAACGCATCATGACATCCACAACCCTCGCCTCACCACGGTCGCTGCGACGCGGCGGCCCGACCTTCGTCACGCACACGGCGCTCCTGACGGGCCGGCTGCTCCGGGCCGCCTGGCGGATGCCGGTCTTCCTCGTCATGAACCTGGTCCAGCCGATCATCTGGCTGCTGCTGTTCGGACAGCTCTTCACATCCGTCGTCGAGATCCCGGGCTTCAGCGCGGGCGGGAGCTATCTGGAGTATCTGACGCCGGGTGTCGTGATGATGCTCGCGCTGTTCGGAAGCGCGTGGTCGGGGACGGTGTACATCCAGGACATGGATCGCGGCGTCATGGACCGCTTCCTCACGTCGCCGACCAACCGTGCGTCGATGATCGTGTCGACGCTCGTGTACCAGTCGATCCTGGCCATGGTGCAGTCGCTCATCGTCGTCGGGATCGCATACTGGACCGGCGCCCGGTTCGAGGGCGGCTTCAGCGGGATGCTGCTCCTGCTGCTCGGCGTCGTGCTGCTGACCGCGGTGTTCTGCTCCCTCTCCAACGCGGTCGCACTGCTCGCACGGGATCAGACGGCGCTGATCGGGATCTCGCAGCTGATCACGCTCCCGCTCATGTTCCTGAGCTCGGCGATCATGAACACGAAGCTCTCGCCGGAGTGGGTGCGGAACATCGCGGCCTACAACCCGTTCGAATGGGCGGTGGTGATCGGGCGGGAGGCGCTCAGCGCGCATCCCGACTGGGCCTCCCTCTGGGGCCACGCCGGTCTCCTCGCCGCACTGGCCGTCGTCATGGCCGCCTGGGCGACGAGTGCCTTCCGCGTCTACCAGCGCTCCGCCTGACCGTCGCCACGCGCATCCCGAGCCGACAGTTCCGGAGTTTTCCGCGCCTATTCGCTCGAATCGGTCGAGAAACTCAGGACCTGTCGGCTTGGGGTGTGGGGCTCAGCCTCGGGCTCGGGCTCGGGTGCGGGCTCGGGCTCGGGCGCGGTGACGCGTCTGCGGAAACGGTGCTTCAACCCCAGGGCCGGTTTCTCGATCAACTTCCACGACAGGTACGCCAGCGGGATCGTGACGAGCATCGTCGCGAAGAACAGGAGCCACGGGTTCAGGGGGAGCGCCCACTTGAGCGCCGCGAACACCAGTACTTGGGTGACCGGCCAGCCGTAGACGTAGGCGCCATAGGACACGTCATTCCTGAGGGGAAGCGAGGGTCGCGAGAGTCTGCCGACCCAGATGACCACCACCGGGAACGAGAGCAGGTAGATCACTCGTTGCACCTCCTCCACGGCGACGTTCGGCCCGTACAGGAACGGGACGTTCTGCATGGCCAGGCCGTCGAGGAACGAGAACACTCCGTAGTCCGCCGTCAGCGCGAGGCCGACCACCGCGAGGATCAGGACCTCCAACCGGATGTTCGTCAGATAGAGAGCGAACAGGGCGCCCGCAGCGAACATGAGGAACATCGGCACGATGGCGAGGAAGAAGTCCGACTGGTCGCCGAGGTTCGCCAGGAAGACGACCCATCCGACCGCGAAGACGGCGGGGAACGCCGTGCGGTTGAGGGCGCCCGCGATTCCGAGAGCGGCGACCGCTCCGTAGCAGATGACCTCCCACGTCAGCGTCCACACCGGGCCGTTGGAGATGTACGGGACGGGGTTGTTGGCGTAGCCGTGCAGCCGGGCGGCGATCAGCCCGGAGAGCACGAGCGCGACGACGAGCCCCGGGACGATCCGCAGCACGCGGTTGGCGCCGTACTGGAGCAGCGAACGGCTGCGCCCGAAGCTCTGCACGATGAGGTAGCCGCTGATCACGAAGAATCCGTGCACGCCCAGGTTGCCGAGCGTGCGGCCCCACAGCACAGGCTCGGCATGGCCGGAGAGAGCAAAAGAGTGGGAGAAGATCACCAGCGTTGCGAAGAGGAGGCGCAGCGCGTCGAAGTTGTTCCTTCTGTGATCCACACCGGCCGCCCCCCGGGCGGCAGGCGCGGGCAGTCCCCCGACGCTTCCCTGCAGCCCTTGCACCGAGCTTATGGCATTCGGTCGGCGGCGGGGCGGGGTCAGAAGAGGTCGGGGGAGGGGGCGCCGGCGTAGCGGATGGAGACGTCGGCGTGGCGGTCGAAGCGGTAGCCGAGACCGCGGACCGTGCGCACGATGTCCTCGTAGCGTCCGAGCTTGGAGCGGAGCCGGCGGACGTGCACGTCGATCGTGCGCTCGTTGGGGACCTCGTCCTCGTCGGCGCCGCTCCACAGCGAGCTGATCAGCTCGGAGCGCTCGATGGTGCGGCCCTCGCGCAGCACCAGGTACTGCAGCAGCTCGAACTCCTTGTAGGTGAGCGCCACGGTCTGGTTGTCGAGCACGAGCCGCTTGCGCGAGATGTCGACGACGACGCCGGAGGCGGCACGGTCGTCGTCCTCGTCGACGGTGGCGGCGTGGCGGTGCTTGGCGATCGCGGCCGGGTCCTGCAGGGCCAGGCGGACCACATCCACGTCGCGTCCACCGGCGCCGGCCGGGGCGAGCGCCACAGCGGCGTAGGTCTCCGCGGTCGGGGCGAGCTCGGCGGTGAGGCGCTTCAGCGCATCCACGATGCGGCCGAGGTCGGTGCCGGCAGCGGCGGCCTTCGCCTCGTCGATGCCGACGTACAGGACGAAGCCACGGGCTTCCGTGCCCTCCGGGACGGCGCGGATGCGGGGCGCCGAGTCGGCCGCAGCGGCGACGGAAGCGGGCTCGGCGGCGGGACGGATGGGGCTGACGGGTGAAACGGCGGAGGTGCGGGCGAAGGGGGTGTCGATGGTGGCCAGAGACATGGGAATCGAGTCCTTAGTGATGATGGTCCGCATCCCGGTACGTGGGCCTCCGCGGGTACGGCGGAGGGACCGGGATTGTGCGGGGAGTGTCGTGTTGTGGCCCTACAGAACGGGCCAGGTGCACGGAAGCGTGAGTGTGGCGCTCCCGGGGAGCGAGTGCCCGGTCACGACGCGATGGCGTCGGAGGGCGGCTGCTCGGCGAAGGGTCGTCAGATTAGCGACACATTCGGCAACACATGACGGAGTCGCGGCTGGCCATCATCATGCCAGCATTCCCAAGGGCCTCGAAGGAGGTCAGGGTACGCGAGTTGTCAGTCATGCGTCACAGTAAAACGGACAGTGACTCGGCGTGTCAAATCATTACGCAAAATTGCGGGCGGTTACACAGTTCCGTAGAGGCGGTCTCCGGCGTCGCCGAGGCCCGGGACGATGTAGCCGTTCTCGTTCAGCCGCTCGTCCAGCGCACCGAGGACGATGGTGACGTTCCGGCCCTCCGTCGCCTTCTCGAGGGCCGCTAGACCCTCGGGCGCCGCGAGCAGGCAGATGGCCGTCACATCCACGGCGTTGCGGTGGAAGAGGAACTCGATGGCCGCGCCCAGCGAGCCTCCGGTGGCCAGCATCGGGTCGAGGACGAAGCACTGCCGGTCGGAGAGGTCCATCGGGAGCCGCTCGGCGTACGTGGTCGGCTCGAGCGTCTCCTCGTTGCGCACCATCCCGAGGAAACCGACCTCGGCGGTGGGCATCAGCCGCACCATGCCTTCGAGCATGCCGAGGCCGGCGCGGAGGATCGGGACCACCAGTGGGCGCGGTTCGCTGAGCGCGACGCCGGTCGTCGTCGTGACCGGCGTCTGGATCTCGACCGGCTTGACCCGGACACCGCGCGTCGCCTCGTAGGCGAGCAGCGTGACGAGCTCCTCGGTGAGCTGGCGGAACACCGGAGACGGCGTCCTCACGTCGCGAAGCACCGTCAGCTTGTGGGTGATGAGGGGGTGGTCCGCAACGTGCACTCGCATAGGCTCAGGCTAGCCGAACATCCCCGACACCCAGCCCCGGAGGACCGCCGTGAGCCTGGCCGTACCCGCCGTCTACGAGCAGTGGATGCGCCGCGCGCTCGCCGATGCGCGCCTCGCGTTCGGCACCGGTGACGTCCCCGTCGCGGCGCTGGTGGTCGACGAGCACGGCGACGTGATCGGGTCCGGCCGCAACGAGCGCGAATTGCGGCACGATCCGACGGCGCACGCCGAGGTGCTCGCGCTGCGGGAGGCCGCCGCGAGCCGCGACGACTGGCACCTCGAGGGATGCACCCTCGTCGTGACGCTGGAGCCCTGCGTGATGTGCGCCGGCGCGGTGCTCGCTGCGCGCATCCCGACCGTGGTGTTCGGCGCGTGGGACGAGAAGGCGGGGGCCGGCGGCTCCGTCTACGACGTGCTGCGCGACCGGCGGCTCAACCACCGGGTCGAGGTGTTCCCCGGTGTGCTGGCGGAGGAGTGCGGCGAGGTGCTGCTGGACTTCTTCCGCGCGAAGCGCTGAGGACGGAGCGCTCGCCGCTTACGCGTCGAGCCCGCTGAGCCACTCCGAGAACGCCGCGCGCGACGCCTCCTGCATCCGCGCCGAATAGACCTCCCGGTCGCGCCTCAGCGCCTCCGGGTCGATGGCGAGCTCATCCAATTGCCCGCCGCCCGACGGGTCCGTACCCGCAGCGACCCAGGCCTCGTGCATCTCGTCGGTGACCTCGGGATGGAACTGCACCGCCAGCGCGAAGTCGCCGATCGCGAACGCCTCGTTCGAGTACTCGCTCGACGACGCCAGCAGCGTCGCCCGCTCGGGGAGCTCGAACGTGTCGCCGTGCCACTCCATGACCGGGACGCCCTCGAAGTGCCGGATGGGCGACGCCGCGCCCGCCCCCGTGGTCTCCACGCGCCGGTAACCGATCTGGGTGGTGTCGCCGCGGTACACGCGCTCGCCGAGGGATCCGGCCATGAGCTGGGCGCCGAGGCAGACGCCGAGCGTGGGTCGCTCCGCGTCCAGCCGAGCGCGCAGCAGCTCCCTCTCGGCCGCGAGGAAGGGGAACTCGTCCGTCTGGTACGCGCCCATCTCGCCGCCCAGGACCACGACCAGGTCGGCCTCTGCGGGGTCGATCGCCGAGAGGTCCTCGGCCGACGTATCCACGATGCGCAGCTCGTAGCCGTGCTCGACGAGCACAGGGCCGATGTTGCCCAGGTGGATGCTCGGGTCGTGCTGCAGGACGAGGGCCGTGCGGGTCACTCGAGACCCTTGATGACGATGGTGTCGGTCGCCGGCGACTGCACGTTCGGGTCGATCCACACGTCGGGCTCGATGTAGATGACTCTGGCCGCGGGGACCGCATCCCGGATCCGGCGCTCGACGGTGTCGATCGCGGCCGCGACGTCCGCCAGCCGGTGCTCGCCCGAGAAGGCCAGCTTGGCGGCGACCATCAGCTCGTCCGGTCCGAGGTACAGGGTCTTCATGTGGATGATGCGCTCCACCTCGGGGCCGGACGTCACCGCCCGCTCGATGGCCGTCACATCCACTTCGCTCGCGCCCTCGCCCACCAGGAGGCTCTTCGTCTCGACGCCCAGCACGACGGCGACGGCGACCAGCAGGGCGCCGATCAGCAGCGTCCCGATCCCGTCCCAGACGCCATTGCCTGTGATGATCGTGAGGCCGACGCCGAGAAAGGCGAACACCAGGCCGGTGAGCGCGGCCACATCCTCGAGCAGAACGACGGGCAGCTCGGGCGCCTTCGCCCTGCGGATGAACTGGGGCCACGAGAGGCTCTGCTTGTGCGGCCGGGACTCACGGACCGCGGTCCGGAGCGAGAACGACTCGAGGCCGATCGCGATCAGCAGCACCAGGATGGGCAGCCACGCGTTCTCCAGCGGGTGCGGGTGTGCGAGCTTCTCGATCCCCTCGTAGATCGAGAAGACCCCGCCGACCGAGAACAGGATGATGGACACGACGAACGCGTAGACGTAGCGCTCGCGGCCGTAGCCGAACGGGTGCTCCTGGTCCGGCGCACGGCGCGACTTCCGGCCGCCGAGCAGCAGGAGCAGCTGATTCCCCGAATCGGCCAGGGAGTGCACGCCCTCGGCGAGCATGGACGACGAACCCGAGAACGCCCACGCGATGAACTTGGTGAGGGCGATCCCGAGGTTGGCTGCCAAGGCCGCGACGATCGCCTTGCTTCCGCCCGATGCGCTCATGCACCTCATCCTAGGATGGCGGAATGGACGACGCGCAGAACGTGACCCTTCCCACGATCGCCATGCTGGGCGCCGGATCGATGGGGCGCGCCATCCTGAGCGGGCTGCTTGCGCCGGGCGTCCAGGTCGCCGGTATCCGGGTGACCAATCGGTCGGCTGCGCGCGCTGCAACGCTCGCGGGCGCACCCGGCGTCACGGCGTATGCGACCGAGACCCGGGCCGACGCGAACCGGCTCGCCGTCGAGGGCGCGCAGGTCGTGCTCGTGGCGGTGAAGCCCGCGATGGTCCGCGACCTGCTCGCCGAGATCGGCGACTCGCTGGCGCCAGGGACCGTCGTCGTCAGCGTGGCGGCCGGGGTGACCGCCGCGACCATGGAGTCGTTGCTGCCCGACTCGGTGTCGGTCGTCCGGGCGATGCCCAACACGCCCGCCGTGGTCGGCAAGGCCGTGACCGGCGTCAGCGCGGGCTGCCGCACCGACCCGGAGGACCTGTCCCTCGTGCGCACCCTGTTCGAGACCGTCGGCGAGGTGGTCGAGGTGCCCGAGTCGCAGTTGGATGCGCTGAGCACCATCTCCGGCTCGGGCCCCGCCTACGTGTTCCTCCTCATCGAAGCGCTCACCGAGGCCGCCGTTCAGAAGGGGTTCACGCCCGCCCAGGCGGCCACCCTCGTCAACGGGACCTTCCTCGGCGCGGCAGAGCTGCTGGTCTCCTCGGGCGAGGAGCCGGCCGAGCTCCGCCGCCGCGTCACCAGCCCCAACGGAACCACCGAGCGCGCCATCGCCGTCCTCGCCGAGGCGGACCTCCCGGCCCTCTTCGCCCGCGCGACCGACGCCGCCCTCGCGCGCGCCCGCGCCCTGGCCGCCGGCTGACCTCCTCCTCCTCCTCCTCCTCCTCCTCCTCGCGCCCTCCACCCTCCACCCCCAAGCGCCCCACCCCCGAGTACACGAAGACTTGACGCTTTCAGCCGAATTTCGTTCAGTCATCGTGTATTCGATCGGGGGAGAGCCCTGCGGACGCGCAACGCCACCACGTCGAAGG
>JBQCCO010000143.1:0-2074 GCA_051962155.1 Leifsonia sp. | reverse complement strand
AGAAGTAGAAGCCGGCGAACATCGCGAAGACGACCGTGCCGAACACGACGTAGTGGAAGTGCGCCACCACGAAGTACGTGTCGGAGACGTGGAAGTCGAGCGGCGGCGACGCCAGGATCACGCCGGTCAGACCGCCGAAGGTGAAGGTGATGAGGAAGCCGATCGACCACAGCATCGGCGACTCGAAGGTGAGCGACCCGCGCCACATCGTGCCGATCCAGTTGAAGATCTTCACGCCGGTCGGGACCGCGATGAGCATGGTCATCAGCGAGAACCAGGGCAGCAGCACCGATCCGGTGACGTACATGTGGTGCGCCCACACGGTGACCGACAGGGCCGCGATCGAGATGGTCGCGTAGACCAGCGTCTTGTACCCGAAGACCGGCTTGCGGCTGAACACCGGGAAGATCTCGGACACGATGCCGAAGAACGGCAGGGCGATGATGTACACCTCGGGATGCCCGAAGAACCAGAACAGGTGCTGCCAGAGCAGGGCTCCGCCGTTGGCCGCGTCGTAGATGTGCGCATCGAACACGCGGTCGGCGGCCAGCGCGAACAGCGCCGCGGCGAGCACCGGGAAGGCCATCAGCACGAGGATCGAGGTCACCAGGGTGTTCCAGGTGAAGATCGGCATGCGGAACATGGTCATGCCCGGGGCGCGCATCGTGATGATCGTCGTGATGAAGTTCACCGCGCCGAGGATGGTGCCGAAGCCCGAGAGCCCGAGGCCGAGCACCCAGAGGTTGCCGCCGAGCCCGGGCGAGAACGTCGTACTCGACAGCGGCGCGTAGGCGAACCATCCGAACGAGGCGGCGCCCTGCGGGGTGAGGAAGCCGGCGACGGCGATGAGCGAGCCGAACGAGTAGAACCAGTACGCCAGCGCGTTCAGCCTCGGGAAGGCCACGTCGGGCGCGCCGATCTGCAGCGGCATGAGCACGTTGGCGAAGCCCGCGAACAGCGGCGTCGCGAACATCAGCAGCATGATCGTGCCGTGCATCGTGAAGAGCTGGTTGTACTGCTCCCTGGTCTGCACGACCTGGAGGCCCGGCTCGAACAGCTGGGCGCGGATGATGAGGGCCATCACGCCGCCGATGAGGAAGTACACGAACGAGGAGATCAGGTACATGTACCCGATGGTCTTGTGATCCGTCGACGTGATGTAGTTCACGAGGATGTTGCCCTTGCGGACCGCACCGTTCGCGGTGAGGATCGTGGACGCAGGCCTCGGAGCCGCGGTGGCTCCCGGTGCGGGTGCTGTCGTCGTCATCAGTCTGTCCTACTCGTTACCCGTAGGGGCGGCGCCCGTTCCGGGCAGGTTCTGGTTGCGGTCGTACTCGGAGCCCAGCTGACCCGTGAATCCCTGGTCGCGCAGGCTCTGGATGTGGGCGTCGTACTCCGACTGCGGCACGATCTTCACGTTGAAAAGCATCGCCGAGTGGTACTCGCCACAGAGCTCGGCGCACTTGCCGACGAAGGTGCCCGTGCGGTTCGTGGTCGAGAAGTACAGGTAGTTCGTCTTGCCCGGGATGACGTCCTTCTTGTACAGCATCGCGGGGACCCAGAAGGAGTGGATCACGTCGCGCGAGTCGAGCTGGATCGTGATCGTCTTGTTCTCGGGCAGGTACAGGGTCGGGATCTTGCTCTCCTGGACCGCGCCCTGCGTCGCGCTGTTGTCGTCCGGCTGGACCTGGACGCCCGGGTCGTAGACGTTGTCGGTCACGTAGTTGAAGTCCCACGCCCACTGCTTCGCGTAGACCTGGATCTTGAGGTCCGGGTTCGCGTACGGCTTCTCGATCGCCGCCTGGTCGCGGGCGGTGAAGGCGAAGAAGCCGAGAACCAGGATCAGCGGCACGACCGTGTAGAAGATCTCGATCGGCATGTTGTAGCGCAGCTGCGACGGGAGGCCCGTCTGGCCCTTGCGCCGGCGGTAGACGATGACCGTCCACAGGATCAGGCCCCACACGATGATGCCGACGATCAGGAGCACGATCCAGCTGGTCACCCACAGGCCGCTGATGCGGTCGGTGTGGTTCGTGACGGGCGGCTGACCCTCCACGAAGCCCGGGAGGAATCC
>JBQCCO010000142.1:0-5514 GCA_051962155.1 Leifsonia sp. | reverse complement strand
TCATGTAGGCGCCGCCGAGCGTCTCGACAGCGTCACCGAGGTCGAGCATGGCCTCGTACCGCTCCGTCGGGGAGAGCACGGTGCCGCGCGGAAGGTGGATGACGGCCTTGCCGCCTCCACGATGGAGGCCGGCGGCGGCGTTCTTGAACGTCATCCCCTCGGCCAGGCGTAGCGAGTCGGCGACGGCCTCCTGCCAGGAGTCGTACGTCCACACCCGGCAACCGCCCAAGGCGGGGCCGAGGGTGGTGGAGTGCACCGCGATGCTGATGGTGAGGCCGCTCCGCCTCCCCTTCACGACGTGCAGTGTCTCGTGCGGCAGTTCGCCGGGCAACGGGGATGGGGGCAGGACGGACATCGGTGTCTCCTCGTGGGATCGCGGTAACAATGGTGCGGTCTTGTGGACCGCCCTCCATTCTCCCGCGAGCCCGTCACCGAGGCAACGCGATCAGTGGAAGAAGTGCCGCTCGCCGGTGAAGTACATGGTCACTCCGGCGGCCTTCGCCGCGGCGATCACTTCCTCGTCGCGGATGGATCCGCCGGGCTGCACGATCGCCTTCACCCCGGCGTCGATGAGGAGCTGCGCGCCGTCGGCGAACGGGAAGTACGCGTCCGAGGCGGCGACCGAACCCGTCGCGCGGTCGCCCGCGCGCGTGATCGCCAGCGTGCAGGAATCGACGCGGTTCACCTGGCCCATGCCGACACCGACGGAGGCGCCGTCATGGGCGAGGAGGATGGCGTTCGACTTCACCGCGCGGCACGCCTTCCAGGCGAACTCGAGATCGGCGCGGGTCGCCGCGTCCGCCTCCTCGCCGGCGGCGAGGGTCCAGCCGGCGGAGGCGGCGGTCACCAGGGCCTCGGGGTCGAAGCGGTCCGCCTCCTGTACCAGAACCCCGCCCGAGATCTGGCGGAACTCGGTCGCGGTGCGCGCGTAATCCTCCGGCAACTGCAGGATGCGGAGGTTCTTCTTGGTCTGCAGCAGCTCCAGCGCCTCCGGCTCGTATCCCGGGGCGATGAGCACCTCGGTGAAGATGCCCTTGATGGTCTCCGCCATGGCGAGGGTCACGGTGCGGTTCGCGGCGATGACGCCACCGTACGCCGACACCGGGTCGCACTCGTGCGCTTTGCGGTGGGCCTCCGCGATGTCGCCGGCGATCGCGATTCCGCACGGGTTCGCGTGCTTGACGACCGCGACGGCCGGCTCGTGGAAGTCGTAGGCGCTGCGCAGGGCGGCGTCCGCATCCACGTAGTTGTTGTACGACATCTCTTTGCCGCCGAGCTGCGTCGCCTGTGCGATGCCGCGCCCGGCCGGGTCGGCGTAGAGGGCGGCCGCCTGGTGCGCGTTCTCGCCGTAGCGGAGGGTCTGCTTCCGTTCGGCACGCGCCTCCCACTGCGGGCCGAACTCGGCGGAGGAGTCGGAAGCGCCGGCGGCGCCGGCGGCGCCGGTCGATGGCGCCTCGCCCGCGAACCAGGCCGCGACGGCTCCGTCGTAAGTAGCGGTGTGGGCGAACGCCCGGGATGCCAGCTCGCGACGCTGCTCGAACGTGGTCCCACCGGCCGCGACCGCCCCGACGATGCCCGCATAGTCCGAGGGCGAGACGACGATGGCGACATTGGCGTGGTTCTTCGCCGCCGCACGGACCATGGCCGGTCCGCCGATGTCGATCTGCTCCACCACATCGTCGCCGACGGCGCCCGCGGCGACCGTCTCGACGAACGGGTACAGGTTCACGACGACGAGCTGGAACGGCTCGATGCCCAGATCCTTCAGCTGCTCCTCGTGCGATGCGAGACGCAGATCGGCGAGCATCCCGGCGTGGATGGCCGGGTGCAGGGTCTTCACCCGCCCGTCCAGCGACTCCGGGAAGCCGGTGACGCTCGCGACGTCGGTCACCGCGTGACCGGCATCGCGGATGGTCTGCGCCGTCGATCCGGTCGAGACGATCTCCACACCGGCGTCCGCCAGCGCGTGCGCCAGCTCGAGGAGTCCCGACTTGTCGCTGACCGAGATCAGGGCTCGGCGGATCGGGATCAGGTCCCGCTCCCGGTACTGGCTGGCGTCGTGACGGGGTCCGCTCATGCTCGGGCAAGCTCCTCGAGGTCGATGTGTCCGTTGGCGATGTCGAGGACGGCGTCGATGAGCAGCCGTCGCTCCACGGGTTTGATGCGCTCGTGCAGGCTCGCCTCGGTGTCCCCGGGCAGCACCTCCACGCGCTCCTGGCTGATGATCGGGCCGCCGTCCACGCTGTTGTCGACGACGATGAGGCTCGCGCCCGTCTGGGTCACGCCGGCGGCGAGCGCGTCGCGGACCGCGTGCGCACCAGGGAACTCCGGCAGGTAGGCCGGGTGGGTGTTGATCAGGTCCGGCGAGAGCTTCTCGACGACCCGCGGCGGAACCAGCCGCATGAAGCCGGACAGGATGATGAGGTCGGGCTCCCACTGCAGGATCTGCTCCAGGAGGCCGTCACCCCACTCCTCGCGGCTCGGGTACGAGGTGTACGGCACGGTGAAGGTCGGGATGCCGAACCGCTCGGCGTGCTCGAACCCCTCCGCGTCGCGATCGGCGCCGACAGCGACGACGCGTGCCGGGAATTCCGCGTCCTCTGCCGCCTCCAGCAGGGCCAGCAGGTTGGATCCGCCACCGGAGATGAGGACAACGATCGAGAGCACGCAACCAGCCTAGTGGCGGCCGGGCAGACCCCTTACCGGCGCGTGCGCGCTCCCGCCGCCAGGCCGATCGCGGCCGTAACGGCGACCTCCGCCGCAGCGATCCCGCCGACCAGCCAGGGGTTCGGGCCGACGTCGTGCAGGCGGCCGGGGCCGAGGGCGCCGGAGGACCACCACGCCAGGAGCCCGAGCTCGACGCCCGCCACTACGCCGATCGCGAGGGCCACCAGGAGCTTGGCGCGGATGCCCTCCATGCCTCGCGTCGACGTCGTCGAACGCAGAAGAACGGCGGCGAGGAAGCCGGCGACGACGGGGACGAGGATGCCGATAAGACCCAGGCTGTAGCCGCCGGGCGGGATCACGCCGAACACCGGCACCCCGGGCAGCGGGCCGAGGGCGGTCCCGAGCGGGCTGACGGACGAACCCGTGCCGATCGCGAAGCCGGGGCCGACGAGCCAGGACGCCATCCACACCACGACGTTCGGCAGGATCGCCAGCTGTCCGATCGTCAGGGCCGCTCCCCCGGCGATGCCCGTCTGAAGCTGCTCGTACAGGCTGATGATCGTGCCGTAGTTGCCGAACAGCAGTACGGCGACGATCAGCGCCGCGATGCCGATCACCATCGCGGTCGCGGCGGTGCCGGCACGCACGGCGGCGAGAGCTCCTGCACGGAGCGCCCCGGGCACGGCGACTGCCTGGGCCCGCAGGGTCGGGAGCACCGCCGGCGCCCCGTCGTCCTCTCGCGGCTGTCGCAGCGCCGCGAAGCCGAAGCCGGCGGCGATGCCGACGGCGTAGACGAACGGAGGGAGCACGATGCCCTGCCAGAGCGACGGCTGCACGATCGCGGACCCCGCCGACAGAACGACCACGGCCGAGATCGCGGCGAAGGTCACCAGGGCGCTCAGCGCACCGACGGCGGGCTGCGGCGTGCCGGCGGCCCGCATGCCGGTGCGCACACCGAATCCCGCGGTGAGGGCCGCGAAGCCCAGCAGCGCGATCGTCACCTGGAACGGGACGCCTGCTCCCGGCAGCCCCAGCCGGGCCACGGTCTGCGGATCGAGCGCCACCGTCAGGTTGACGCCGTGACCGACGAGCCACACATCCGCCGCGGACCGCCAGACGACCCCGAAGTCGGCGCCGAGCTGGTACTGCGCGGCCCAGAGGATCGTGATGGGGACCAGGCAGATGCCGAGGCCGACCGCGGCGACGATGAGCGCCTCCAGCGCGGCGAGCAGGGCGACGGTTGTGCGACTCATGACCGAACGGAGCCTACCGGCGCGCGGACCGCGGACGCGGCCGACACTTCGACGCTCAGGAGACGGTCATGACGGGCGTGTCGTCATCCGCTGCGTCCGGGACCGCGATGACCGGCCGCTCCACGAGCTCGAGGACGGCCACGACGAGGACGGCGAGAACGAGCGTCCACACCACCAGGGAGGTCGTGAGCGGCCGGACGAACAGCACGATCGCCGCGGCGATCACCGCGACCGCGGCTCGCAGGAGGACGCGCTGGGTGTACATCCACTCGCCGGTGCGCCCTGTGCTGATGCCGTGACGCTGGGCCGCATCCCGCAGCCAGGATGCGCCTGCGCCGAAGAAGCCGCGCAGCCGCCGTGGCGCGGCGAACGGGCCGGCGTACCAGCCGACGAGTGCGACGGAGAGCGCGAGGATGAGCACGGCGACGGCCGTCGCGATCATCGCGTCGGTCACGGTCGAGAACAGCGACTGGGCCAATGCCGTCGGGATCAGGGACGGGGATGCCTGCGCCACGAAGACGAGGCGGCCCACGCCGAGGGCCGCCAGGGTCAGAGCCATCGCCACCCCGAGACCCACGGCCGCCCAGACCAGCGCGAGCGCGCGCCGTCGCGCGACCACGACGCCGAGGGCGAGCAGCGCGAGAGCCACCCACGACAGCCAGGTGCCTGCGGCGACGGACAGCCCGTAGAAAAGCTGGAGGGTGGGGATGGCGGAGGTCTGGGCCACGGTGATCGTCCGATCCACTGTGGGAAGCTGCGATGCGAACGTGAGCCCCTGATCGACGAGCAGCTGCTTCACCCGCGCGACGATCGGTGCGAGCTGGATGCCGACCGAGCCGTCGGACCCGACCGTGATGGCGGCCTTCGGATCGTTCTCCATCGTGGCGACGAACTGGTCATGGCTCGTCCGCAACGCCTGTTCCCAGACCTGGGAGAACGCATCGGAGGTCACGAAGCGCTGCACCGTGGAGCGCACGAGCGAGACGATCCCCTGCGCCAGCGGCCCCTTCAGCGAATCCAGCGCCTTGGTGGCGAGCGGGCCGGTGCCCAGCTGCGTGATCCCGTCGATCACCTGGGAGGTCACTCCGGGGATGTCGACGTGCTGCTGGACCGCCTTCACGGCCTGATCGGTGATGAAGCTCTGCACGCCCGGATCGTGCGCGAGCGGAGCGTAGGTGGCCACGAACCTGTCCGTGTCCGTCAGCTCCACTCTCGCCCAGGATGCGACGACGGCCAGCGGCGCGAGGAGGGCGCCCACGACGATGAGGACCGTCGCCAGCAGCGTCCATCCCCAGCCCCTCCGGTGCTTCACGGGCGCCGCGACCAGGTCGGCGGCCGCAGGCCCGGCCCCCGCCTGCTCGGCGACCTGCCCGCGCAGCAGCGCGTTCTCCGCCTCCAGCCGGGAGAGGCGCTCGATCAGTTCCGCGTTCGTCAGACGAGGCATCGCACTCCCCTTCCGGTCGGCCGGTGCGTCCGGGTGCGCTCACTGTAACGCCGTGCGAGGAGGCGCGAACAGAGTGTTCGTCGCCCTGTGGAAAACACGGAAGGGGGGGGGGCGGGGGCGGGTACGGCCCCGGGCGCGGCGCATGTGGCG
>JBQCCO010000141.1:0-9916 GCA_051962155.1 Leifsonia sp. | reverse complement strand
CGTTACCGATGAGGGTGTCGAGCATCGACGCAACTCGCTTGCACTCATTGCTGGTCGTGTTGACGGTCACCGCCTTGGGCCCGGTGATGCCGTTCGCCTGGCACTTGCCGCTCCAGAAGTAGATCTCCGGCGTGAACGAGTCGCCGGCGGCGCCGACGATGTAGCCGGGGTGCTCGGTCGCGAGCTTCTGGCCCAGAGCCTGGTAGTCCTCCCAGGTGGTCGGCAGGGTGTAGCCGAACTGGTCCATCAGCGACTTGTTGTACCAGAGCACGGTCTGAGCGAGGTCGTTGCGGAGGCAGTACACCTGGCCGTTCACCGTGCACGGGTTGAGGGAACCCGGGGTGAAGTCATCGAGCGTCGCCTTGGGCACGAGGCCTTTGTCGAGCACGGCGGCGAATGCCTGCTTGCCGTTGGTCTTCTGGCTCGCCCAGGATGCGTCGTTGTTCTGGCTGGAGAACACGACGTCCGGCCAGCCGCTGCCTGCACGGTCGAACAGCTGCATCTTCGTGCGGAACGAGTTGGAGCCGTTGGCCGAGCCGTCGTAGGTGACGACCTTGACCTTGGTGTTCGGGTTGGCCTTCTCGAATGCCTTCGCGGCGGCCTGGCGGTCCGCATCCACCCAGACGGTGATCGTCGAGGAGGCGTCTTGGCTGGCTTCGGGAAAGCCGTATGACCCGTTCGTCGAGCTCCCACCGGTGCTGCAACCGGTGAGAGCCAGGAGCGCCGTCGCGGCGCCGAGTGCGGCGACGGTCAGCGCCGACCGGCGGCGTGAACGCACCACAGTGTGGATTCCGACCATGAGATGTCCTTGTCTTGTCGACTTCGTTGACGACTGCGGCGTAGGGGGCCGAGGCGTGTTTCCGACTATAGAGCATACGTATTATGTTTGCCAAGAGCTCGTCTCAGCGACCGAGCCAGCCGCCGTCGACGGGGAGGATCGCGCCGGTGACGTAGCGCGCGGCGTCCGAGGCGAGGAAGACGGCCGCGCCCCCGAGGTCCTCCGCCGTGCCCCAGCGACCCGCCGGGATCCGGTCGAGGATCGAGCGCGAGCGCTCCGGGTCGTCCTGCAGCGCCTGCGTGTTGTCCGTCGCGATGTAGCCCGGCGCGATGCCGTTCACCGTCACGCCGGCACCCGCCCACTCGTTCGACAGGGCGCGAACCAGCCCGGCGACGCCCGACTTGGCGGCTGCGTATCCCGGCACGTTGATGCCGCCCTGGAACGAGAGCAGGGAGGCGGTGAAGATCACGCGGCCGTGCCCCTGTTCCAGCATCCGCATCCCCAGCGCCTGGCTGAGCACGAAGCCGCTGGTCAGATCCACTTCGAGCACCTCGTCGAACCATTCGAGGGGATGCTGCACGGCCGGCGCCCGGCGGATGGTGCCCGCATTGTTGACCAGGATGTCGACCGGCCGCTCCCCGCCCGCCAACCGGGAGCCCAGCCCGGCCACCTGGCGGCGATCCGCGAAGTCCACGCGGTGGCCCTCGAAGCTCCGCCCGAGCTCACGGACCCGGTCGCCGATCGCCGACGACTCCGGGTCGAGGGTGGCCGAGACGCCGACGATGTCGGCGCCCGCCGCGGCGAGCGCCTCGGCGATGGCGAAGCCGATCCCCCGCTTCGCCCCGGTCACCAACGCCAGCCGCCCGGTCAGGTCGAACGGGTTCATCGCCCCACCTCGACCAGCAGCTTCATCGCCCGGCCTTCCTCGAGCGCCTCGAAGGCGGAGGCCGTCTCGGCGAGCGGGACCACGCGCGTGATCAGCCTGTCCGCCGGGATGGCACCCTCGGCCACCAGCTCGACCGCGCGCTCGAAGTCCCGCCGCTCGTAGACGCGTGCCCCGAGGATGCGCAGCTCGCGCCAGAACAGGCGGTGCAGATCCAGCGGACGCGGCTGCGAGTGGATGGCGACCACGACGAGGGTGCCGCGCACCTTGGCGAGCGACGTCGCACCGAGCACAGCGGCCGCTGAGCCGGAGACCTCGAACACGACGTCCGCGCCGGCGCCACCCGTCCACTCCTCGACCCAGGCGACCTGGTCGACCGCCGACGGGTCGAGCGTCCGCAGGCCCATCTCTTCTGCGGCCGCGCGGCGGTTCGCATCGATCTCGGCGATGACGACCTCGGCCCCGAAGGCCGTGGCGGCCGTCGCGATGAGCACGCCGATGGGGCCCGCGCCGATGACCACCGCCCGGTCGCCCGGCCCGAGCTCCGAACGCCGTACGTCGTGCACGGCGACCGCGACGGGCTCGACGAGCGCCGCATCCCGCAGCGACACCTCCGCGGGCAGGCGGACCAGGGTGGAGGCGGGAACGTTCCAGTTCTCCTGCAGGGCACCCGGGCTGTCGATCCCGATGAAGTCGAGGTTCTGGCAGATGTGCTCGTTGCCTGCGAGGCACGCCGGGCAGGTGCCGTCCCAGGCCAGCGGCATGACCGTCACCGCATCCCCCACCGACCAGCCTTCGACGTCGGGGGCCAGGTCGACGATCGTGCCCGACATCTCATGGCCGATGGTCGCCGGCCGGGCGACGCGCGCATCCATGTCGCCGTGGAAGATGTGGAGGTCGGTGCCGCAGATGCCGACATAGGCGACCGCGATGCGCGCCTCGCCGGGCCGGAGCGGCTCGGGCTCCCGTTCCTCGATCGTGATGGTCCGGTCGCCTGCATAATTCGCCGCCAGCATCGCCGGGTGCTCCTTTCCTCGTGACTTCGTCGTGACTTGGTCGTGACGTCGGGATGACGTCGTCGTAGCGCGCATGCGCCCCTGTCGTCCCACAGTATCCAAACATCATACGTATGCTGTACGCGCTAAGCTACGGTCATGGACTCGGATGCGCTCACCCCGCCCCTCCCGGCCCGGACGCTGCGGACCGGCCACCGGCTCACCGAGCTCGGCTTCGGCGCGGCCCAGCTCGGCAATCTGTTCCGGGAGACGACGGACGACGCCTCGCGCCAGGCCGTGGCCGCGGCCTTGGACGACGGGCTCCGCTACTTCGACACGGCGCCGCACTACGGTCTCGGACTGTCGGAGCGACGACTCGGCCGGTCGCTGGAGTCCGCTCGCCGTGACTCCATCGTCGTCTCCTCCAAGGTCGGGCGCCTCCTCGTCGACAGCCCGGAGACCGCCGGCCAACGGGACGACGACGGTTTCGTCGTTCCCGCCGCGACCCGCCGGGTCTGGGACTTCAGCCGGGACGGGATCCTGCGCTCGGTGGAGGAGTCCCTCGCCCGGATCGGCACCGACCGCCTCGACATCGCCTACCTCCACGATCCGGACGAGCACTGGGAGGCCGCGTCCACGACCGGTGTCGCGGCCCTCATCGAGCTCCGGGAGCAGGGCGTCGTGGGAGCGATCGGAGCGGGGATGAACCAGTCCGCGATGCTCACCGAGTTCATCCGCCGCACCGACGTGGATGTGATGATGGTCGCCGGCCGCTTCAGCCTGCTCGACCAGTCCGCCCTCGAGGAGCTGCTGCCCCTCGCGCAGCAGCGCGGCGTCGGCATCGTCGCCGCCGCGGTGTACAACTCGGGGCTGCTGAGCAGTGAGCAGGTCGATCGGTCTGCCCACTTCGACTACGGCACGGCGCCCGCTGAGGTCGTCGACCGGGCGGTCGCGATCGCCGAGGTCTGCGCACGGCACGGAGTCAGCCTCCCGGCTGCGGCCATCCAGTACCCCCTGAGGCACCCGGCTGTCGTCTCGGTCGTGACGGGGATGCGGACCTCCGACCACGTGAACAGCACGGTGGCGCGCTACCGAGCAGAGATCCCGGAGGCGCTGTGGGAGGACTTGGATACCGCCGGTCTCGCCGTCGACCCGGCGCGCGTCGCGACGCAGTGACCACGGCCGGCAGGGGCGTCGTGCGGTCCCGCACGACCCGGTCGTATCGATAGAATCCGGCATGCCCGATCCGCATCCACTCGGCGACTATCTGCGAGCGCGCCGCGAGCTGCTCCAGCCGGCTGATGTCGGCCTTCCGGAGGGGACCGGAGTTCGCCGCGTTCCCGGCCTCCGGCGAGCCGAGGTCGCGGCCGTGGCAGGGATCAGTACCGAGTACTACGTGAAGCTGGAGCAAGGGCAGGAGACCCGTCCGACGGATTCGGTGCTCGATGCGCTGTCTCGGGCCCTGCGCCTGGACGCCACAGCCACGTCCTACCTCTCCGCCCTGGCCCGGCTGACGCCGCGACCGGCCCACCCGACCGCAGCACCGGCGGTGGAGCGTGTCCGCTGGCTGATCGAATCCTGGCCCATGACGGCGGCCATGGTCCTCGACCGGCACTTCGACATCGTCGCGACCAACGCTCTCATGACCGCTCTCGTCGATGCATATCAGGTGGGGCGCAACGCCGTCGGCCTGATGCTGCTCGATCCCCGGATGCGCGATCTCTACGTGGAGTGGGACGGGTTGAGTATGCGCTCGATCGGCCTCCTGCGGTCGGAGGTCGGCCTCCACCCGGACGATCCGCGAAACCAGGAGCTCGTCGCCCAGCTCACTCAGGAGAGCTCCCGATTCAGAGAGCTGTGGCATCGCCACGACACCCGCGGCTTCACGGAGGGGACGCATCCACTGAACCACCCCGCGGTGGGCGCCCTCTCGCTGCACTTCACCCAGCTCCCGCTCGCAGGCGCGGAGGGGCACTCGATCTTCGCGTACTACGCAGAACCGGGCACACCGACCGAGAGCGCCCTGGCACAGCTGGTGCCAGGGAGGTAGCGGCAGTACTAGCCGCAGCCCGGTCTCGCACCCGGCAGCGACCCGACCCTACTGTCGGCGGCATGGACCTAGGACTAGCGGGAAGAGTCGCCGTCGTGACCGGCGCGAGCAAGGGCATCGGGCTGGCGATCACGCGAGGGCTCGTGGCCGAAGGCGCACGCGTGGTCGCCGGCGCACGATCCTCCTCTCCCGAACTGGATGAGCTGGTCGCGGGCGGAACCGTCCTGTTCGAGAGCGTCGACCTGTCCGCGCCGGAGGCCCCGGCCCGGCTCGTCGCACGATCCGCCGACCTCGGCGGGCTGGACATCCTCGTGAACAATGTCGGCGCCGTCGCCTTCCGCTTCGATGGCTTCCTGGCCATCACGGACGAACAGTGGCTGGACACCCTCAACCTCAGCTTCCTCGCCGCGGTCCGCACGACTCGCGCGGCGATCCCGCTGCTCCTGGAACGCGGTGGCGGCAACGTCGTGACGATCGGATCGGTCAACGCCTTCCTGCCGGACCCGCCGGTCGTCGACTACTCCTCCGCCAAGGCGGCCGTCTGGAACCTCTCCAAAGCGCTGTCCAAGGAGTTCGGAGCCCAGAACATCCGCTTCAACACCATCAGCCCAGGTCCCGTGGCGACCCAGCTGTGGCTCGGCGAGAACGGCGTGGCCGCAACCGCCGCCAAGAACCTGGGCGTGGACTTCGACACGGCGCGCGACCGCGTCGTCGCAAGCCAGGGCGGCTTCTCGACCGGCAGGTTCACCCAACCGTCCGAAGTCGCCGACCTCGCCCTACTGCTGGCCGGCAATCGGGCCGGCAACGTCACGGGGGCCGACTTCCTCATCGACGGCGGCCTCATCAAGACCTTGTGACCCACCGCACCACCCTCTGATCCGAATCGACCCGAGCAAGGAGCATCATGCCCACGAACGTCGTCTTCATCCACGGTCTTTGGATCCACACGAGCGCGTGGAAGCCTTGGCAGGACCTTTTCGACGCTGCCGGCTACGCCACGTCGGCGCCCGGCTGGCCGGGAGACCTGGACACCGTGGAGGCCACCCGGGCCGACCCGGCCGGGCTCAACAACCAGGGGATCGCGGAGATCTGCCATCACAACACCGACCACATCGAGCGACTCGACGAGAAGCCGGTGATCGTCGGCCACTCCTTCGGCGGCCTGATCGCCCAGGAGCTCCTCGCGAACGATCTCGCGGCCGCGGCGGTCGCGATCGACCCTGCGCCGATCAAGGGCGTCAAGGTGCTGCCGTTCGCACAGTTGAAATCGGGCTTCCCGGTGCTCGGCAACCCGGCGAACAAGTCCCGGACGGTCGCCTTGAACGAGAAGCAGTTCCGCTACGCCTTCGGCAACGCGATCACCGAGGAGGAGTCGGACGCCCTGCATGCCGCGTGGACCATCCCAGGCCCCGGGCGCCCACTCTTCGAGGATGCGACAGCGAACTTCGTCCGCAACTCCCCCGCCGCGGTGGACACGCACGTGGCCACGCGCGGGCCGCTGCTGCTGACGTCGGGGACCGAGGACCACACGGTCCCCGAATCCGTGACGCTGGCGGTGTCGAAGCTCTACGCGGACCACTCGACCTCGGTCACCGACTACCACCGGTACCCGGGGAAGGGTCACTCCCTCACGCTCGACGCGGGATGGAAGGACGTAGCCGACGACGTCCTGCAGTGGCTGGCCGAGAAGGGCTTCCCCGGGAACCCGAATCAGGCCGAGGCCTTCTCGCGGTCGTCGAGGAGCTGATACACGCGAGCCCGGGTGACGCCGAGCACGCGCGCGGCATCGATCGCGCTGAGGCCGTACGTGTCGCGCAGCGCCCGGGCCGCTTCGCGGCGGTCGCGGGCAGCGCGGCTCACCGCCTCCTGCGCCTCGCGCTCTAGGGCGGCGGCTTCCGTCAGCCGCTGGGCCACGTCGGCCGGCTGTTCGACGTTGATTGCGACGTCGAAGGAATCAGCGGGGACATCGAGGGCGCCAGCGATGAGGTCGCGACCCATCTCGTCCACCTCGGAGAGCGTGCGCGCCTGGCTGCGGTAGTCAACGTCGACTGCATCGATGATCCACCAGGACCCCTCACGCGTCACGTTGAGCTGGTAGGTGTTCCTGCTCTTCGCTTCCTTCATCAGGATATTATAGACCGGGCTATACAGCAATGCCAAGCCTGGGCTATACAAAGGCTGCGATGCATGCCGCCTCGGACGCCTTCGAGGAGTGACTCAGCGCCCGTCGGCGTAACGAGTGGATGGGTTGCCCGCTTTTCCAAAACGCCACACGTCTCTTGCAGCAAACATAATACGTATGATAACTGTGGATGCGGCGGCATCGGGGCCGCCCATCACAGGAAGCGATCCAACATGACATTGACGTCAGACTCGCGACGTTCGATGACCAGGCGGAAAGGACGCAGGCAGGCGGTGCTCGCGCTCCTCGGCGCCGGCGCGGTCATCGTCTCCGTGCTGATCCCCCTCAAGGCGCAGGCCGATCCGGCGACGACCTTCTACGCGGCACCGGACGGGAAGGACTCGGGGCACTGCAGTCAGTCCCAGCCCTGCTCCCTCGAACGGGCGCAGCACGTCCTGCGTCCCTCCATCAGGCACGGTGACGTGACCGTCCAGCTCGCGGACGGGACCTATCGCCTCTCGAAGCCGCTGCGCTTCGGCGCGTCAGACGGCGGCGGATCCGGCAGCACCGTCCACTGGGCGGCCGCGCCGGGAGCGCATCCGGTGATCACGGGCGCCTCCGCGGTCACGGGATGGTCGAAGTCCGACGCGGGGACCGGCATCTGGCAGGCCGACACGCCAGCCGGGCTCGACACGCGTCAGCTGTACGTCGATGGGGTGATTGCTCCGCGCGCATCCATCCGGCTCGCCAACTCCGATGTGACGCCGACCGCCACCGGGCTGACGATCAACAACCCCGCCTTCGGCTATTTGGCCGGCCTGCCCGACCAGGGGCGTATCGAGTTCGAGTCGCTCGGCGACTTCACCAACCGGTACTCGCCCGTGCAGAGCATCAGCCCGACCGCGATCACGATGGCGCAGCCGGCGTGGGACAACAACACCTGGGGATGGGACACCGTCCAGAAGTCGTTCCTGGCCGGACCCACCTGGTACCTGGACAACTCGCTGGCGTTCCTGACGCAGACGAACCAGTGGTACATCGACCCGCACGGCGGAAAGCTGTACTACAAGCCGGCGGACGGCGTGGATCCCAACACGCTCGACATCGAACTGCCCCACCTGCAGTCCCTGATCAGCATCGGCGGAAGCTACGACCAGCCGGTCAGCGGACTGTCGTTCGAGGGCATCCGGTTCTCCGGCACCTCCTGGCTCGGCCCGTCGACCGACGGCTACGCCGACCAGCAGAACGGCCTCTTCATCAAGGGGACGTACGACTACCGTCCGGCGGACGCGTTCACCAGCTGCGCCCGTGGCTGCGAGATGTTCGAGCGGGCGCGCACCAGCTGGTACCAGGAGCCCGCGGCCGTCCAGGTCTCGGCCGCCAGCCGCATCTCGTTCACGGGGAACACGTTCACCAACCTCGGCTCATCCGCACTCGGCATCGGGAACGACGCCAACGCCATGCTGACGGGCGTCGGCTACGGAGCTAGCGGCATCCAGGTCGTCGGCAACACGTTCCTCGAGGACAGCGGCCACGGTGTCGCGGTCGGCGGAGTGCTGCCGGATGCGCACCACCCGAGCGACCCGCGGATGACCAACCAGGACATCACCATCCAGGACAACACGATCGACCGCGTCGGTGTGGACTACAAGGACAACAGCGGCATCCTGAGCACCTACGTGACGCGAGCGCAGATCCTCCACAACGAGGTCGCGAACGTCCCGTACGACGGCATCGACACCGGCTACGGCTGGGGCATCAACGACGCCGGGGGCTCGAACGACTACGTGGACCGCGGGTACTACAACTGGAACCCGCTCTACACGACGCCGACCACGCTCAAGGACAACCGCGTCGAAGGCAACCTCGTCCACAACACGAAGGCCCGGTTCGCCGACGGCGGCTCGGTCTACAACCTGTCGGCCAGCCCGGGGACGGTCGTGGACAAGAACTACCTGTTCAACATCTCCGGGATCGGGCTCTACCTCGATGAGGGATCGCGCTCGATGACCTACGAGAACAACGTCGTCCAAGGCGGGTCGTTCCTCTTCACCAACGCGTACAGCCTGCGCAACAACACCAGCGACAACGTCATCCGGGACAACTGGTACAACTCGGGCGGCATCTCGGCGCCGAACGCCGCCGCCCACAACAACACGCTGACCGACAACGTCAAGGTGACCGGGGCCGCCTGGCCGGCCGCCGCCCTCGACGTGATCTGCGCGTCCGGAGTGGCACCGCAGTACCGGACGTCGCTGAACGCCAACCAGTTCGGATTCAGCGCCTGCCCGGTGTCCGCTCCGGTGACGGACGGCTTCCGGACGGCGGGCGCCTCGGCGGCTACGTCGGTGTTCGGCCAGGCCGGGGGCGCCTTCGGGATCGCCGCAGCGGGTGCGGATGTCTGGGGCGCGGGCGGTCAGCACGACGACCAGTACGGCGCGATCTACCGGGCGGGCTCCTTCGGGCAGACGGCGAGCGTCTCGGCGCGCGTGGTGTCGGTCAACGACGCCAACGTCTGGGCGAAGTCCGGGGTGATGGTCCGCAACGACATCACCCAGGCCGGATCCTCGACCGGGTATGCGGTGGTCGCGGTGACGGCGAGGAACGGAGTCGTCTTCGCCTGGGATTCGAACGGCGACGGCTACATCGACACGCAGGCGCAGGCCTCGGTGGATGTGTTCCGCCCCATCTGGGTGCAGCTCGCCCGCTCAGGCACCACGTACACGGGGTCGTACTCGTACGACGGCATCAACTACGTGCCCATCGGCGCCGCTGTCACCCTGCCGTCCGCGGCGGCGACGCAGGATGCGGGGATCTTCTCGACCTCGCACGACGCCACGCAGTCGGCGATCAACCAGTTCGACTCGGTGTCGATCCGCTCCGCTCAGTGACCGGCTGACGAGGGCGGCGGGCGGAAGCCTGCCGCCCTCGTCAGTCGCGAGCCCCGCGACGAACGCGTCGGTGAGGCTGGCCGTCGCCTCGCCGTCAACTCGCCCCAGCGAAGGAGATTCGGACGGATTACGTTCGAATCTCCTTCAGCACTGTCATTCGAAGGAGAATCGACACCCGATCTCCTTCGAAAGGAGAG
>JBQCCO010000140.1:0-7541 GCA_051962155.1 Leifsonia sp. | reverse complement strand
CGGGCGTCAGGCGGCCGCTGCGGCGGCGGCGAGCACCGCGGCGCGGTCGACGTCGGCGATGGTCAGGGCGCGGGGGACCGTTCCGAGCTCCAGGCCCAGGAGGGCGGTGAGCAGGTCGAGCTCGGCCATGCCCTGGCGTCGGCGGTTCGCCGACGCGATCCGGTGGGCCCGGCTGAGCACGTCGCGGGCGGAGGTCCCCCAGCGCGGCCGTGCCACGCGGGGGGCCGCGGCCAGACGCGCGGCCGGGGGCGGGGTCACGCCTGCCACGCGGAGGCCCGCCGCGCGCTCGGCGGCGAGGGCCGCATCCAGCCCCTCCGGGTCGAGGCCCGCGGTGGCGAGCGCCGACCGGATCGGGCCGCTGCCCTCGCGGGAGAGGGCGAGCAGCAGGTGCTCCGCCTCGACCAGGGGTGCGTTGCGCAGCTGCGCCTCGGTGACGGAGCGGATGACGATGGGTCGCAACGCGCGCGACAGCGGCTGGGCCGGCAGGTCCTCGGGGGCGCCAGCAGGGATCTCAGACATTGCGTCTCCTCAGTACGACACCGGCGGCGGCGACGCGGCGCAGGTGCTTCTTGTGGACCGCCTGACGTGTGACGCCCAGTGCGTCGGCGATCTGGGTCCAGCTCCACCCGTCGCGGAGGGCTCGCTCGACCTCGGCGTCCTCGAGCTGGTCGGCGAGTTCGCGGAGCGCGACGACGGCGGCGAGCCCGTCGGCGACGCCCCCGACGGGGTCCGGGAAGGGTGTGGCGTTCATGCAAGCAACTATAGTTGCTTACTGTTCGTTGTCAACTATGGTTGCTAATCCGGCTACGCGCGGACGGCGGAGAGCAGGGCGAGGCCGCGGGTGGCCGCCTCGCCAGGGGTGAGGGATGCTACGGCAGCGAGGGCCGCATCCAGCCTCTCCTGGCCCCACGCAGCAGCGATCGGGATCGCGATCGCGTCCCGGTGCAGAGTGGGCACGTCCTGGCGGGAGTTCGCCCGGCCGGCGAGGGCGAACATTGTCAGCCCGTTCTCCACCCAGTCGGCGGAGGTGCGCTCGGCGCCCGCGTGCTCGGCGCCTGTGTGCTCGTCGCCGGCATGCGCCTCTGAGGCGTGCTGCTCTCCGGTGCGCGGGTCGAGCATCCACGCGGCATAGCCCGCCAGACAGGAGCCGATCACCGGCCGGTCGAGATTCGGTGGGCTCATCCGCGACGTGACGAGCGTGCGGATGCGCAGGTCGGCGGCCGCCGCATCCGTCGCGGCCCAGTCCACCAGCCCGGGCTCGGTCGCGTGCACGCGCAGGCGCGCCACCAACCGGGCCGCACCCATCATGGTGCGCCACGGGCTCAGGGACATCCTGCTCGACGCGCTCTCCTCGGCGAACACGTCGATCGCGTCGTCGTAGAGCCGCACCGACTGCGCGAGGTCACCCTCTGCAAGCGCGATCTCCGCCATCCCGGCATGCCCGATCGCGTAGTAGTCCACGAAGTCGAAACCCCTGCGGTCGACCTCGGCGGCGAGGTACCGCTCCAGCAGCCGGCGTGCGCGGGCCGTCTCGCCCACCGAGATCGCATTCATGGCGATCAGCCAGTCGAGCTGCCGCAGGTCCCCGTCCGCCTGGAGCAGCGCCATGCGGTCGTACGCGCGCTGCGCCCACTCCAGGGCCTCGGCGGGATGCGCGAGCTGGCTGTACGACTGGGCGATCGATTGCGCGGCCGAGGCCATCGACCAGGCGTCCCCGGAGATCCCCGCCTGCTGCCAGGCCCGCGTCGCGGAGGCGAGGGACGCCTCCAGCTCGCCGGCGTTCTCCTGCAGTTGCGCCGTCAGGAAGTTGCCGATCGCCGACCGCCCGGGATCGGCCGAGGCAGCGAACTCGGAGAGCAGCCGCTCGCCGGTGTCGCGGCGTCCGGCCTCGAGGGCGAGCTCCGCCAGCGCATCCAATCGCGGATCGGCCAGCGGCTCGGTGCGCCGCAACCGGCGCAGGCGGGAGAGGGCGCGCGCCGAGGTCCGCAGGTCGATGAAGAGGAAGGTGCCCCCGATGACCGTGTAGCCGGCGGCGACCGCGTCGCGCACCTCGGCGGTGGGTTCGTGGCCGGTCAGCACATTCATCACCGTCGGGCCGAAAGCGAGGACCTCCGAGTGCGCGCTGCGCAGCGACCAGTAGTACGAGAGCGCGGCGAACACCACGGCGACGGTGTCCCGCCTGACGCCGGCGAGTGCGGACCGGAGCACCGCCACGAGGTTGTCCTGCTCGGCCGTGACCCGCTGGAAGGTGCTCACCTGGGTGCGGCCGTGCATCCTGGACAGCGCGTCGCGACAGAAGGCGATCGCCCACGCATCCATGCCGTCGCAGACCTCGTCCTCTTCGCCCGCAGCGACCAGCTCGCGGTCGCCGAACTCGCGGACGGTCTCCAGCATCCGGTACCGCAGCAGCCCGGTGGACGGATCTTCGCTCACCGTCACCAGCGATTGCGTCACGAGGGCGTCGAGGTCGTCGAGCACCGAGACGGTGCTGGATGCGGCCACCGCCTCCGCGGCCTCCGCACTGAAGCCGTCGGGGAAGCGGGAGAGGCGGCGCAGCAGCGCCTGTTCCGAGGCTCCGAGCAGATTCCAGCTCCACTCGATGACGGCGAACAGGGTGCGGTGGCGTTCCGGCGCGGTGCGCTCGCCGCCGGTCAGCAGGGCGAAGCGGTTGCCGAGCCTGCGTTCGATCTCGTCCACCGAGAGGGATCGGGTGCGGGCGGCGGCAAGCTCGATCGCGAGCGGCAGTCCGTCGAGCCGGTCGCAGAGGCGGGCGACGACATCCAGGGGCAGCACGGCGCCCGGCCGCGCGGCGCGGGCGCGGTCGACGAACAGGGCCACGGCGGGGCCGTAGTGCGACTCTGCGCGGGGTGACCCGGTGGCTGCGCGCGTGCGGTCGCGGTGGGGGCCGGTCTCGGTGTTGCTGTCAGTCTCGCCCTCGGTGTCGCTCTCGGCCTCGGTGTGGCTCTCGGCTTCGGTGTCGCTCTCGGTGCTCTTCAGCGAATCGAGCGGGTAGACGTGCTCCGCGCCGATCGACAGCGGCGCGCGGCTGGTCGCGAGGATGCGGACGGCGGTGGTCGAGTCCAGGATGTCCTGGATGTACGCGGCTGCCGCATCCACGATGTGCTCGCAGTTGTCGACGATGAGCAGCGTCTCACGCTCCGCCAGCAGTCCCAGGATGCGCGAGCGCAGGTCGATCCGCGCGCCCGGATCGACGGGACGCGCGGCGCGGGCCTCGCGGATACCGAGCGTCGAGGCGAAGGCGAGCTCCACATCCTCTCCGGTGCGGACGCTCGCCAGCTCGACGACGATCACGGCGGGCGTGTGGACGGCGCGGTGGCCGATCTCCTGCGCGAGACGGGTCTTCCCCAGGCCACCCGCGCCGAGGACGGTCGTGAGGCGGGAGGTGGCGATGAGGTCCTCGACGGCCTGGAGGTCGTACTCGCGCCCGAGCAGCGTGTTGGGCGCAGAGCGCAGGCCGATGCGGATGCGGCGCGGGGCATCCGGGTGCGGTGCGACGTCGGCAGCGTCGTCCTCCGCGAGCAGTTCGGCGTTCAGGGCGACGAGGGCAGGGCCGGGACGGGTCCCCAGGCGTTCGAGCAGCGCCTCCTTCAGCTCGGCGAACGCCAGGAGGGCCTCGCTGCGTCGGCCGGCGTCGGCCAGGGCCCGCAACTGCTCCAGCCGCAGCGTCTCGTCGAGCGGCCGACGTGCGACGAGCGGCCGCAGGTCGATGAGCGCACCGGACGGGTCACCGCTGGCGCGTCTGGCCCGGGCGCGGGCCAGGAGCAGATCGTCGTAGAGGGCGGAGGCGGTGCGCTGCAGCTCGTCGGCGAGGGGAGTCGCGCCGAGCTCGGCGCCGGGTTCGCCACGCCAGAGCGCGAGCGCGTCCGTCGCCTCGGCAGCAGCGGAGGCAGGGTCTCCGTCGAGGAGGGCGGCCTCCGCGCGTTCGAGGGCATGCCGGGCTCGGCCCAGATCGGTCTGCTCGGGATCGACGGCCAGCGCGTATCCGCTCGGAGTCGACTCCAGCAGGCCGTCGGCGGTCGTGGTGCGGACGCGGGAGACGAGCGTCTGCAGAGCGGCGCGTTCCTGTCGCGGCGGGGCGTCATCCCACAGGTCGTCGACCAGCGAGGGGACGCTGGCGGCGCCGCGGGCGAGGACCAGCGCGACGATCAGGCTCTTGCCGAGGGCGCCGGCCGGCTCCGTCAGCGCGCCGGTGCGGTCCTCGACCAGCACCGGGCCGAGCACGGCGACGCGAGGGGACGAGGGCTCGGACTGCACCCGCCGATCCTAGAGCCTGCGCCGCCCGATGGCATCGCTGCCGCGCTGCCGCGCTGAGCCTGCCGCGCCGAGCGGGCCGCGCGCGCGGAGGCTCAGCCGCATGGCGTTCGACTGGTCGCAGTTCTACGAGAAGCAGGGCGGGCGCGGCGTCCGCCCGACGTTCCAGAGCGCGCTCGAGGCGTGGGGCGGTCCCGCCGGCGACGCGATCGACCTCGGCTGCGGCGACGGGGTGGAGACCCGGCATCTGGCCGAGAACGGCTGGCACGTGCTCGCAGTGGACTCCGATCCGGGCGTCGAGGAGCGCGTCCGCTCCGGGCTCTCGCCCGAGGCGTCGCAGCGCGTGACCGTCCGGCAGGCTCCGTTCGAGAAGCTCGGCGACCTGCCCGAGGCCGATCTGATCTACGCGGGCTTCGCCCTGCCGTTCTGCGACGAGACCCACTTCCCGTACCTCTGGGCGGACATCCGCGAGGCGCTGCGCCCGGGGGGCCTGTTCGCCGGCGAGCTGTTCGGGCCGCACGATGAGTGGGCCGGCCGTCCCGGCATGAGCTTCCACGAGCGCAGGCAGGTGGAGGGGATGCTCACCGGCATGGAGGTGCTCCAGCTGGTCGAGGACGACCGACGCGGCATGTCCTTCGACGGCCCCAAGCACTGGCACGTCTTCCACATCGTCGCCCGCGCCTGACGCATCCCACTTCGCGACGGGGTCGCCCCCCACCGTCGAGTCCGCGAAGACTGCACGTTTCCGCGGTGAATTCGTGCAATCTCTGCGGACTCGATGGTGGGGCGCGACGGTGAGGCGCGACGGTGGGGCGCGACGGTGGGGCGCGACGGTGGGGGCGAGGTGGGAGTCAGCGGATGGTTTTGCGGGAGGTGATCTGGCCGGTGTCGAAGCCGAGGAGGTGCAGGCCGCCGTGGAAGCGGGCGTGCTCGATCTTGAGGCAGCGGTCCATGACGACGGTCAGGCCCTTCGACTCGCCGTACTCCGCGGCCTCCTGGTTCCAGATCCCCAGCTGCACCCAGACGGCCGGCGCGCCGACCGCGACGACCTCGTCGATCACGGCGGGGAGATCGCCCGGCTTGCGGAACACATCCACGATGTCGGGCACCTCGGGAAGCGACGCGAGGTCCGGGTACGCCTTCTGACCGAGGATGGTGTCGGCGTTCGGGTTGACGAAGTACACCCGGAAATCGCTCGACTGCAGCAGGTACGTCCCGACGAAGTAGGAGGAGCGGGCGGGATTCGGAGAAGCGCCGACGATCGCCACCGACTTCGCGGAGCGCAGGAGCTTGAGGCGCGCCTTCGCGTCCGGTCCGGCCCAGGTCCGCTGCGACTTCAGCAGCTTCGCCAGCGGCGAGTCCGCCGGCACGGCGCAGCTCAGGCCGTTCGCGAGCTGGACCTCGGTGGTGGAGTCGGACGTGGTGGAGTCGGACGTGCGCGCGTCGTCCGGAATCGTGCCCGACGCATCCGTTGCCGTCGTCATGCTGCCTTCCCCTCCTCGACGGCGACGCTGAGCGCCTGATCCAGGTCGTAGATGATGTCCTCGACGTCTTCGATGCCGACGCTGATGCGCACCACACCGGGCAGGACGCCCGCGTCGTGGAGCTGCTGCTCGTTCAACTGCGCGTGGGTGGTGGAGGCGGGATGGATCACCAGCGTCTTCGCGTCGCCGATGTTCGCCAGGTGGCTGGCGAGGTCGACCGACTCGATGAACCGCTGCCCGGCCTCCCGGCCGCCCTTCACCACGAAGCTGAACACACTGCCCGGCCCCTTCGGGAGGTACTTCTGCGCGCGTTCGTGGTGAGGATGCCCGGGCAGGCCCGCCCAGAGCACCTTCTCGATGCGGGGATCGGCATCCAGCCACTCGGCGACCGCTCGCGCGTTGTCGACGTGAGCCTGGACCCGGTACGGCAAGGTCTCGACGCCCTGCGCGAGCAGGAACGCAGAGTGCGGCGCGAGCGTCGGGCCGATGTCGCGCAGCTGCTCGGCTCGCAGACGGGTGAGGAAGGCGTACTCGCCGAAGTTGCCGGACCACTGCAACCCGCCGTAGGTCGGCACCGGCTGCCCGAACAGCGGGAACTTCGAGGAGTGCCAGTCGAACCGGCCGCTCTCGACCACCACGCCGCCGAGGGTGGTCCCGTGGCCGCCCAGGAACTTCGTGGCCGAGTGGATGACGATGTCGGCACCCCACTCGATGGGCCGGTTGAGGTAGGGGGTCGCGATGGTGGAATCGATCGCGAGCGGGATGCCGGCGGCGTGGGCGACCTCGGCCAATCCCTCGATGTCGGCGATCTCCCCGGACGGGTTCGCGATGGTCTCGGCGAACAGGATCTTCGTGCTGTCCGTGATCGCGGCGGCGTAGTCGGCCGGGTCGGAGCTCTGGACGAAGGTGGTCTCGACGCCGAACCGGCGCAGGGTCACATCCAATTGCGTGATGGATCCGCCGTAGAGGTTGGCCGAGGCGACGATGTGGTCGCCGGCGCCGACGAGCGAGGCGAACGTGATGTATTGGGCGCTCAGCCCGGACGCCGTCGCCACCGCGCCGAGGCCGCCCTCGAGGCTGGCCACCCGCTCCTCGAAGGAGGCCACGGTCGGGTTGGCGAGGCGGGAGTAGACGTTGCCGTACTTCTGCAGAGCGAATCGGGCTGCGGCGTCGGCCGTGTCGTCGAAGACGAATGCGCTCGTCTGGTAGATCGGCAGGGCTCGCGCGCCGGTCACCGGGTCGGGGATGTTGCCCGCGTGGATCGCACGCGTGCGGAAGCCGTACTCACGATCTGCCATGCCGTCACGCTACCCGACCCTCCCCGCGCCGGTCCTGCACCCGTAACACACCGCAACCCCCTCTTCCGATAGGCGGGAGAGGGCTCAGCGGGTCGAGAGCCAGACGGCGGCAAGGGCCAGGACGGCGATCAGCGCCCACGAGATCACGCCGGTCGCCAGCGCCCGCCAGCCGGTGCCGACGAGCGTCCGCAGGCGGACGGCGGTTCCGAGCCCGAACAACGCCATCGCGAGCAGGGCCGTCTGCAGCATGTCCGCGGCATCCGTCACGACCGGTCCCACGGGGAGGAACGTCCGTGCCAGCACCGCGACGATGAAGCCGGCGATGAACAGCGGGAGGATCGGCGGACGCTTCACGCCGGGGTCGCCCTCGACATGCCTCCGCCGCTCCACCACCGCGGCGATCGCGACCATCGGCGCGAGCATCAGCACGCGGGTGAGCTTGACGACCACCGCCACCGACAGGGCAGCGGCCCCGGCGAGCTGCGCC
>JBQCCO010000139.1:0-11478 GCA_051962155.1 Leifsonia sp. | reverse complement strand
GCGACGGCACATCGAGCTGTTCCGCGCGGCGATCGCCGGTGCTGGAGTGGCGGAAGCCGATCCGGCCATGACCGGCGGCCAGCGCGGCGCCTTGGCGATCGAGCCGCAGTCGCCCGGCCTGGCCGACCGCATCTGGTGGGGCGCCGGCTCGCGCGCGACAGCGGTCTGGGCGGCGGAGCAGGGGATGAACCTGATGAGCTCGACGCTGCTGACGGAGGACACCGGCGTCCCGTTCTCCGACCTGCAGGCCGAGCAGCTGCAGCAGTACCGCGACGCGTGGGCGGCAGCGGGATGGGAGCGCGAGCCGCGCGTCTCGGTCAGCCGCAGCATCCTGCCCATCACCACGGACCTCGACCGCCGCTACTTCGGCGCGTCCGCGCTCGCCGACCGGCACGATCAGGTGGGGCACCTGGACGGCGGCCTCGCGCGCTTCGGGAAGAGCTACGTCGGCGACCCGGAGCGGATCGTGGAGGAACTGCGCGAGGATGCGGCCGTCGCCGACGCCGACACCGTGCTGGTGACCGTCCCCAACCAGCTGGGCGTGGACTACAACGCGCACCTCCTGGAGACGATCGTCACCCAGATCGCGCCGGCGCTGGGCTGGCGCGACTGAATCCTGGGCCGGCGTGTACCCCGAATGCGGCATAGACGGAAACAGGGATGCTGACATGATGGAGTGACCGCACACCCGAAATGGCGGTAACCCGTTCCGTTCCGCTTTCTAAGGGTGTGCCATGCGAGCTCCGCGTCTCCGGGTCGTCATCACCGCCACGGCCGTCGCCGTCGCGATCGGCGGCTCCGCTCTCGCTGCTCCGGCGCTCTCGGCCGCACCGGCGGCGGCCGTGACCGAGCGGATCGACGGCGGCTCCTCCCCGTCTGCGATCACCGGGATGTGGGCGTGGGGCAACCCGATCGATCCGGCCGTGGATGCGCGCGGCGAGGGCCTCGCACAGTTCGAGCCGCAGGCGCTGGCGGACTTCGCGGCGGCGCATCACCTGCGGACCGTCTTCCTCTCGGTGCCGTGGGCGGCCGACGAGGGTCCGTTCGGCGCCTGGCTGACGGATGCCATCCATGCGCTGCACGCCGTTGGCGTGACCAAGGTCGCCGCACTGGGCGGCGATCCGTCCTGGGCCGACGACCCGTCACTCGCGGCGGACTGGACCGCAGCAGCCCTGCGCGCGGCGCCCTTCGACGCCATCCAGTTCGATGTGGAGCCGTGGGTCGTGTCCTCGGACTCGGAGCTGCCCGCCGTCGTCACCAAGCTCCAGAACCTCTACGACCAGGCGCGCGTCGCCGCCGGCTCCACGCCGGTGGGCGCCGACCTGCCGTGGTGGCTCGCGGCGAAGCCGCAGCCGGAGGGCGGCACGGCCTTCGACGCGCTGCTCCCGCACCTGAAGTCGGTCGCCATCGTCGCCTTCAGCGACCACGCGGACGGAACGGACGGCATCGTGGCTCTCGCTCAGCCCGCCGCCGCGGCGGCCGCTGGGAAGCGCATCCCGTTCACGATCGGGGTGGAGACGGACACGCCGGAGGTCGCCGGCGGCGCGGCTGCGACGTTCGGCGACGACAGCGCAGCGCTGCTCGAATCGGAGACGGCGAAGGTTCGCTCGCAGCTTTCGGGCCTCCGCGGCTACGGCGGCGTCACGGTCGAGCACCTGCTGGCCTGGCAGGACCTCCTCGCGCGCTGACGCATCCCGCGAGGTGCTCGTCGTTGCAGGCGACACGCCGTGGGCGGGTGCAACAACGAGCACTTCGGCGAAAGGGGGCCGGCGAAAGCGGCCGGACGCAGTCCGGCGCGTCAGCGGCCGTCGGCGGCGGCCTCCAGCGCGGCGATGTCGAGCTTGCGCATCGTCAGCATCGCCTGGTTGGCACGGCTGGCCCGCTCCGGGTCCGGGTCCGACTGCAGTTCGAGCATCCTCCGCGGCACGATCTGCCAGCTGACGCCCCAGCGGTCCTTCAGCCAGCCGCACATGCTCTCCTTGCCGCCGTCGGCGGTAAGTGCGTCCCAGAGCCGGTCCACCTCGGCCTGGTCGTCGCAGATCACCGAGAGCGAGATCGCCTCCGTGAAGGGGAACCCCGGCCCCCCGTTCATCGCCTGGTACTCGACGCCGCCGAGCGTGAACGTGACGACGATGAGCCCGCCCGGCATCGCATCCCCGAACCGCTTCACGTCGAGGATGCGCGAGTCCGGGATGAGCGACGTGTACTGCGTGGCCGCATCCTCCGCGCCGTCGTCGAACCACAGGAACGTGCTGACCTTCTGCATGGGATCCCCCTCCCCGCGTCCGCCGTCGGGCGCGGTCGATGCCGCCTATGGTAGCCGGGAGCGGTAGCGTTGCACCCGTGCCGGGTACCGCATTCACGAGCTACATCGCCATCGGGGACAGCTTCACCGAGGGCGTCGGCGACGACCTCCCGGATGGTCGCGTGCGCGGCTGGGCCGACTTCGTCGCCCTCGGGATGGCGTCGGCCTCCGGCGCGCCGTTCCGTTACGCGAACCTGGCCGTGCGGGGGCGCAAGCTCGGGCCGATCGTCGCGGAGCAGCTGGAGCCGGCGATCGCGCAGCGTCCCGACCTGGTCAGCCTGAACGGCGGCGGCAACGACATCATGCGACCCCGCGTCTCCATCGAGAGCGTCGCGAGGACCCTGATGGATGCGGCGGATCGCGTCGTCGCGTCCGGCAGCCACATGCTCCTCCTCAGCGGGGCGAACCCCAGCGCGCACCTCCCCCTCGGCGGGCTCATCCGCCGCCGCGGCGAAGAGCTCGCGGTCGCAGTGCGGGCGATGCTGCCGCGGGAGGGGATCACGTTCGTCGACAACTGGGCCGATGAGGGACTCCAGGACATCCGCTACTGGTCGGAGGACCGCCTCCACCTCGGTCCGCTCGGGCACGCGCGGGTCGCGAGCAACGTGCTGAACGCCTTCGGCATCCCGGTACCGGCCGAGTGGGGCGTGGAGGAGGTCGCGGCGGCGCCTCCGGGCGAGAAGACCCGGCGGACCGCGGAGTACTACCGCCGCTACGTGCTGCCGTGGATCGGACGGCGGCTCACGGGCCGCTCGTCCGGCGACGGCCGCGCCGCCAAGATCGCCGAGCTCACCGTGGTCGACCCGGAGACGGCCCACCCGCTCTGAGGTCCCGGCCAGCTCTGACCCCTTGGCCCGGCATCCCGTCGCAGCTACCGTCGAGGCATGAGCGAAACAGTGGTCCGCCCGGTCGACGACGCGGTGTGGAGCGACATGGAGGCCGTGTTCAGCACCCCGGGCGACCCTTCGGGATGCTGGTGCCAGTGGTTCAAGGCGCCGCGATCGCAGTTCGACCGGCTGGGTCGCAAAGGAACGCACGACGCCCTCCACGAGCAGGTGCGCTCGGGCACGCCGGGCGTCCTCGCCTGGGTCGACGGCGAGCCGGCCGGATGGGCGGCGGTCGAGCCGTACACGGCCTACCCGAACCTCGCCCGCTCCCCCATCACCAAGCGGCTCCCCGGCGATCCGGAGGACCCGTGGGCGGTCACCTGCTTCGTCGTGCGGGTGGAGTTCCGCCAGCAGGGCCTGGCCCGCGCGCTCCTGGCGGGAGCGGTGGAGCACGCGCGGACACAGGGCGCGCAGGTGCTCGAAGGGTATCCCGTGGACACGCAGGTGCGGCCGTCGCTGTCGACCGCTGTCCGCTATCACGGCACGGTCTCCCTGTTCCGGGAGGGCGGCTTCGACGTGGTCCGGAGGCCCAGCGAGACCCGGGCCATCATGCGCCGGACGGTGTGAGTCCGCCCAGTAGGCTCGATGGATGAGCTCCACCCGCCGCGACCGCCTCATCGGCGCCGGCACCCAGGTGGCGACGGAGATCAGCATCAACTACGGGTCGTCGCTCGCCGGCCTGCTCATCCCGGTGGTCGGCTCCATCGTCGTCGTGGCCGCGCGGCAGCTCGTGACCGCTGCCGCCGTGCTGCCGTTCTACCGGCCGCGACGCTCCGAGCTGACCTGGCGGCGGCTCTGGCCGGCGCTGGCACTGGGCGTGGTCCTCACGGTGATGAACCTCAGCTTCTACGAAGCGGTCGGCCTCCTCGGCCTGGGCATCGCCGCCACGATCGAGTTCCTCGGACCGTTCGCGCTGGCCCTCGCCGGCTCCCGGCGCCTCGTCGATGCGGCATGCGCGGTGGCCGCCGCCGGCGGCGTGCTGCTCCTCACCGCGACCGAAGGGTCGATCGATCCGCTCGGCGTGGTGCTCGCCCTGACCGCTGCGGCGGCCTGGGCGGCGTACATCCTGATCACGCGTCAGGTCGCCACCCGGCTGCCCGGGCTCGAGGGCCTCAGCGTCGCGAGCATCGTGTCCACGGTGCTGACCGTTCCCCTCGCTCTGGTGGTGGTCGACTACAGCCGGGTGGATGCGCGGGTGCTGCTCCTGCTGCTGGCTCTCGGCGTGCTGTCGTCGGCGGTGCCCTACAGCCTGGACACGTTCATCCTGCGCCGGATCACCCCGCGGCTGTACGCCGTCATCACGAGCTTCGGACCGGTCGTCGCCACCGTGTTCGGCGTGCTCGTGCTGGGCGAGCGGTTCTCGCTGCTGCAGCTGGCCGGCATCGTCGTGGTGTGCCTGGCCGCCGGGATCACCATCGCGACCCAGCGCGACCGTCCGCGCTCGGACCTGGAGCAGACCGCCGAAGGCGTGGCGTGAACCCCGCACCGGGGAGCACGGCCCTGCAGGTCAGGACAGGATGTCCTTCGTGGTGAACCGTCCGATCGCCAGAGCGCCGAAGACCGCCACGTAGCCGAGCTGCAGCAGGGCGTTCTGGCCGAACGAATCCCACGAGATCGGGTCGCGCAGGAAGTCGCCGAACCCGAGCCAGTAGTGACTGAACAGCCAGGGATGCAGCGCCTTCAGCTGCGGGAGCTGGTCGAGGACCTGCGCGAACACGGCGAGCACCGCGGTCGCGGCCATGGCGCCGACCGGGACGTCGGTGAGGGTCGAGAGGAACATCCCGATCGCGCACAGCCCGAGCAGCGACACGACGATGTAGAGCGCGATGAGCGCGAGGCGCAGGTACGCCTCCCCCAGCCCGACTTGGACGCCGGAGAGCAGGGTCACCGGCCCGATCGGGAAGAGCAGCATCCCGATCAGAGCGCCCGCGATGGCGACGACCAGCGCCGCCGCCACGCAGAACACCGCGCACCCCGCGTACTTCACCGCGAGCAGCCGCAGCCGGCCGGCGGGAGCGATCACGAGGTACCGCAGGGTGCCGTGGCTCGCTTCGCCCGCGATCGTGTCCCCCGCGACCACCCCGATGGTCAAAGGCAGGAAGAGCGGGACGCACACCACGAGCGCGGTGAACGCCACGAACAGGCCGTTGGAGGTGATGTCGCTCAAGAAGGCGGGGCCGCGCGAGCTCCCGCCGGTGATCCGCACGGCGACGGCGATCAGGATGGGCACGGCGGCCAGGGCGGCGAGCATCGCCCAGGTGCGCCAGCGACGGAACATGACCGAGATCTCCGACCCGAGGAGCGCCCAGCCGGCCGAGGGCCGTTCGCGCCGGGCGCGGGGAGACGGGGACGCCTCAGCGCCGGGCGCTGCGGTCTCGGAGGCGACGGTGAGTTCACTGCTCGACATCGAATCCCTCCCCGGTGAGCTCCACGAACCGCTCTTCGAGACTGGATGCGCGCACGGCGAAACCGCGCAGGCGCACCCCCTCGCGAACGAGGGCGGCGGACAGCTCCTCCGTGGGCGGAGCGGCTTCGCCGAGAGCCGCCTCCACCCCGGACCCGGTCGGGACGGCGTCGAGGCCGAACCGGCCGAGGACTGCGAGGGCGAGGTTCGCATCCGGAGTCTCGACGGCGACCCGTGGACCGGAGCCGCGTCGCAGCTCGTCCAGCGATCCTTGCGCCACGAGCCGTCCCGTCCGCATGATCGCGGCGTGCGTGCAGACCTGTTCGATCTCGGCCAGCAGGTGGCTCGACACGAACACGGTCCGGCCCTCGTCCGCCAGGGAACGGACGAGGCTCCGCACCTCTCGGGTCCCCTGCGGGTCGAGGCCGTTGGTCGGCTCGTCCAGCACGAGCAGGTCGCGGTCCGTGAGGAGCGCGCCGGCGATGCCGAGCCGCTGCTTCATCCCGAGCGAGTAGGCGCGCACGTGCTTGCCGGCGGCGTGCGACAGGCCGACGCGTTCCAGTGCCGCATCGACCCGGGCCCGCCGGGTCGAGGCGGGCGCGTAGCGGTCGGCGGTGTCCCGCCGGACGAGGTTGGCGGTCCCGGACAGGTACGGGGCGAAGGCCGGGCCCTCGACGAGCGCGCCGACCCGCGGAAGGACGCGCGCGCCGCGGTCGGGCATCGCCTCCCCCAGCACCTGGATGGACCCGGCCGACGGGGAGATCAGGCCGAGCAGCATCCGGATCGTGGTCGTCTTGCCCGAGCCGTTGGGCCCGAGGAAGCCGAACACGGACCCGCGAGGCACGTGCAGGTCGAGGGCGTCGACCACCGCCCGCGACCGGAAGCGCTTCGTGAGGCCGCTGGTCGCGATCGCCGCGTCGCTCACCGGCCGGTCGCCTGCGACGCCGCCTGCAAGGCCGAGACCGGGACGGCGCCGGCGAGGACGCGGCCGTCCGAGGTGATGAGCACCGACACCAGCGAGGAGCTCAGGGCGCGACCGCCGTCGACCGGCTGCGTCAGCTGCTGGAAGAGCGGGTCGCCGGTGAGGGCCACCGGAACGGAGCCGGCCGGCAGGGAGACGATGGTCGCCCATCCCGTGCCGGTGACGGTCGGCTTCACGTGCGGGCCCGACGCCTTCCCGGAGTGCCCGCCTGTGGGGAGCTTCTGCTCCGTCACCGTGGCGCCCTTCGGCGGCGTGAACGCGAAGCGGGAGGCGTCCGGCTTCTGATCGCTGAAGGCGGTGAACCCCGCCTGGAACGACGGCGAGCTCGCTCCGCGTGCCGTGACGGCGACCTGCAACGGGATGCCCGTCGTGCCGTCGACCGCGATGGAGACCGACCCGACCAGCGTGCTTTCCGCCTTCGGGGTGAGGACGAGGTCGTAGGCGTCACGGCCTGCGACGGTGGCGTCCGCGCCGAGGGAGACCTTCGTCGACGGGTCCACCGCATCCAGGAAGCGCTGCGCCAGCTGCGACGGCGTGAGGGATGTCTCGTCGGGCGCCGCCGTCTTCTTCGCGTGCGCGGGAAGTGTCGCGTGCGTCACCTTCTCGCCCGTCGACTGGTACAACCACAGATCGGAGCCGTTGCGGATCGCGTCCCGCTCGGCCAGCTGGTCGAGCACCTGGACGCGTGCACGCGTCGGACCGTCCACCCACACGTTCGCGGTGTGGTCGGCCAGCGCCAGTTCGAGGGCGTCGACCGCGCTCGAGTCCTGGGACCTCGGCGAGACGGACGGCAGGCTCGGCAGCCCCAGATCGGAGGTCTGCTCGACGGTGCCCGAGAACGAACGGGTGTGGCTCGATGCGACCAGCCGCAGCACATCCGCCGGGGACTTCACGGGCAGGTCGGCCGCGCCCGCGGCGAGCGGTGCGATGATCGCGCCCGCGGCGATCACGAGGGGGACGACGACAGCGGGCGCCCAGCGCATCCAACGGTGTTCCATAGCCCGAGGATACGCGCGCCGCACCCCGGCCGACCCTCCGGATTGCATGGGAAAACCCGAGTTCATCCCCCGGTCTGACACGGCGTCATACCGGAGGGGGACGCACGAAGGGCCCCGCTCGACGCGGGGCCCTTCGTGACCGGTGCTAGAGGACGTCGCCGACCCGGTGCACGCGGATGTCGTTGGTGGTTCCGGGGATTCCGGGAGGGGATCCGGAGATGATGATGACCTTGTCCCCGTCGACCGCGCGGCCGGTCGTCTTGAGGGCATCGTCCACCTGCTCGACCATCTGGTCGGTGTGGGTGACGCGACCGACGAGGAAGGACTCGACGCCCCAGAACAGGGCCATCCGGCGACGGACCGACTCCTCGGGCGTGAAGGCCAGGATCGGGATCTTGTTGCGCAGGCGTGCGACGCGGCGGGCCGACTCGCCCGACTCGGTGAAGACGCAGAGGAACTTCGCCTCGACGAACTCGGCGACCTCGGCGGCGGCCAGCGTGATCGCACCCGACTGGGTGCGCGGCCGCGTGCCGAGCGGAAGGATGCGCTCCAGGCCGTGCTCCTCGGTCGAGGTGACGATCCGTGCCATGGTCTGGACGGTGACCGTCGGGTACTCGCCGACGCTGGTCTCGCCTGAGAGCATGACCGCGTCCGCGCCGTCGAGGACGGCGTTGGCGACGTCGGAGGTCTCCGCACGCGTGGGGACGGGACTGGAGATCATCGACTCGAGCATCTGCGTCGCCACGATGACGGGCTTCGCAGCGCGGCGGGCGAGCTCGACGGCGCGCTTCTGCACGATCGGGACCGCCTCCAGCGGCAGCTCCACACCGAGGTCGCCACGGGCGACCATGATGGCGTCGAACGCCTCGATGATCTCTTCGAGGGCATCCACGGCCTGCGGCTTCTCGATCTTGGCGACGACCGGGATCTTGCGACCCTCCTCGGCCATGATCTCGTGCACGCGCTCGATGTCCTGGGCGTTGCGCACGAACGACAGCGCGATGATGTCGGCGCCGAGCTTGAGGCCCCAGCGGAGGTCGGCCTCGTCCTTGTCGGACAGGGCGGGGACGTTCACGGCGACGCCGGGCAGGTTGATGCCCTTGTTGTTGGAGACGGGACCCGCGACGATGACCTCGGTCGTGACGACCGGGCCCTCCACGTCGGTCACGCGGACACGGACCTTGCCGTCGTCGATCAGGAGGAAGTCGCCCACGTGGACGTCGTTCGGGAGGCCCTTGAACGTCGTGGAGGAGATCTCCTTGGTGCCGATGATGTCCTCGGTGGTGATCTTGAAGACGTCGCCCTCGGCGAGCTCGTAGGGGCCGGCCTCGAACTTGCCGAGACGGATCTTCGGACCCTGCAGGTCGACCAGGATGGCGACCGGCTTGCCGGCGTCGTCGGCGGCCTTGCGGATGTTCGCGTAGACCCCCTCGTGCACCTCGTAGCTGCCGTGGCTCAGGTTCATGCGCGCCACGTCCACACCCGCGTCGATGATCGCGCGGATGTTCTCATAGCTGGAGGTCGCCGGCCCGAGGGTCGCGACGATTTTGGCCCTTCTCATGCTTTTTGTTCGCTCCGTTGTTTCTGCGCCGATGGCGCGTGGTTCGATAGTGGCGCCCGGTCGTGCGGGAGCCATGAGTTCAGACAAGGATGCCGCGATCGGTGGGACGGATCGGAGACGGCAACTGCGTCTCCCCCTCAAGATACCGGTCGACGGCGGCGGCCGCTGCCCGGCCCTCTGCGATGGCCCACACGATGAGCGACTGGCCGCGGCCCGCGTCGCCGGCGACGAAGACGCCCTCCTGCGAGGTCTGGTACTCGCCGTCCCGCGCGACGTTGCCGCGCTGGTCGAACGGGAGCGCGAGCTGCGCGGACAGGTCCTGCTGCTCGGGACCGGTGAATCCGAGGGCCAGGAGCACCAGGTCCGCGGGGATCTCGCGCTCGGTCCCGGCCTTGGGCACGCGGCGTCCGTCGAGGTACTCGGTCTCGGCCACGCGCAGGGCGCGGACCTCGCCGAACTCGTTGGCGAGGAACTCGACGGTGGAGGCGAGGTACTCCCGCTTGCCGCCCTCCTCGTGCGCCGACTGGACCTCGAACAGCGTCGGCGTCGTCGGCCACGGCTGGTGCTCGGGGCGCTCGGTCGGCGGCTGCGTGCCGATGGCGAGGTTCGTGACGCTCGCGGCGCCCTGGCGGTGCGCCGTCCCGATGCAGTCCGCGCCGGTGTCGCCGCCGCCGAGAACGATGACGTGCTTGCCGTCCGCCGTGATCTGGTCGGCGACCTGGTCCCCCGCGCCCGCCTTGTTCTGCTGGACCAGGTACTCCATGGCGAAGTGCACGCCGGAGAGCTCCCGGCCCGGGATGGGCAGGTCGCGCGGCACCATCGCACCGGTCGCGACGACGACCGCGTCGTACCGGGCGCGCAGGTCGTCCCACGTGATGTCCACGCCGATGTCGACGCCCGCGCGGAAGCGCGTGCCCTCGGCCATCATCTGGTTGAGGCGCGCCTCGAGGTGCTTCTTCTCCATCTTGAAGTCCGGGATGCCGTAGCGCAGCAGGCCGCCGATCCGGTCGTCCCGCTCGTACACGGCGACGGTGTGGCCGGCGCGCGTCAGCTGCTGCGCGGCGGCGAGGCCCGCCGGGCCCGAGCCGACGACGGCGACGGTCTTACCGGTGAGGCGCTCCGGCGGATGCGGCTGCACCCAGCCGTTCTGCCAGGCCTGGTCGATGATCGAGACCTCGACCTGCTTGATGGTGACGGCCGGCTGGTTGATGCCGAGCACGCACGACGACTCGCACGGCGCCGGGCACAGGCGGCCGGTGAACTCCGGGAAGTTGTTCGTCGCGTGCAGGCGGTCGATGGCCTGACGGCCCTCCCCGCGCCACATCAGGTCGTTCCACTCCGGGATCAGGTTGCCGAGCGGGCAGCCGGAGTGGCAGAACGGGACGCCGCAGTCCATGCAGCGGCCCGCCTGCCGGCGCAGCTGCGCCGGGTCCTGGCCTTCGTAGACCTCTTTCCAGTCCATCAACCGGACCGAGACGGGGCGGCGCTTGGGCAGCTCCCGCTCGGTCACCTTCAGAAAGCCTTTGGGGTCAGCCACCGTTCACCTCCACATCTTCGAATCCCTGGGAATCTGACAGCGTCATCCGCCGGTCACCTCCAGAATCCGGTTCCACACGATGTCGCCGTCGGGGTCGAGACCCTCGTCGACGGCCTCCTGGCGCATCTGCAGCACCGCCGCGTAGTCGCGGGGCAGCACCTTCACGAACTTCGCGACGGTCGCCTCGAAGTCCTCTAGCATGCGCGTCGCCAGGGCCGAATCCGTCTCGGCGACGTGCTGCTCGAGCAGGTCGCGCACGATCTCGACGTCGGCGCTGCCGAGCGGGAGCAGCTCCAGCTCGCCACTGGCCAGCGCATCCCGGTTGACCCGCTCGCGCTTCAGTCCGTAGACGTAGGCCGTTCCGCCCGACATTCCGGCGCCGAGGTTGCGGCCGGTCCCGCCGAGGATCACGGCGAGCCCACCCGTCATGTACTCCAGGGCGTGGTCGCCGACGCCTTCGACGACCGCGGTCGCGCCCGAGTTGCGCACCAGGAACCGCTCGCCCACGATGCCGCGGATGAACATGCTGCCCTGCGTCGCACCGTAGCCGATCACGTTGCCCGCGATCACGTTGCGCTCCGCCGGGAACACACTGCCCTGCGGGGGCCGCACGATGATCTCGCCGCCCGAGAGCCCCTTGCCGACGTAGTCGTTCGAGTCGCCCTCCAGGCGCAGCGTGATGCCCGCGGGGAGGAACGCGCCGAGCGACTGGCCGGCCGAGCCGGTCAGCGTGATGTCGATCGTCCCGGTCGGGAGGCCGTTCTCGCCGTGGCGCACCGTCACCTCGTGACCGAGCATGGTGCC